>CAZGUW010000218.1:0-3658 GCA_964528705.1 uncultured Geminicoccaceae bacterium
TGCAGCACCGCGCGGGAGATGGTGGTCTTGCCGGCGCCCGAGGGCGACGACATGACCAGCATCAACCCGCGCTGGCGGCCGGGTATCAGACGGTCGAGCGCGATCATCACGTCATTCCAGAAAGTGTCTCGCCGGCGCGAGGCCGGCCGGGAAAAGGCTGATGGGCTGGGATCCGCACCATGTGCTGATCACGGGAGCAAGTAGCGGCATCGGCGCCGCACTGGCAAGGCGGCTGGCCCGGAAGGGGCGGCGGCTCACGCTTTTCGGGCGAGATGCGGCGCGGCTCGACGGCGTCGCCGCCGCCTGCGCCGGCGCGGTCGGGGTCGAGAGCGTCGACGTCCAGGATGCGCCGGCCATGGCGGGCGCCATCGCGCGCGCCATTGCCATGGCGCCGATCGATCTCCTGATCGCCAATGCCGGTATCTCCGGCGGCGATTCCCAGACCCTCATGGCCGTCAATGTCCAGGGTATCGTCAACACGGTCGAGCCCGCGCTGGCGCCGATGCGCGCTCGGGGGGCCGGCCAGATCGCCCTCATGAGCTCGCTCGCCGGGTTTCGCGGCCTGCCCAGCGCGCCCGCCTATTGCGCCAGCAAGGCCGCCGTCCGCCTCTACGGCGAAGGCCTGCGCGGCCGCCTCGCCAGGGACGGCATCGGTGTCAGCGTCATCTGCCCGGGCTTCATCAGGACACCACTGACGGCGAGAAACCCCTTCCCGATGCCGCTCCTGATGGAGCCGGAGGCCGCCGCGGCGCGAATCGTCCGGGGCCTCGCGCGAAATCGGGCGCGCATCGCCTTCCCACGGCGCCTCTATGGCGTCGTCCTGCTCACCAGCCTGTTGCCCGCGGCCGTGGTCGATGGTCTCTTTGGCCGGTTCGCCGCCAAGGAGTGACCGCCATGCGACCGGAAACGACGCAGAGGGACGACCCGGCGGCCTGCGTCGCGACCGCCGCGCTGCGCGCCGCGCTCGAACGGGCGGCCGTGGCCGTGACGCTGGCCCCGGGCGACAGCCTCTTCCTGCAGGACGACGACGCCGACGCGCTCTACCTGCTCGACGAGGGCGAGATCGCGATCAGTGTGCTGGCGCCGAACGGCCGCAAGCTCGGGCTCGAGATCATCACCGAGGGGGAAATCTTCGGCGAGATCGGGCTCTTCACGGGCCGGCGGACCGCCAGTGCGACGGCTCTTGGTGTGGCCCGGCTGCGCCAGGTGCGCCGTGCCGACCTGCTGGCGATGATCCGCCCGGAGCCCGATCTCGCCATCGAGCTCATCGAGCTGCTCTGCGCGCGGCTCAGGGTGATGAGCGAACGGCACGAGGATCGCGCCTTCCTGCCGCTCTCGACCCGCCTCGCCAGGCTGGTGCTCCGTCTCCATGCGAAGATCGGCAAGGCGGACGGCACCCTGCCGGTGTCGCAGGCCGAGCTTGCCGACTTCACCGGCGCGACGCGGGAGGGCGTCGCCCGCACGCTGGCGATCTGGCGCGGTGAGGGCTGGATCCGGCCGGGACGCGGCAATCTCCACATCCTCGACCGGGCGGCCCTGGAGGAGGTGGCGGCGAGCCCCGACGCCTGAGGCCGGGATCGTCGGCCCGTGTGAACCCGTTCACAGAACGCCCGGCCGGAATGGTGCATGGTCACCCTGCCGGCCGGGTCGATCCTCCGGGGCAGCGCCCGGCCGGCTGGCTGGATCGTTCCAACCGTGGAGGAAGATCATCATGCTCAACCGCCGTCGGTTCGCGCTGCATGCGACCATCGCCGCCCTGGGCCTGATCCCCCTCGCCGCAGCCCCGTACGCCCGGGCCGAGGAGTCGGGCACGCATCCCGAGCCGCATCGCGTTTCGCCGCCCGCCCGTGTCGGCCGCGGACGGCCGCCCCGGCGCCGCAGGTCCGCTGCCACCGGCAAGACCACAACCACGCCGCGGGCCGCCCCGCAGCAGGCCGGCACGGTTCTCACGGCCGCCCAGTAAGCCGGCCGAAGGCGCGGGTGCGCGGTTGCCGCTCAGCCGCCGTCCCGCACCCGCCGCCACCTGGCGACGTTGCGGTTGTGCTCCTCGAGGCTCTTCGCGAAGGCGTGGCCGCCGGTGCCGTCGGCGACGAAATAGAGATAGTCCGTCTCGGCGGGGTCCACCGCCGCCGCGAGGGCGCCGCGTCCGGGATTGGCGATCGGCCCCGGCGGCAGCCCGGCATGGACGTAGGTGTTGTAGGGGTCGTCCACCTCCAGGTCGCGGCGCAGCAGCTGCCGGCCGAGCGGCCCCTCGCCCTTGGTCAGCGCGTAGATCACCGTGGGATCGGTCTGCAGCAGCATGCCGCGGCGCAGGCGATTGACGAAGACGCCGGAGACGAGCCCGTACTCGTCCGGCACCGCCGTCTCCTTCTCGATGATCGAAGCGAGGATCAGCGCCTCCTCCGGTGTCGCGATGGGCAGGTCCGCCTGCCGCTCCTCCCAGAGCTCGGCGAGGAGGCGGCTCATGTCCGCCTGCATCTGCTCGACGATGGCGACGCGCGTGGTGCCGCGCGGGAAGTGATAGGTCTCGGGCAGAAGGGTGCCCTCGCCCGGCGCTTCCTCGGGCATGGGTCCGGTGAGCACGGGGTCGGCCGCGACCACCGCCAGCGCCTCGGTCGTGGTCAACCCCTCCGGAATGGTCAGGGCATGGAGGATGACCTGCCCGCTCTCGAGGAGATCGAGCAGGCCCTTCGGGCTGATCCCGGCGGGCACACGGTATTCGCCTGCCCGGAGCTTGCGGTCGCGACCGGTGAGGCGGGCGGCGAGGCGAAAGACCCTGGCATCGCCGAGCACGCCCGCTTCCTCGAGCCGCCGGGCGATGGCGGCAAGCCCGCTGCCGCGCTCGAGCTCGATCACCTGCTCCTGGGCCAGAGGCCCCGGCGTCTCCATGTAGCGGCCGAGCAGCCACCAGCCGGCCCCCGCCGCAAGCACGGCGAGCAGGAGGAGGCCGATGACGGCGGCGGCGAGGCGGCGCAGCCAGACCACGGGCGGCGGCAGCTCAGATGGTGTCGGGGTGGGTGAAGACCAGGGTCGCGTTGGTGCCGCCGAAGCCGAAGGAATTGGAGAGGGCGGCCTGCACCTTCGCCTCCCTGGCCTCGTGCGGCACGAGGTCGATGCCGTGGCAGTCGTCCGACGGGTTGTCGAGATTGAGCGTCGGCGGCACGACGCCGTCGCGCATGGCGAGGATCGAGAAGATCGCCTCGGCGCTGCCGGCGGCTCCGAGCAGATGACCGATCGCCGATTTGGTCGAGGACATCTTCACGTTGGCCGCGGCCGATCCGAAGAGCCGCTTGACGGCGCCGAACTCGAGCTCGTCGCCGAGCGGCGTCGAGGTGCCGTGCGCGTTGACGTAGCCGATGTCCGAGGGCTCCAGCCCGGCGCGGCGCAGCGCGTTGCGCATCGAGCGGAAGGCGCCGGCATGTTCGGGTGCCGGGGCGGTGACGTGGTGGGCATCACCGGAGACGCCATAGCCCTTGAGCTCGGCGTAGATCCGGGCACCGCGCCGCTTCGCGTGCTCGAGCTCCTCGAGCACCACGACACCGGCCCCCTCGCCCATGACGAAGCCGTCGCGGTCCCGGTCCCAGGGCCGGGACGCGCGCTCGGGCGTGTCGTTGAAGCCGGTCGAGAGGGCGCGGGCGGCGCAGAACCCGGCGATGCC
>CAZGUW010000218.1:3668-8502 GCA_964528705.1 uncultured Geminicoccaceae bacterium
GCGGCCCGAGCTTGGGGAACCGGGCAGCGAGCTCGTCGCGGGTCTTGTCCCAGGGCCGGGAGGCCTGCTGCGGGGTGTCGTTGAAGCCGGTCGACAGGGCGCGCGATGCACAGAAGCCGGCGATGCCGAGCCGGCACACCGCGGCCTCCGCCCCGCCGGCGACCATCACGTCCGCATCGTCGAGGGCGATGAAGCGGGCGGCATCGCCGATCGCATGCGCTCCGGTCGAGCAGGCGGTGACGGCCGAGTGGTTCGGCCCCTTCAGCCCGTGGCGGATCGAGACCTGGCCGCTGACCAGGTTGATCAGCGAGGCCGGGATGAAGAAGGGGCTGACGCGCCGAGGGCCGCTCTTCTCCAGGATCAGCGTCGTCTCGGCGATGGTCTGCAGCCCGCCGATGCCGGAGCCGATCTGCACCCCGGCCCGCTCCTGCTGCTCCTCGGTTTCCGGCTTGTAGCCGGAATCCGCGAGCGCCTGGGCGGCGGCGGCGATGCCGAAGACGATGAAGGCGTCGTTCTTGCGGAGGTCCTTCGCCTCGACATAGTCGGTGGCGTTGAACAGGCCGGCCCCTTCGCCGCGCGGCACGTGGCCGGCGATCCTGGACGGCAGGTCACCGGTCTCGAAGCCGGTGATCGGGCCGATGCCCGACTTGCCGGCCACCAGATTCGCCCATGAGGTCGCGACGTCGCCGCCGAGCGGCGAGACGAGCCCAATTCCGGTGACGACGACGCGTCGCATCAGCTCAGCTCCACAACAGCAAACCGGAGGCCGGCCGGAGCCGGCGCCCGACGTTCAGGATGCGTTGGCCTGGATGTAATTGATCGCGTCCTCGACGGTTGCGATCTTCTCGGCCGCGTCGTCCGGGATCTCGCAGCCGAACTCCTCCTCGAACGCCATGACCAGCTCGACCGTGTCGAGGCTGTCGGCGCCGAGGTCGTCGACGAAGCTCGCCTTCTCGGTGACCTTTGCCTCCTCGACACCGAGATGCTCGATGACGATCTTCTTCACGCGATCCGCGATGTCGCTCATGTCTGTCTTGCTCCGCATGGCCGGGCCCTGGGCCGTCGGCGTCGCCGAGGTGCCTTGCACGCTCGGACGTTCTGGTTTCACCACCTGTGGTTGGCGCTTTTGCCGGTTCTAGCTCCTGCTGGCAACCGCGCCCGCCCTTTAGCCGACCGGTGCGGCCCTGACTAGGCGAAGCGCGACCGGACGGTCAACTGCGACCGCAGCGTTGCAACCGCGTCATGGCCGCCAATCAGCAACGCGTCTCACGGCATCGCCATCCCGCCATTGACGTGCAGGGTCTGGCCGGTGACGTAGGCCGCCTCGTCGCTGGCGAGATAGGCGACGGCGGCTGCGACATCCGTGCCCTGGCCGAGCCGTGCCATCGGGATGCGGCCGAGCAGCAGCTCCTTCTGCTTCTCGTCGAGCCCGTCGGTCATCGCCGTCTCGATGAAGCCCGGGGCCACGCAGTTCACGGTGATGTTACGGCTCGCCACCTCCTGCGCCAGGGCCTTGCTCATGCCGATCAGCCCGGCCTTGGCCGCGGCATAGTTGGTCTGGCCCGGATTGCCGGTGACGCCGACCACGGAGGTGATGTTGACGATGCGCCCGTGGCGCCGCTTCATCATGCCCTTGAGCGCCGCCCGCGCGAGGCGGAAGGCGGCACCGAGATTGGTGTCGATCACCGCCTGCCAGTCCTCGTCCTTCATCCGCATGGCGAGCTGGTCGCGGGTGATCCCGGCATTGTTGACGAGGATGTCGGCCTCGGCCGCCGCCGCACCGAGGGCCGCCAGGGCCTCCGGATCGGCGAGGTCGCCGACCAGCACCTCCGCCCGCTCACCGAGCTCGGCCGCCAGGGTGGCGAGCGGCGCCTCGCGCCGGCCGGCGAGCACGACCTTCGCCCCCTGGGCATGCAGAGCGCGGGCGATCGCCCCGCCGATACCGCCGGAAGCGCCGGTCACGAGGGCCATCCGGCCCGTCAGATCGAACATGTCAACTCCCTCAGCCCTGCCCCATGTCTGTCTCCAGCGCCTGGACGAGCGCGTCGAGATCGTCCGGCCCCTGCACGTTATGGAGCGCCGCCCCCGGCACTGCCCGCCGGGCGAGCCCGGTCAGCACCTTGCCGGCGCCGAACTCGGCGATCAGCCGCGTGTCGCCGGCCGCCAGGTTCTGCATGGTTTCGCGCCAGCGCACGCGGGCGGTCACCTGTCGGGTCAGGAGGTCCGCCAGCAGCGCCGGGTCGCCCACCGGCTCGGCCGTGACATTGGCGATCACCGGCTTCGCCGGCGCCTTGAAGATAGTCTCGCCGAGCGCCACGGCCAGCCGTTCCGCCGCCGGGCCCATCAGCCGGCAGTGGAAGGGGGCGGAGACCTGGAGCAGCATCGCCCGCTTCGCCCCCTTCTCCTTCGCGATGGCGCAGGCAGCCTCGACCGCCGCGCGGTCGCCGGAGAGCACGGCCTGGCCATCCGCATTGTCGTTGGCGAGCTCGCAGACCCCGCCGGTCGCGGCCTCGGCTGCCGCGGCCACCTCGAGCGCCGCATCGGGGGCAAGGCCCAGCACCGCCGCCATCGCCCCGGCGCCGGCCGGCACGGCGGCCTGCATCGCCTCGCCGCGGAGCCGGAGCAGCCGGGCCGCCGTGCCCACCTCGAGGGCACCCATGGCGGCGAGTGCGGAATACTCGCCGAGCGAATGCCCGGCCGCCTGGTCCACCATGTCGCCGAGCAGGCGGCCGGCCCGCGCCTCGAACGCCCGCACCGCGGCGAGCGACGTCGCCATGAGCGCCGGCTGGGCGTTGCGGGTGAGCGTCAGCTCGTCCTCGGGGCCTTCGAAGATCAGCGCCGAGAGCTTCTCGCCCAGGGCCTCGTCGACCGCCTCGAAGACCGCCCGGGCGGCCGGCTCGGCCTCGAAGAGCGCGCGGCCCATGCCGACGGCCTGCGCCCCCTGTCCCGGGAAAACCGCGATCCGTTTCATCATCCCCGACTTGTCGTTGTGAGCACATGAAAGTGCGGCGTCGGTGTCACGCAGGTGTCAAGCTGTCAAGGCGGGGCGTCATTCGCGCCTGTCAGAAGAAGAGTGGCCTCAGCAGGTAAACGAGCCCGTTCGGCCCGGCGCAGAAGCCGTTGACGCAGAGCAGCCCGGTATTCGGCGGAACGCCGGGCTGACCGATACTCGCCTTGGCCACGGCGAAGGGATTCGTGGTGATGGCGACGACCCATTGGTCGCCTGCATGCACCGTATCGAGCTCCTCCGTCGTCAGGCGCGTTGCCGCCGCGGCCGGCCGGGCCGCCAGGGCCACGAGCACCAGCACCACCAGCGCCATCACGAGGTTCAAGCGGATCCCCATCATCGCCTTGTCCTCCCGCTACCTCGCCCGACCGATCAGGAACGGCGAGTCCGCACCGGCGGCGGACGATCAATCATTCTACGATATTTGCCCGAGCCGGCAAAGCGGCGGCGGCCGGGCAAACACACTTGCGACAGCGGCGAAACCGCGTATAACCGCGCCATCCTCGCGGTGGGTCGGCGTACCGGCCGACGGCAGCGAATCTGTAGTGACGGTGGATCGTCGCGTGAAGATGACGCGGCGGTCCCTGTTGTCGTCCAAATCCAGAGGAGCAACGGCAAAGATGCCGCTCTACGAGCACACGTTCATCGCCCGCCCCGACCTTTCGTCGCAGCAGGCACAAACCCTGGCCGACGAGCTCGGCGCCATCGTCTCGGCGAATGGCGGCGAGGTGAAGAAGGTCGAGTACTGGGGGCTTCGCTCCCTCGCCTACCGGCTGAAGAAGCATCGGAAGGCCCATTACGTGCATCTCAACCTCGACGCATCGCCCGCGGCGGTCGCCGAGCTCGAGCGCAACGAGCGGATCCACGACGACGTGGTCCGCTACCTGACGGTCAAGATCGACAAGTTCGATCCCGAGCCGTCGATCGTAATGCAGGTCAAGTCCAGCCGCGACGAGCGGCGCCGCGACCGCCCCTGAGCCCTTCCAGCCATCGCACAGTCGAGACGAGGTCTGAATCATGGAAACGAGCAACCGCCCGCAGGGCACCCAGGGCGACCGCCCGGACCGTGGCAGCCGAGGCGGCGAGCCGCCGAACATCACCATCCGCCGGCCCTTCTTCCGGCGCAAGAAGGCGAGCCCGTTCGCCCATGCCGACGCGGCGCCGATCGACTACAAGGACGTGAAGCTGCTGCAGCGCTTCGTCTCGGAGCGCGGCAAGATCGTCCCGCGCCGGATCACCGCCGTGACCGCCAAGGAGCAGCGCCAGCTGGCCAAGGCGATCAAGCGCGCCCGCGAGCTGGCGCTGCTGCCCTACGTCGCCGGCTGAGCCGACCGACCCTGGACGAGCATCCGTGCAGCGGCAGCTCCTCATCACCGTCCTCGCGGCCGCGGCCAGCGCCGCGCTCTACCTGTCGCTGACCACGGGCGTCCTGGGCACGCCGCTCTTCGCCTATTTCGTCCAGCTGCCGCTGCTGTTCGTCGGCCTGTCCTTCGGGCTGGCGCCGGCGGGCCTCGCGGGCTTCGGCTCGGCCGGGCTCGTCATGGCGTTCGGCGGGGGCATCGCCGCCTTCGTCTTCCTCGTGGTCCAGGTGGCACCCTGCCTGATCACCACGCGGCAGGCGCTGCTCTCGCGGCCGGGCAAGGACGGCAAGACCGAGTGGTATCCGCTCGGTCTGATGCTCTGCCAGCTCGTCCTCTACGCGGCGATCGCGATCCTGCCACTTCTGATCGGGCAGTGCTCGGCGTAAACCGTCGTCGGATCCGGGGTTGCGCCTTGCCAGGAACCCGGCCCACGCGTACCGTGCAGTCCTTGCTCATCGCATCAGCG
>CAZGUW010000219.1:0-8388 GCA_964528705.1 uncultured Geminicoccaceae bacterium
CCACCTTCAACCTGCCATTCGCCATCTGGATGCTGAAGGGCTTCTTCGACAACGTGCCCTATGCCATCGAGGAGGCGCAGATGTGCGACGGGGCGACGCGCTTCCGCGCGTTCCTGTCGATCCTGCCGCTCGTGGCGCCGGGGGTCGGAGCGTTCCTAGTGCTCTGCATCCTCTTCGCCTGGAACGATTTCCTCTTCGCCTCGATCATCGGCTCGGGTGGGGCGAAGACCCTGCCCGTCGCCACCAAGGAGCTGGTGCAGCCGCAGAACATCCAGTGGGGCAGCATCATGGCGGCGGGGGTCGTCACGACCCTGCCGATGATGTTCCTCGGCCTGCTGATCCGCCGCTATCTCGTGGCCGGGCTCACCATGGGCGCTGTGAAAGAGTAGAGCTTCGATGGCCTCTGTAACGATCGACCACGTCTGGAAGTATTACGGCAAGACCGAGGCCGTGAAGGACCTCAACCTGAAGTGCGCCGATGGCGAGTTCCTCTCGGTGCTCGGCCCCTCGGGCTGCGGCAAGTCGTCGACGCTCAGGATGCTCGCCGGGCTCGAGCACATCTCGGCCGGCGACATCCGCTTCGGCGAGCGGCGGATCAACGACCTGCCGCCCAAGGATCGCGACATCGCGATGGTCTTCGAGAACTATGCCCTCTACCCGCACAAGACGGTGCGCGAGAACATCGCCAACTCGCTGATGCTGCGCGGCACGAGCCGGGCGGTGATCGAGCAGAAGGTGAAGAAGGCGGCGGACCTCCTGCAGATCGGGCACCTGCTCGCGCGCAAGCCCCAGGAGCTCTCGGGCGGGCAGAAGCAGCGGGTGGCGATCGGCCGGGCGATCGTCCGCGAGCCGCAGCTCTTCCTCTTCGACGAGCCGATCGCCCATCTCGACGCGAAGCTTCGCGCCCACATGCGCGGCGAGCTCAAGATCATGCAGCGCGAGCTCGGCACGACCATGATCTACGTCACCCACGACCAGCTCGAGGCCCTGTCCATGGCCGACCGGATCGCGGTGATGCACGAGGGCGTGCTGCAGCAGTTCGGCACGCCGCAGGAGATCTACGACCATCCGGTCAACGAGTGGGTGGCGGGCTTCGTCGGCGAGCCGCCCATGAACTTCGTCGACTGCATCATCGAGGACCGGGCCGGCGTGCTGCATGCCGTGCATCCGAGCTTCGCCGTGCCGGTTACCGGATCGCAGGAAGCGATCCTGCGTGATTCGGCGCAGCGCGCCGAGGTGCGGATGGGCATCCGCCCGGACCAGATCGGGATCGTCGCCGGCGAGGAGGGCGACGCTGTTCCGGCGCAGATCCTGCTCACCGAGCCCCTGGGCGGCGACATGCTGGTGGACGCGGCCGTCGGCCAGGACAAGTTCCTCGTGAAGACCAAGCCGGACTTCGAGGGACGGCGCGGCGGCGCCTGCCGGCTGGCCTTCGACACCGGGCGCTGGCATCTCTTCGACCGGGATACGGGGCTTGCCTATTTCTGAGCCTTGTTCGAGCAATGCACGGGTGCCCAGGCGCCCCTGACCAACGGGAGGTAGACAATGCAACTAAGTCGCGACGATCTGCTCGAAGCCTATCGGAAGATGCGGATGATCCGCGAATTCGAGGATGCCGTGCACGAGGAGTTCTCGGCCGGCAACATCCCGGGCTTCGTGCATCTCTATGCGGGCGAGGAGGCTTCGGGTGTCGGGGTGTGCATGCATCTCGACGACCGCGACGCCATCGCCTCGACCCATCGCGGCCACGGCCACTGCATCGCCAAGAACTGCGACGAGCGTGGCATGATGTTCGAGATCTTCGGCCGCAAGGACGGGCTGTGCGGCGGCAAGGGCGGCTCGATGCACATCGCCGACCTGTCGAAGGGCATGATGGGGGCCAACGGCATCGTCGGCGGCGGCCCGCCCCTGATCTGCGGTGCGGCCCTCTCGGCCAAGTATCTCAAGACCGGCGGCGTCGCGGTCGCCTTCGTCGGCGACGGTGCCTCGAACCAGGGCACCACCTTCGAGAGCTACAACCTCGCCAAGGTCTGGAACCTGCCGGCGATCTTCGTCGTCGAGGACAACGGCTACGCCGAGTCGACGGCCTCGAAGTGGTCGGTGGCGGGCTCGCAGGTCGATCGGGCCAAGGGCTTCGGCATGCCGTCCTACGAGGTCGACGGGCACGACTTCTTCGCCGTCTGGGAGGCCGCGCGCGAGGCCATCGAGCGGGCCCGCAACGACGGCGGCCCGTCGCTCATCCACTCGCGGCTGAACCGCTATTACGGCCACTTCGAGGGTGATGCGATCAGCTACAAGGCGCCGGGCGAGATCGAGAAGGTCAAGGCCGAGAAAGACGCGATCATGCAGTTCCGCAACCGCGTCTCCGAGGCCGGCCTGCTCGACGCTGCTGCCATGGACGAGGTCGACAAGACCTGCCGCGAGCGGATCGCCCAGGTTCTGACCGAGGCCAAGGCCGGCGCCATGCCGACCGAGGCCGACCTGCTCACCGACGTCTACACCTCGGCCTACTGAGGAGCGCCTGTCATGCCGAAGAAGACCTATCGTCAAGCGATCAACGAGGCGCTCCGTCAGGAGATGGAGCGCGACAACCGTGTCATCCTGATGGGCGAGGACATCTCGGGCGGCCTAGGTGCGCCGGGCGAGCAGGACGCCTGGGGCGGGCCGCTCGGTGTCACCAAGGGGCTCATGCCGGCCTTCACCCGCGACCGGGTGCTGGACACGCCGATCACCGAGAGCGCCTTCATCGGTGCCGCGGCCGGTGCCGCGGCCACCGGGCTCCGGCCGGTGGCGGAGCTGATGTTCGTGGACTTCATGGGCGTCTGCTTCGACCAGATCTTCAACCAGGCGGCCAAGTTCAAGTACATGTTCGGCGGCAAGGCGGTGACACCCTTGACCATCCGGACCATGTACGGCGCCGGCTTCCGGGCGGCGTCGCAGCACAGCCAGTGCCTCTACCCGCTCTTCACCCACATCCCGGGGCTGAAGGTGGCGCTGCCGTCCAACGCTTACGAGGCGAAGGGTCTGCTTACCCAGGCGATCCGCGACGACGACCCGGTGATGTTCTTCGAGCACAAGGCGATGTACGACGACGAGGCCGAGGTGCCGGACGAGGCCTATACCATCCCGTTCGGCGAGGCCAACGTCACCCGCGAGGGTGACGACGTCACCATCATCGCCTTCGGGCGGATGGTGAACTTCGCCAACGAGGCGGCCGACAACCTCGAGAAGTCGGGCATCTCGTGCACGGTGGTCGACCCGCGCACGACCTCGCCGCTCGACAAGGACACCATCCTCGAGACGGCCGAGGAGACCGGCCGGGTCGTGGTGGTCGATGAGGCGCATCCGCGCTGCAACATGGCGACCGACATCGCCGCCCTCTGCGCGCAGGAGATCTTCGGTGCCCTGAAGGCGCCCGTGAAGATGGTCACCGGCTATCATTGCCCGGTTCCCTTCTCGCCGGCGCTCGAGGACATCTACGTGCCGGGCACCGCCAAGATCGAGGCGGCGGTGCGCGAGGTTGCCGGCAAGGGCCACTGAGCCTTTTCGCCGAGGCACGCCCGGGCGCGGAACCCGTGCCCGGGCGTTGCTTTATCCAGATAGCGAGCAAGAACGAGGAGGGGGTGCCGTGTCCGACGCCATTCAGATGATCGTGATGCCGAAATGGGGCCTCGCCATGCAGGAAGGCATGGTGGCCCAGTGGCATGTCGCCGAGGGGGCGAAGATCGAGAAGGGTCAGGAGATCGTCGACATCGAGACGTCGAAGATCGCCAACGTGTTCGAGAGCCCGGTCAGCGGCACGCTGCGTCGGCTGGTGGTCAAGGACGGCGAGACCGTGCCGGTCGCCTACCTGATCGGCGTGGTCGCCGAGGAGGCCGTGACGGACGCCGAGATCGACGCCTTCGTCGAGGACTTCAAGGCGAACTTCGTCTTCGACGAGGCCGGGGCCGGCGGCCCGGAGCCGGAGGACGCGACGACCGCAGCGGGCCGCATGCGCTATCTCGGGATGGGCGATGGCGAGGGTGCGCCCATCATCTTCATCCACGGCTATGGCGGCGACCTCTACAGCTGGATGTTCAACCAGGAGGAGCTGTCGGCCGGGCACAAGACCTATGCCATCGACCTGCCCGGGCATGGCGGCTCGACCAAGGAGGTGGGCGACGCGACGCTGCGCGGCCTCGCCGCGGCCGTCACCGCCTTCATGGATGCGAAGGACGTCAAGCAGGCGCATCTCGTCGGCCACTCGATGGGCGGGGCCACCGCACTCCTCATGGCGGTCGAGCAGCCGGACCGGGTGGCGAGCGCCACGCTGCTGGCGCCAGCGGCGCTCGGCGACGAGATCAACATGGCCTACATCAACGGCTTCATCGACGAGAAGCGGGCGAAGAAGCTGCGGCCGGTGCTCGAGATGCTGGTCGGCGACCCCTCCCTGATCTCCAAGGACATGGTCGAGGACGTGCTGAAGTACAAAAGGCTGGACGGTGTCGACGCGGCGCTCAAGACCCTGCGCGACGCGCTGATGCCGGGCGGCAAGCAGGCCGGCAACCTGCGCGACAGGCTGGCCGGGCTGAAGGTGCCGGTGCAGGTCGTCTGGGGCGAGGCCGACCAGGTCCTGCCGATCAAGCACAGCGAGGGGCTGCCCGATTCGATCAAGGTGACGCGCTTCGCCGGCGTCGGCCACCTGCCGCACATGGAGAAATCGGCCGAGACCAACGAGCTCATCCGTGCGCTCGCCGGTTAGCTTCCTTCTGCCCGGCCTGGTGCTGGCGGCCCTCGTCGCCGGCGCCGGGCCGGCTGCGGCCGACGGTATTCGCGGCGTGTGCAGCGAGGGTTCGGCGGCGGAGCTCGGCGCCTGCCTCGAGGCGGCCGAGAGCGAGGCCGATGCAGCCCTCGCCGCCGTGGTGGCGGCCTTCAGGGAGGCGCAGGGCTCGAGCGGCGGCGGGCGGGGCGGGCAGCGTGCCGCGCGGGCCTTCCGGCGGGCGCAGCAGGCCTTCGAGCTCTTCCGCGATCTCGATTGCGAGCTCGTCGCGGTGCGGGCGGTGGGGCCGGAGGCGGGCGGGCTCGACCGCATCGACGCACGCCGGGCCTGCTGGGTCGATCACACCCGGGAGCGGACCCGGGAGCTGGAGACGATGATGGCCGAGCTGCCCGCCGGTCCAGGGGCGCGCGTCCTCGAGGAGCGGATCGAGGGCGGGGCCTGGCTCGTCGAGGACATCCAGTCGCGCGGCGTGCTGGACTACCTGCAGACCACGCTGCAGATCGCCAACGATGGCGGCGTCAGCGGCTTCGGTGGCTGCAATCGTTTTTTCGGCGATGCCGAGATCGATGGCGACCAGATCCGCTTCGGTGCGTTGGGCTCGACCCGGATGGCCTGCCCGGAGGCGGTCATGGACCAGGAGAGCCGGTTCTTCGCCGCCCTCGAGCTGGTCCGCCGCTGGCGCGTCGAGCCGACCGGCCTCCTGCACCTGCTCGACGACGAGGGCGCCACGATCGTCCGGCTGAGCCGGCAGTCGTAGCGCCACCACGGCGCGATCTTGCCTGTGGCGCGCCATTCCTGCATATGAATCAACCTTCGGTAGAACTGCCGGAGGCGGTCGATGCAGGTGGCGGGGCGTTTGCCGGATGGGCTGGCGGGCCGGGCGGCGGGACTGGCGCGGCGGCTGCTCGATCTCCTGCTGCCGCCGCGTTGCCTCGCCTGCGGCGAGCTGGTCGACGAGCAGGGGCGGCTCTGCGCCGGCTGCTGGTCGTCGGTCGGCTTCCTGCTCGGCCGCGGCTGCCGGGTCTGCGGCCTGCCGCTGCCGGCGGCGGCGGCCGACGCGGCGATCTGCGGCCACTGCCAGGCGGCGACGCCGGTCTATGCGCGGGCCCGGGCGGCGCTGCGCTATGGCGGGGTGGCGCGCCAGCTCATCCTGCGCTTCAAGCATGGCGACCGGACCGACGGGGCCACGACCTTCGCCCGCTGGATGGCGCGCGCCGGCGCCGAGCTGCTCGCCGATTGCGACCTCATCGTGCCGGTGCCGCTGCATCGCTGGCGGCTCCTGCAGCGCGGCTACAACCAGTCGGCCGTGCTGGCGCAGGCGCTGGCGCGGCAGAGCGGCAAGCCGGCGCTGGTCGACGCCCTGGTCAAGCTCAAGGCGACGCCGTCCCAGCAGCAGCTCGACGCCGCGGCGCGGCGGGCGAACATCCGCGCCGAGCTCTTCGCGCTCAGCCGGCGCGGCAGGTCGGCGGTGGACGGCCGGCGGGTGCTCCTGATCGACGACGTGCTCACCACCGGCAGCACCACCGACGCCTGCGCCAGCTGCCTGATCGCGGGCGGCGCCACGGCGGTCGACGTGCTGACCCTGGCGAGGGTAGCGTACGACCCGAGCGAGCCTATATGACCGAAGTGCCGGGCCCCAGCCGGCCCAGCAGGTAATGGATGCGGATGCCGACCGTCGAGATCTACACAACGCCCTTTTGTCCCTACTGCATCCGCGCCAAGCGCCTCCTGCAGCAGAAGGGTGTCACCTTTGACGAGATCGACGTCTCGATGGCGCGCGGGCGGCGGCAGGAGATGGTGGAGCGGGCCGCGGGGCGGAGCACGGTGCCGCAGATCTTCATCGACGGCCGAGGCATCGGCGGCTGCGACGACCTCTTCGCGCTGGACCACGCGGGCGGGCTGGACCCGCTGCTCGAGAGCGGAGTGGCGGGGTGATCTGCTACGCGCTGCGCTGCGGCGCCGGTCACGAGTTCGAGGGCTGGTTCAGGAGCAGCGCCGCGTTCGACGACGAGGCGGCGGCACTGACCTGCCCGATCTGCGGCGACGGCAGGATCGAGAAGGCGATCATGGCCCCGTCGGTGATGCAGCGCGGCGCGGCCCCGGCCGAGGCCGAGGCGGAGAAGCCCGCCGCCTCGCCGCCAGCGGCGGGCGGCGGGGCACCTCTGGGCGAGTTCGCGGCACCGGCAGCGCCGCCTGCTGCACCGACGCCACGACAGGTCGAGCTCGCCAGGGCGCTCGTCGCGATGCGGCGGCTGCGGGCGCATGTCGAGGCGCATTTCGAGAATGTCGGCAAGCGCTTCGCCGAGGAGGCTCGCAAGATCCACCACGAGGAGGCCGAGGCGCGCGACATCTTCGGCCAGGCGACGCTCGACGAGGCGAAGGAGCTGCTCGAGGAGGGCATCGAGGTGCTGCCCTTGCCCGACCTCCCCAAGCTCGACAGCTGAGGCTCCCGACCTCCCGACCCCCTCAGTCCTTCACGGCGCTGATCATGTAGTTGACGGAGAGGTCGCGGCTCGTGACGAAATCGTCGCGGTGCGGGCGGTAGACGACGCCCTCCGTGTCGAGGACCCGGAGGCCGCGGCGGCGGAGCAGGCGGGCGAGGGTGGCGGGCGGCACGAAGCGCTGCCACTGGTGCGTGCCGCGCGGCAGCCAGCCGAGGACGTACTCGGCGGCGACGATGCCGAGTAGCCAGGAGCGGGCGGTGCGGTTGAGGGTGGAGAGCACCACGAGCCCGCCCGGGCGGGTGATGTCGGCGAGCTCGCAGATGAAGAGGTCGGGGTCGGTGGTGTGCTCGATCACCTCCATCGCCAGCACCACATCGAAGCGCTCGCCGGCCTCGGCCAGCGCCTCGACGTTCGTCGTCCGGTAGTCGATGTCGAGCCCCGTGGCGGCGGCGTGGGCCCGGGCGATCTCGATCGAGCGCGGCGACGGGTCGACGCCGGTCACCTCGGCGCCGAGCCGCGCCATGGGCTCGCTCAGCAGTCCGGCGCCGCAGCCGATATCGGCAAGCCTGAGGCCCGTGAGCGGCCGCAGCCCGGTGGCACCGACGGGGGCCAGGAGCCGCGTCGCGTGATCGCGGATATAGGCGATGCGCAGGGGGTTGAGCCTGTGCAGGGGGCGCATCGGCCCGGCAGGGTCCCAGAATTCCTCGGCGAGCGCCTCGAACTTCGCCACCTCGTCCCGGTCGAGCGCCGAAGCAGCCGGTGGCTGCGGCTTCACGGCCGGCGCATTGCCGGTCAGTTGCTTGCCCATTGGACTCCTGCTGGCTAGAAGGTGGCGCATCCGGCGAGCTGCCCCGGCCTTGGCCTTCGACGTTTCCCCGGCCGCATGGGCGCCATCCGAAGCGAGTAACATCCTTGACGCTTGTCGTGCAGAAATATGGCGGCACCTCGGTCGCCGATCTAGAGCGCATTCGCCATGTGGCGGGCCGTGTGGCCCGCGCTGTCCGGGCGGGCGAGCGGGTCTGCGTGGTGCTCTCGGCCATGGCCGGCGAGACCAACAAGCTGGTCGGCTGGGTCGACGGGCTCGATCCCGCCAACTTCGACCCGGCGGAGTACGACGTCGTCGTCTCCTCGGGCGAGCAGGTGACGGTCGGGCTCCAGGCGATCGCCCTCCAGTCGATCGGCGTG
>CAZGUW010000220.1:0-8345 GCA_964528705.1 uncultured Geminicoccaceae bacterium
ATGGGCGAGTTCGGCGCCACCATCACCTTCGTCTCGAACATCCCGGGCGAGACCCAGACGATCCCCTCGGCGATCTACGCGCTGATCGAGGTGCCGGGCGGCGAGGCCGGCGCCCTGCGCCTGACCGCCGTCTCGGTCGTCGTGGCCATGACGGCCCTCCTCGCCTCGGAAGTCGTCGCCCGGCTGGTGGCGAGACGGATCAGGGACCGATGAGCGGAATCCGGCGATGACCATCGACGTTGACGTCCGCCATCGCTTCGGCGGCTTCTCGATCGATGCGGCGTTCTCGGCGGGCGCCGGGCTCACGGCCCTCTTCGGCCGCTCCGGTGCCGGCAAGACGACGCTGGTCAACGCCGTGGCCGGCCTGCTGCGGCCCGAAGCGGGCCGCGTCACCGTCGAGGGCGAGGTGCTGTTGGATACCGAACGGGGCATCGCGGTGCCGCCGCACCGGCGCCGCATCGGCTACGTCTTCCAGGAGGGCCGGCTCTTCCCGCATCTGAGCGTGCGCCAGAACCTCGGTTTCGGCCGCTGGTTCACGCACCGCCGCCACCGCTTCGGCAGCTTCGCCGACACGGTGGACCTGCTCGGCATCGGCCATCTCCTGGAGCGTCGCCCGGGCCGCCTCTCGGGTGGCGAGAAGCAGCGCGTGGCGATCGGCCGAGCACTCCTCGCGAGCCCCCGGCTCCTCCTCATGGACGAGCCCCTTGCCTCGCTCGACGAGGCGCGCAAGGCCGAGATCCTCCCCTATATCGAGCGGCTGCGCGACGGGCTCGGCCTGCCGATCCTCTATGTCAGCCATTCGGTGCCGGAGATCGCGCGCCTCGCCACCACGGTCGTCGTGCTCGCCGACGGCCGGGTCGAGCGGAGCGGCCCGCCGGCAGCCCTGATGGCGGACCCCGACCTCTTCCCGCTGATGGGTCGGCACGAGGGCGGCGCTCTCCTGCCGGCGCGCATCCTGGCGCACGACCCCGTCGACGCGCTGACCGAGCTCGGGGTCAGCGGCGGCCGGCTCTGGGTGCCGGAGGTCGAGGCCCCCATCGGCACGCAGCTTCGCGTGCGCATCCGGGCGCGCGACGTCATCCTGGCCGCGGCGCCGCCGGTCGGGCTCAGCGCCCTCAACTGCCTGCCGGCCACGGTCGTCGAGATCGGCCCGCTCGACCAGCCGATCGTCGACGTCAAGCTCTGCTCCGGCGAGGACTTCATGCTTGCCCGGATCACCCGCCGCTCGCTCCGCGTCCTGGCGATCGAGCCGGGCCGGCAGGTGCATGCCGTCCTCAAGTCGATCGCCGTCGGCCGCCGCGACATCGGCCGCGACGAGCACCTGGCCGAAGGGCTGTCCGACCGGGGCTGAGCCGCGCCCGCCCCCTCAGTACTTCCCCTGCGCCCGGCGGATCGCGGCCTGCTGCTCCGAGGCCGCGAAGGCCTGCTTCAGCGTGCGCACGCCGGCGGCCTCGAGCAGGTCGAGGAGCTTGAGCAGGGTGTGGCCGGTGGCGAGGGCGTCGCCGAGGGCGGTGTGCCGCTCCTCGCTGGCGATGCGGATGTCGAAGCGCTCGGCGAGAGTGTCGAGGGTCAGGCTCTCCTCGGCGCCGAAGACGGCAGCACCCAGGAGCACGGTGTCGAGCACGGGATTGCTGAAGACGACGCCGGCCGCCTCCTGCTCGAGGGAGAGGAACTTCATGTCGAACGGTGCGTTGTGCGCCACCAGGACGGCGTCGCCGACGAATCGATGGAAGCGGGGCAGCACGGTGCCGATCGGATCGGCCGTGGCAACCATGGCGTCGGTGATGCCGTGCACCCTGGCGGCGACGGCGGGGATCGGCCGGCCGGGGTGGACCAGGCTGTTGAAGACCTCGCCCCTGAGCAGCCGGCCATTGACGATGCGCACGCCGGCGAGCTGCACGATGCGGTCGCCGCCCGAGGGCTCGAGACCGGTGGTCTCGGTGTCGAAGACGACGAAGGTGAGGCTGCGCAGCGGTGCATCGCCGAGATCCGCCGGCACGCTCCGGCCGAAGAGGTCGAAATCGTAGAACTCCGGGCGGGCGGCGAGCCGACCGGCGCCGCGCGAGCGGCTGGTGTCCACCTCGACCGTGGCGAGCGGCAGGCGGAGCCGGGCGCCGTCGCCGCCCCTGGGCTCGCACCAGAGGTCGGTCTTGTGGCGGTTGAGCACGTCGCGGCCGGTGATCGAGCCGAGACCCTCGTCGAGCCGCTCCTCCAGCCAGGCCTCGAGCTCGCGCACGGGCACGGGCTCGCCCGCCCAGCCGAGGTCGAGATAGGCCCGGCGCTCCTGCCGGGTGAGGGTCAGGGTGAACGAAGCGGTCGCCGCATGGACCGCGGTGCGATTGAGCAGGCGGTCGACGAGGTCGACGATGGAGGCGCTGTCGCAATGCAGCCAGACGAGGTCGCCGCCGGTCTCGACCGTGAGGCTGCGGCCCTCCGAGCGGCGGTCGACGATCAGGTCGAGCAGGGTCTGCGCGTGCACCTGGGTCATCGGCCAGGCGGAGGAGAGGAGGTCGGAGGAGATCTCGTCGAGCCGGTCGAGCCGCTCGGCGAGGATCCGGCCGTCGGCGAGGAAGGTCTCGCGCGCCGCCGCCCGCTCCGCGTCGTCGATCCCGCCTTCCATCGTCAGGAGATCGCCGATCATGCCGAGATTGGCGATGCGCTGGCGCATGTCGCTGGTCACGTCGTGCAGCATGCGGTCGCGCCAGATGCCGGCGGCGAGCTCGTCGGTCACGTCCTCGAAGATGACGACATAGCCGACCGGCCGCTCCTCGCTCCCGGGTGTCGCCGGGTCGCGGCCGACGGTGAGCGAGACGCGGCCCTTCAGCGTGTAGTTGCCGAGCTTCGTGGCGCCGATGACGAGGCAGGCGAGCCCGTCCGGGTGGTCCGTGTGACGGCCGCTGCTGAAGCGGTTGGTGAGGCGCACCAGGGCATGGCGGAAGGGCTGGGCGGTGACCACGCCGAAGAACGAGCGGCCGAGGCCGATATCGCCCGCGACGTGGAGGATCTCCAGTGCCCGCTGGTTGTAGAGCAGGACCTGGTGTTCGAGGTTGCAGATCACCACACCTTGTTGCAGGTCACGGAGGATGGTGGCGAGCTGCTGCCGCTGCTCCTCGGTCGCCGCCGTGGCCCGGGCAATGGTCCGGTCGACCTCGCGCCGCGCCTCCGCCATGGCTGCCGTCAGCTCGCCGACCGCCTGGCCGAGCAGGCCGAGGTGGCGGGCCGTGCCCTCGGGCATGGCGCGCTCGGCGCCGGCATGTGCCGCGGCCTTGAGGTGATTGGCGACGGCGAGCAGCGGCCGGGCCACGCGTTCGTCGATCCTGAGCCAGGCCCAGATGGCGAGGCCGAGCACGACGGCAGCGGCGGCACCGCCGAAGAGCACGAAATGATCGACTCGGAGCGCCTCGCCCTGGTGGGCGAGCAGGATCATGGCGCCGATCACCGCGAGTGCGCCGCCGACGCCGATCAGCGCGAAGACGAGGAAGAAGCGGAGCCGGAGGCCAAATCGTTCGCTCCCGGGCCGCTCGCTCAAGGCTCGCCCTTTCCCAGGCCGAGCAGGTCGCGCACGGTCGCCCGGAGCTCGTCCATCGAGAAGGGTTTGGTGAGGTAGGCGTCGGCGCCCATGGCCATGCCCTTCTCGATCTCGATCGCCCGGCTCTTGGCCGAGAGCATGCAGACCTTGATGGCACGCTTCTCAGGATCGCGCTTGATCGCCTCGCAGATCTCGTAGCCGTCGCGGCCGCCGACCATCACGTCGAGCAGGACGAGATCCGGCGGCTCGGCCTGGATCGAGGCGAGCGCTTCGTCGCCGTCGGCCGCGGTCTGGACGGTGAACCCGTCGGTGCCGAGCAGGCGCTTCAGGTAGAGGCGGATGCCCGGCTCGTCGTCGACCACGAGGATCGTGTTGGCCACCATGTTCGACGTTCCCTGATCGTGATTGTTCTTTTCATGATTGTCCCGGGCTCCCCTCGCAGACCGCCAGGCGGATCGGGTCGTCCGCCGGCAGCTCCACCCAGTCCGGGTCGAGCGGGCGGCCGTCGGCATCGACCTGCATGTCGGTGGTGATGTCCGCCCGGCGGGGCGTCGCGCAGTCGTAGAGCTGGCTGGTCTCGATGGTCGGGTTCCAGCGGGCGACGAGGTAGACGACCGCCATGGCCATGTCCGGCACGGCCGGGTTTTGCCGGATGCGGCTCGTGTCGACGGCGCTGAACCGGTCGATGCGGGGGGCGATAAGGGTCCAGGGCTGCAGCGGGTTGCTCGACGCATAGCCCTGCGCCACGACCACATGCGCCGGCAACTCGGCCGCGGTGCGGCGGAACCACGAGTAGTCCGTCCAGATGTGGAAGCCGAGCATGGCGATGCCCGCCGCTGCCGGCAGCAGCCAGCGCGGGGTCGGCCGGCCGAGCACCCTGAACAGGACGAGGACCACGCTGGCGGTGGCGACGCCGAGGACGAGCGTGCCGATCAGGTTCCAGATCATCGCGAAGCCACCTCACGCACTCCTCGACCGGAGCGCCGCCTGCATCGACTTCACCACGCCGAAGGCGTCCTTCAGATGCTTCCGCTCGAGCGCCGAGAGGGTCGCCGGCGCCATGAAGTTGTCCGGCTTGCCGCCTTCCCGGACCTGGCGGGCCTGATGCTCGAGGCGGATGCGGGAGATGAGGTCGTAGGCGTCGACGAGATCGCCGGCGCCGGCCTCGCTGAGCGCGCCCGCGGCGCGCGCCGCGATCAGCCGCTCGCGCGTGTTGACCTCCTCGATGGCGCCATCGAGCGCGTAGACCCGGGCGAGATCGACGATCGGCACGACGCCGCTGAGCTTCAGGTCGAGCGTGTTGCGGTGCTCGCCCGAGCGGATCAGGGCGAAGCCCTGGAAGAAGCTCAAAGGCGGCGCGTGCTTGAGCGAGTTGGCGATCATGTGGGCGCGGAAGATGCTGTTGCGGCGGGCGGCTTCGAGCGTCTCGCGCTGCAGCCCGGCGAAGAGGGACGCCTCGCCGGCGATCGGCCGGAGATCGAACATCACCGAGGACAGCATCTGCGCCATCGGGTCCGGCTGGGCGATCCAGCCGCGGAAGTACTCGCGCCAGCGCTTGAGCGGCACCCGCCAGCGCGGATTGGTCGCCATCATGTCGCCCGGGCAATAGTAGTAGCCGCAGGCATCGAGCCCGTCCGAGACGAAGCGGGCGAGCTCGGCGAAATAGGCTTCGTGCGCCTTTTCGTCATAGGCGTCGTCGAGGATCAGGCAGTTGTCCTGGTCCGAGAACCCGGTCTGCTCGCGCCGCCCCTGGCTGCCGCAGGCGAGCCAGAGCCAGGGCACCGGCGCCGGCCCGAGCTTCCCCTCGGCGAGCACGAGGAGCCGCCGCGTCAGTGCGTCGGTGATGCTGGTGACGAGCTGGCCGACCTTGAAGGCCTCGACCCCGGCGCCGACGAGCTGGGCGAGGAAGACCGGCACGTCGGCGATGACCGTGGCGAGTTTCGCGACCTCGGTCGCCTCGTTGATGTCGCCGATGATGAAGGCCACCGAGATCGACTGGCGGCGGATCAGGTTGGTGCGGGTCAGGATGCCGACGAGCTCGCCCCGGTCGACGATCGGCAGGTGCCCGATATGCCGCTCGCCCATGAGCATGAGGGCATCGAAGACGAGCGCCTCCGGCGGCAGGGTCAAGGGCTCGGCGGTCATCACCTCGGCCACCGGTGTCGCGGCCGGCAGGCCCGTGGCGACCACCCGGCCGGCGATGTCGCTGGTCGTCAGGAGGCCCTGGAGGCCCGTGGCGTCGGCCACCGGCAGGCAGGAAATGCCGCGGTCGCGCATCAGGGCGGCCGCTTCCTGGACGGTGGCGGTCGGTGCCACGCTGACCGGCGACCGCGTCATGATATCGCCGATCTGGTTGGTGATCAGCGTGTCCCCGCTGTCGGCGGCGAAGATCGGCTTGCGGTTGGTGCTGTCGCGCAGGCGCTCGAAGAAGCGGGCGAACTCGGCATAGGTCTCGAGCAGCTCGAGGAAATAGATCTTCGGCACGGCGAGCGCCCGCGTGTCGGCGCTCGCGACGGCGCGGTTCGGGCCGAGCCCGTCCCTCAGGATGCCGCGTGCGCCGATGCCCTCGCCGGGCGAGAAGCGGTTCAGCAGCTCCCCGGCGGGTGACAGGACATCGATCATGCCCTCGAGCACGATGGTGAAGCGGGTGACCGGCTCGCCCTTCTCGTAGAGCACGTCGCCGGCGGCGAAGGTGACGATCTCGCCGCCGCCCACCAGCCCGTCGAGCGTCTCGGCCGGCAGCAGGTCGTATGGATGGTGCTGGGCAAGGAACGGCCCGATGTCGCGATCGGTCTTGGCCGTGCCGGTCATGCTGCCCCCCTGAAAGAAGTGCGGACCCCGTCCAGATGGGCGGGGTCCGCGGATCACGTCAACCGGACGGGACGCCGATCAGTGATCGATGGCCGCACCCGCGCCACGCGGCACCCGGATGCTCTCGACGAGATCCTGGATCTCCTGCGGCGGCTCCTCGGTCGCCTGGGAGACGAAGTAGGCAACCACGAAGTTGACGATGGCGCCGACGGTGCCGATCGACAGCGGCGAGATGCCGAAGACCCAGTATTCCGCCGTGTCCGGGAACTGCGAGGTGCCCGGCAGGAAGAACCAGCCCTTGTAGATGAAGATGTAGATGACGGTGAACAGCAGCCCGGCGAGCATGCCGGCGCTGGCGCCCACATTGTTGATGCGCTTGAAGAAGATGCCCATCATCAGTGCAGGGAAGATCGACGCCGCAGCCAGACCGAAGGCGAGCGCCACCGTCTGGGCCGCGAAGCCGGGCGGGTTGAGGCCGAGATAGGTCGCCACCGCGATGGCCGCGGCCATCGAGATGCGCGCCGCCATCAGCTCGCCACCTTCCGAGATGTTCGGGTTGATGGTCCCCTTGATCAGGTCGTGGCTGATCGCCGAGGAGATGGCGAGCAGGAGTCCGGCCGCGGTCGAGAGGGCGGCTGCCAGACCGCCGGCGGCGACGAGGGCGATGACCCAGCCCGGCAGGGCCGCGATCTCCGGGTTGGCGAGCACCAGGATGTCCTGGTTCACGGTCAGCTCGTTGCCGGCCCAGCCCCATTCCTGTGCCTGCGCCTCGAAGGCCGCGTTCTTGTCGTTGTAGAACTGGATGCGGCCGTCGTCGTTCTTGTCCTCCCACTGGATCAGCCCGGTCTGCTCCCAGGTGGTGAACCAGCTGGGCACGTCGGCATAGGCGAGATTGCCCTCGGGGCTGCCCACCTCGCCGACCTGGATGGTGTTGACGAGGTTGAAGCGGGCCATGGCACCCACGGCCGGGGCCGTCAGGTAGAGGAGGGCGATGAAGACCAGCGCCCAGCCGGCCGACCAGCGGGCATCCGCCACCTTCGGCACGGTGAAGAAGCGGATGATCACATGCGGCAGCCCGGCCGTGCCGATCATCAGCGACATGGTGAAGAGCACCATGTTGAGCGTGTTGGTGTGATGGCCGGTGTAGGAGGCGAAACCGAGATCGGTGATGATCTGGTCGAGGACGACCAGCAACGGCGTGCCCGTCTCCACACTGTCGGAGAAGAGGCCGAGCGGCGGCAGCACCGTGCCGGTGAGCTGCAGCGAGATGAAGATCGCCGGGACGGTGTAGGCGGTGATCAGCACGATGTACTGCGCCACCTGGGTGTAGGTGATGCCCTTCATGCCGCCGAGCACCGCATAGGCGAAGACGATCGCGGCACCGATGAAGAGGCCGGTTGAGGCCTCGACCTGGAGGAAGCGGGCGAAGGTGACGCCGACGCCGGTCATCTGGCCGATGACGTAGGTGACCGAGGCGACGATCAGGCAGAACACTGCGATGATCCGGGCACTCTGCGAGTAGAACCGGTCGCCGATGAACTCGGGCACCGTGTACTTGCCGAACTTGCGCAAGTAGGGCGCGAGCAGGCAGGCGAGCAGCACGTAGCCGCCGGTCCAGCCCATGAGGAAGGTCGAGTTGTCGTAGCCGACGAAGGCGATCAGGCCGGCCATCGAGATGAAGGAGGCGGCGGACATCCAGTCCGCCGCCGTGGCCATGCCGTTCATGACGGGGTGGACGCCCCGCCCGGCGGCGTAGAACTCGCCGGTCGTGCCGGCACGGGCCCAGATGGCGATGCCGATGTAGAGCGCGAAGGTGGCGCCGACCACGAGGTAGATGAGTGTCTGGGTAGTCATTTTGTGTTTTTCCCTCGTTCCGCCACGATCACTCTTCGGCGCCGAACTTGCGGTCGATCGCGTTCATCCGGATGGCGTAATAGAAAATCAGGATGATGAAGACGATGATCGAGCCCTGCTGGGCGAACCAGAAGCCGAGGTCGGTGCCGCC
>CAZGUW010000221.1:0-8314 GCA_964528705.1 uncultured Geminicoccaceae bacterium
CGGCCTCGTCCTCGCCATGCTGCTGATCGCCGGCCGGGTGCAGGAGACGAAGTAGCGGCGCTGTCGGGGGTGGCCTTGCCGGCCCGATCGCCGTACCTTCAATGCAACCAATAAAAGGTTGTGCACCAGCACGCCTGCCGACTGCGCGGTGACCGATCTCCGCACGCGACCGGCAGCGGCCGACGGGAGACGCGGCAGATGACCGACTGGACCGACGCCAACTACACGATCGGCACCCACGCTCTCATCACCCCGAACACCGGCCCCGAGAACGGCAACTACAACTATGTCTGGCGGTCCCAGTGGCCGCAGCATGACAACGACTACACTTGGACCTACTTCCTCAACAACAACACCGACATCGTCGGCTTCGTCATGAACGACCCGCTCGAGGGGAACATCGGCAATCTCGTCGAGCCGAACGACGTCCGCTACTACATAACCAACGGCTGGCCGAGCAACATCCCGTTCAGCGGGCTGAAGCAGCCGATTGCCGAGATGGGCACCGTCCTCACCCACGACGACGTCACCACCGGCAAGCACAATGACTGGGTCTTCCCCGGCCCCGGCAACGATCGGGTATCGGCGGCTAACGGCAACGACGTGGTGGCCGGCGGTTCCGGCGACGACATCATCTTCGGCGCCGACGGTGCCGACACCCTCTACGGCGACTGGAACGACGCACCCATCGTCAAGGACGAGGACTTCAAGAACCAGGTCTTCAAGTGGGCCCTGCCGACCAAGGCCGATCCCGATGTCGTCGACGGCAACGACCAGCTCAATGGCGGGCCGCGCGGCAACGGCTATACCGATATCCTGACCGGCGGCGGCGGCGCCGACGCCTTCTACCTGAGCTACAAGGACGACAACACCGACAGCGGCGGCGACGGCTTCTGGAGCGCCTACGGCGAGGCCTACGTGGCGGGCGTCGGCGGCAGCGTCGTCCAGAACGGCGTCCAGGCGATGACCGCCAGCGCCGCCGCCGACTTCTTCGGCAGCCTCGCCGGCTCGATGCTGACGGGCGGGCTCAGCACCGCCATCGGCAACGCCGCCAGCGACGGCATCGAGCTTCTGCTCGGCATGGACAAATCGGCGACGCCCAAACCCAATGGCGAGGACGTGATGGTCGTCACGGACTTCGACCCGCGCGAGGACGTGCTCTTCCTGCCGGTGCCGACCGCCGACCAGAACGACCCTGCCACCACCCTCACCGCGACACCCACCTACTACTCGGAGAGTGCTTCCGGCGCCAACGGCCAGACCGGCTGGGGTATCGAGTTCGCCAAAGGCACGGGCGACACTGTCTTCGCCGAGGTCTTCCTCGGCCAGAAATTCCTCGACGCCTTCGGCATCACCGAGAATAGCGAGTTCGCCGACGACTTCATCCACGACGTCTTCGACAACGCCCTCGTCATCGACGAGAACGGCGTCGTGGACCAGGCGAGCGCCTATCCCTTCCCGACCGACGCCTCTGCCTATGCCGACGGCGTCGTCCCGGAAGTCGCCGACGACCCGATCGCGTTCGCCGCCCCCAGCGGCACCACGACCAAGGTCTTCGGCGCCTTCGGCGGCCTGTCGTTCGTCGCCCCCACCGCCACGACCACCGGGGTCTATGTCGCCGGCACCCACCAGGGCGACATCCTCAACGTCAATCCCGCCAGCTTCGACCTCGCCAAGGCCACCGCGAGCGGCAATCTCACGAGTGAGACGTCGCACGTCATGGGCTTCGACGGCGACGACATCATCTTCGGTGGCAACGGCATCGACGTCATCCAGGGCGGCGACGGCGACGACTGGATCTACGGCATCGGCCACGAGGGGGTGGAAACCGTCGAGACGTTCTCCGGCGACGACGGCGACGACCTGATCTATCTCGGCTGGACCTCGATGTCGGCCCTCGTGGACGGCGGCGACGGCACCGACACCGCCTCCTTCGTCTATGTGAACGGCACCGTGACCGCCGACCTCTCGACGGTCACCACCGACCCGCTGAGCACCCCCAACGCAACGAGCACCAACAAGGCCGACAGCCTGATCAGCAACTACGCCCTGACCGATATCGAGAACCTGGCGGGCACTGCCAACGACGACAAGCTGACCGGTGACACGGGCGACAACATCATCCAGGGCAATGCCGGCAACGATACGCTTGCCGGTGGTGGCGGGACGGACACCGCCTCCTATCGTGACAATGCCGGCAAGGTCGCGGTCAACCTGGCAAAGGGCAATGCCGCAGAATATGACGCGGCCGGCTCGACCGTCGTCTCCAGCGACACGCTTGCGGGCTTCGAGGCGGCGTTCGGTTCCGATTTCGACGATACGCTGACCGGCGGCGAGGGGGACGATATCCTGGCGGGCGGGGCCGGCAACGACAACCTCGACGGCGGTCCGGGAACCAATACGCTCTCCTACATGATCAACTCGGGTTCGGTGTCCGTCGATCTGCTGGACGGCACCACCGAGGAAAACGGTCCGACCGGCGGCAGCAGTGCCGGGACTCCTGTCTCGGAGGACACGTTCAGCAACTTCCAGCGTTTCGTCGGCACGCCCTTCGACGACCAGTGGCGGAGCACGCCCGCGGGCGACTACGAGATCGACGGTGGCGCAGGCGTCGACATCCTGCGCTTCGGAGCCGTGGACAACGGCGTGAAGGTCGATGTGTCGACTGGCGTCATCGCGGACAACGGCTACGGCAAGCAGGCCACGATAGCCAATGTCGAGCAGATCGACGGCACCGATTTCAACGATTCGCTGACCGGCGATGCCAATGCCAACCGGCTGCGTGGCCTGTCCGGAGACGATATCCTGATCGGTGGTGATGGCGACGACAACATCATCACCGACGACGGCCAGGACAAGGTCACGCCCGGCGCCGGCGCCGACTCCGTCAATCTGACGCAAAGCGCAACGCAAGAGTCCGACTACGAGTCGAACATGGTCAGCGGCAAGTTGTCCGAGTGGAGCAACGACACGATCGAATACATGGGTTACACTGATTTCCTCGTTGTGGAAGGCTCGAGTGAGAAGGCGGAACTGACGACGAAGAGTGCCAACGAGCTCGATGTGAAACTGGATTCGAGCAGTGCCTTCGAAATCCGGGACCCTGTCTTCGGCACCAGCACCTCGGACATCGTCCAGCAGTTCAGCGGCGGCAATCTCGTCCTGAGCTACAAGGGCGCCTCACTCGACAGCGACGCAGTCGCCGCGCACTTCACCTCGCCCACGCCCGTCACCGGCGGCAGCACCGCTACCGAGGTGAACGATCTCCTGGTCGGCTCGTCGAAAAACGACAGGCTCTCGGGCCGGGCCGGCGACGACGTCCTCCACGGCCTCGCCGGCGCCGACGTGCTCACCGGCGACAACGGCGACGACGCCCTCCTCGGCGGCGACGGCAATGACTGGCTCTATGCCGGCGCCGGCAACGACATCATCGTCTCCGGCCCCGGCATCGCCGACGTCGCCTACGGCCAGAGCGGTGCCGACACCCACGTCTTCGGCGACGAGCTCGCCAACGGCATCCGCGAGACCGACATCATCCAGGACTACGACCCGCTCGAGGACCTCATCGACCTCGGCGGCAGCGAGCTCGTCGCGCACGTAAAATCGACGGACTCGGTCGCCCTCTGGGTCGGCACCGACCTCGACGTCGTCATCGTCAACGGCGCCACCAGCCTCGACAGCATTGCGTTCACCGAAGGCACGCTGACGCAGGAGACAGTCGCCTGAGCGGCCTCTAACGCCCTACCTTCGCCAGCACCTCCGCCCGCAGGAAACGCTCGACTACCAGCATGAAGGCGATCGACGGCACGAGCAGTATGAGCGCCGTGATCGAAGCGATCTGGTAGTTGCCGCCGGCGCTGGCGCTGTAGAGCAGGAGCGGCAGGGTCTGGACGTCCGGGGCGCCGACGAAATAGGTGCCGGTGAACTCGTCGAGCGATTCGAGGAAAACGAAGATGGCGCTCGCCATCAACCCCGGTGCGGCGAGCGGCAGGGTGATCGTCCGGAAGGTGTGCAGGGGGCCCGCTCCGATGTTGCGCGCCGCCTCCTCGAGCTCGTGCTCGACCGCGGCGAAGGCCGCCGTGGCGATCCAGACGGCATAGACGAGGCCGTGGCTGGTGTGGACGAGAACGACGCCGAGATAGGTCCCGTTCAGCCCGAAGCCGTAGAAGATCCGGGCGATGTTGATGTAGACGGGCAGGTTCGGGAAGGCCTGCGGCAGGAGGAAAGCGAGCAGGATCAGGCTCCGGAACGGCAGCCGGAGCCGGGCCAGCGCATAGCCAGCCGGCACTGCCAAGGCGAGCGACATGACCACCGTGCCGACGGCGATCAGCGCGCTGTTGACGAGCGATTCGATCGCCCCGCCACGCGGCGCGAAGACCCGCCCCCAGAAGCTGAAGCCGTACTCGATCGGCAGGGCGTGCGGGAAGTACCAGCGCTCGGTGAAAGCCCAGAGCACCATGTTGGCGAGCGGCCCGAACACGACGAAGGCGAGCAGCCCGAGGCACAGCCCGCGCAGCAGCCACCGCAGGATCATCGCTGCTGCTCCATGCGCTCGCGCACGGCATAGCGCAGATAGATCCAGGCGACGGCCCCGGCCATCAGGTAGGAGATCACGCCGAGCGCGTTGGCGACCCCGTAATCGCCATAGGCGTTGATGCGGAAGGCCATGTTGGCGGTGATCATGGTGGGCGTCTGGGCGTTGATCATGAGCGGCACCGAGAGCACCGAGAGCATGATGACGAAGCTGAGGATGAGGCCGACCAGCAGCGTCTGCATCACCTGCGGCACGACGATCTCGATGAGGATGCGCAGCCGCGAGGCGCCGAGATTGCGCGCCGCCTCGAACATCGACCGGTCCAGCCCCGCCATCGCACCCGCGACCAGCAGCGCCACGAACGGCGTCTGCTTCCAGACGAAGGCGACGACGATGCCGCGCCAGTCGAGGAAGCTCATGGTCTGCAGGGGCGTCAGCAGCCCCGCCTCGACCAGCATGCCGTTCATGAGCCCGTTCTTCGCGAGGAACGTCCGCATCAGCTGGCCCGCCACGATGAACGGGATGAAGAGCGGCCAGCGATAGAGCCAGCGCAGGATCGCCTGCGCCCGCGGGTTGTTGCCGAGCACCAGATAGCCGCCGATGGCGACCGCGAAGACGGCGATCAGGAGGGTCGAGATCCCGACGATGAGAAAGGAAAAGAGGATGTCGCTCCGGTAGAGCTCGACCGCCTTCGCGAAATTGTCGAGCCCCCAGCCCTCGCCGGTCACGAAGGCCCCGGCGAGCGAATAGAGCAGCGGCCAGACGAAGAGCAGCAGGATGACGCCAAGCGCCGGCAGCACCAGGAGCGGCCCGAGATAGGGGCTCGCCTTCATCGCGGCGGCAGGGCGGGAGCGCCCTTGCGGACGCCCCCGCTGGCCTCGGTCAGTTCGTCACCTGGCGCTCGTAGGCCTCCAGGATGGCGTCGAAATAGGGGCCGATCGGGAAGGGCTTGCCCTTCTCGGCCAGCTCCTCCGGCCCGACATCGGCGAAGAGCCGCTGCCAGGTCGCATCGTCCAGCTCCGCCTGGACGTGCTGCGCGTCGATGCCAGGATACCAGTTGAAGCGCTCGACGATACCCTCGGCCTGCACCGCCGGGCTGGTGGCGAGCTCGATGAACTTCTCCGCGAGCTCGCCGTTGGCAGCCCCTTCCGGCACGACGTAGTACATCGGCTGGCCGGGCATGCCGGGGCCGATGAGCGAGAGCTTGAGGTCCGGGTTCAGCCGGCCGTCCGCCTGCCAGGTGTAGAACATGTCGACCCAGACCGGCCCCATCGCGATTTCGCCGCGATTGAGCATGTCGAGCGTGCCGGCATTGCCCGGGCTGAAGGTGACGTTCTCGTTGAAGGACTTGAGCGAGGCCAGCGCCTCGGCCCAGGCAGCCTCGGTCGACTCGTCGAACGGCCCGTTCATGAGCTGCTCGCCCTGGTCGGTGAAGGCGTACATCCAGCCCATGACGAAGCTGACACCCGACATCCCGCCCTTGATGCCGTTATAGCCGAAAGCGCCGGGGTTCTCCTCGACCCAGGCGACCAGCTCCGCGTAGGTCTGCGGCGGCTCCGGCACCAGCGCCGGATTGTAGGCGATCGCCGTCTGGCTGTGGAACATCGGCATGACATAGCCGTCGACATCCGTGCCGAGCGCCATTTTCGCCGTGTCGCGGGTCACGAGGTCCCCCGTCCCGATTTTGCCGCGATAGCTCTCGAGCAGGCCCTCCGAGACCATCTGGCCCGCCATCTTCTGGTGCACGACCGCAACGTCGACATCGACGTCCTCGGCCCCCGCCGCCGCCTGTGCCGCGAGCCTTTCGTAGATCATCTGCGAGCCGGCATCGCCCGGGCCCGTACCGAGTGCCCGCACCGTATTGCCCGGATTGGCCGCCTCGAACTTCGGGGCGAGGAACTCGTTGATGTAGTCGACCATGTTCTGGTCGCCGGCCGTGACCACGGTCAGGGTCTCGGCCGTCGCCAGCGACGCCGTCGCCAGCATGGTGCCGCCGATCAGGCTCGCCATCGTCACATCGAATTTTCGCACGTCGACCTCCTTCAGGCTTGGTTGCGCGAAAGCCCGCCGGAGGCTCCATCGCCATCGGCGGGAAAGAGAAAGAGATGCCGGGCCGGCAATCGCACCGCGACCTCATCGCCCGGCGCGTGGCAGGTGGCATCGTCGACCAGGAAATGCCGCTCGCCGATGGCAACCTCGTGACGCCAGACGCCGCCCGGATAGCTGACGGCGAGAACTCTGCCGGTCAGCGACAGGGCCTCGGTCCCCGGACCGTCGCCGGCCTCGTCCGCGGCGAGAAGCGTCGCCGCCTCGCCGCGGAAGAAGGCCTGCAGCCGGCACGTTCCCTGCCCGGGCAGGGCGTCCACCGTCGGCAGCCGGTCGCGGGCGAGCCGTGCTGCCCGGTGGTCGGCGCCGGCGGCGATCATGACGCTGGCGCCGTCGAGCTCCGCCTCGAGCGTGACGCTGTTGTCGGCGCCCATGAAGTCGGCGACGAACGGACTCGCCGGGTGGTTGTAGATGCGCTCCGGCGGTCCTGCCTGGGCGATCCGACCGGCATCCAGGATGACGATCCGGTCGGCCATGACCATCGCCTCCTCGCGGTCATGGGTGACGTGGATCGCGGTGATGCCAAGCCGCCGCTGCAGGGCGCGGATCTCGTGCCGCACCGTCTGGCGGATGCGCGCATCGAGATTGGAGAGCGGCTCGTCGAGGAGCAGGATCGCCGGGTCGACAGCGAGCGCCCGGCCGAGCGCCACGCGCTGCCGCTGCCCGCCGGAGAGTGCGGTGACATTGCGTTCGCCGAGCCCCTCGAGCCCGAGCATGGCGAGCAACTCCGCGACCTTGGCCCGGATCGCCGCCCGACCCTGCCGCCGGAGCTTCAGCCCGTAGCCGATGTTCTGCGCCACCGACATGTGCGGCCAGAGCGCATAGGACTGGAAGACCATGGCCATGTCGCGCCGGTCCGGGGCGAGATGCGTGATGTCGCGCTCGCCGATCCGCAAGCGCCCGCTCGAAGGGCTGAGAAAACCGGCGATCGTGCGCAAGAGCGTGGTCTTGCCGCAGCCCGACGAACCGAGCAGCGCCACGAGCTCGCCCTTGCCGACCGTCAGCGAGAGGTCGTGCAGCACCGGCGTCGATCCGTAGCGGACCGCCACCCGGTCGATGTCGAGGAACGCTTCGCTGGCCATCTCGTTCGGGCGCTGTCCCGGCGGCCCTGCCCTATGTGCCTGTCGTTGAGCCGACGCCTCCCTGGGATCGGCATGTGACAACCTGATGACAATGACGCGAAGCGGCCGCGGCGCCAAGCCCGAAGATCCGGCGCACGCTCTGGACGAGAACCAGCGGGAGTGCCACTTTCCCGACGGTTCAAGCGGGGAAGGAAACGATATGAGCGACTGGCTCGAGCGGAGCTACATGGCGCGGCTCGGCGTGGCCAAGGGCGAGGAAGGCCGCCGCCATCAGCTCGACCGCAAGCGGCAGGGCGACTTCCACTATGTCTACGGCCCCTATGCCGAGCCGGTCCTGACCATCGATCCGGGCGACATCGTGGTGGCCGAGACCGAGGACGCCTTCGGCGGTGCGATCAGGAGCGAGCGCGACATGCCGACCGCCGTGCTCAACATGCCCTTCGTCAACCCGCAATGCGGCCCGATCCGCATCGAGGGGGCCAAGAAGGGCGACGTCGTCGCGGTGCGCATCCTCGACATCGAGCCCAGGGGCCCGCAGCCCGTCGGCACCACCGCCCTCATCCCCGAGTTCGGCGGCCTCGTCGCCACCGGC
>CAZGUW010000222.1:0-8308 GCA_964528705.1 uncultured Geminicoccaceae bacterium
CCGCCTGAAACCAATGATCAAACCATGGCCCGTACACGAAATTCCTGACAGTCCCAGCTCCGCGCGCGAGCGAAGACGACGCCCGTGTGCCGGCGGTTCATGACCGTGCCGGGTGTCGGTCCGATCACCGCGCTCGCCGTCTGGGCCGGCATCGATGACGCGGGCCGATTCGCCCGCTCCCAAAATGTCGGCGCCTACTTTGGCCTTACGCCGCGGCGCTACGCCTCCGGCGAAGTAGACCGCTCCGGCCGCATCACCAAACGGGGTGACGGAAACGTCCGGACCCTGCTCTACGAGGCGGCCAACGTGCTGCTGTTGAAGATCAACCGGACCTCGTCCTTGCGCGAATGGGGCCTGGCTATCGCCCAAAGGAGCGGCTTCAAAAAAGCCAAGGTGGCCGTCGCCCGAAAACTCGCCGTGCTGCTGCACCGACTTTGGCGCGACGGCACAGAGTTCCGCTGGAATACCGCGCCCGTTGCCGTCTGAGCGGCTCGAGTACGCTCTCCAGCGGATCGTCCCCGCCAGGACGACGGCGTCGAGCGAGCGCGATCCCTGGAATGAAGGCGGGCCGAGGTCCGACCTCGCACACCACTTCGCGACGCTCACGCACGTGAACGCCAATCTGGGACGGCCAACTGCGCCGATCCCGTAGAGAACCCTTCACCCGGCGATGACGAACACAACGAAACCACCCTTGACCGGCGGGACTAGAGAACGTCCAGGGACACGATCTTTGCGGTCTGCCGGCACGACGCGCCGGACCGGACCGTCTCGACAATCTTCTGGCGCAGGTCATTCGAATACGGACGCGGCATACATGGCTGGCCTCCTCGTCCAGCGAACAGCTTGAATCACATCCATCAACGGTTGGGAATCACTCAAATGATTCTAGCTTTTAGGAATTCGCTCTAGAGCTCGCCCCGACGCGACCGGCATCGGGGCCGTCGAGCGACACCTCCACCCGACACTCCTTCCTGCCACGCCAGCTACTCGGCCGTGCTAGCGCGACAGGTGGGCTACCGTGCGAGAGTGGACGGCCACACATCATTGCGAGGAATTAAGAATCGATATGACTGACTTGATGTGACACCGCCCGCCGGACTTCAGGGCTCAAACATGCGCTGCTCGGTGGCTAGATCCCAGGCCGTATCCGGCGTCAGCCCGTTGGCTTCCTTCCAGCGTTGCAGAGCTCGACGCGAGTTTCGACCGAAGATGCCGTCGATCCTGCCATCGTAGAACCCCGCCACAGCGAGTGCCTCCTGGACAGCGTGGGCATCCTCTTCTTTGGCAAAGGGGTCGCGCGATGGCTCCGAACTCGGCGCCTGCTCCAATGCCGTGCTTGGACCCGGGTCGGTGGCGACGAGCCGGTTCGCGTCGCCCGGCTGGGTGCTTGCATCGGGCGAAAAGAGAACCGCCTGGATGCGGCCACGCAATTCGGGCAAGGTCTGGGTCGGATGCTTCTCCGATGTCCCCCAAGCGACGGCGCGGCTGCGCGAGGCTGTAACCAATATGCGGCCGTCGGGGGCGAAATTCGCGAGGTCGACCGGCTCGGCGTGGCCGCTCAGCACGAGCCGGCCGCCATCGCCGGCCGCCGGCCATAGCCGCGTCGTGCCATCGGCGGACGTCGTGACGATGCGCTCGCCTTCCGGGCTGAACGTTACCCGATGGACCGCCTTCTGATGGCCGCGCAAGACGATTGGATCGCCGCCGTTGGCGGTCGACCAGATCCGTGCCGTGCCGTCGAGCGACGCGGTGGCAACATGCCGGCCATCGGGGCTGAAGGCGGCGTGATAGACGCTGCCCTGATGACCCCGCAGAACCAGCAGCTCCGCCCCGGTCCTCGCCGACCAGACACGCGCCGTCCCATCCGCTCCAGCGGTGACGATCCGCCCGCCATCCGGACTGAAGGCGGCACTCCAGACGATCTGGCGGTGCCCCTGCAGCACCAATTCGACCACCGCTGGGCCGCGTGCGGGCCAGACCCAGGCCGTACCGTCGCTGGATGCGGTGACGATGCGCTCACCATCTGGGCTGAAGCCGACGTCTGTCACAGCATCAGAATGGCCACGCAGGACACTCTCCGAAGCACCGCCGCCCACCGGCCAGATCCTGGCGGTGCCGTCCAGCGAGGCCGTTACGAGCCGCCGACCATCCGGGCTCATGGCTGCCGCGACGACCCAGTCGTCATGGCCGCGGAATGTGGCCAGCGGTGCCGGCCGATTGGCCGCCCAGAGGAGCGCCGTGCCGTCCCGCAGTGCGGTCAGAATGCGCACAGCGCCGAGGTCGAGTACTGCTGCCGCCGGCTGCGCCGGCACCCCGACGACCGCCGGCTCGACGGCGGTCAATTCGTCGGCGGGGGTTGGCGCTTCGACCGGAGGCAGGATCTCGGCCAGTCCCGGCGCATCTTCCCTTGCCCGCCAGACCCGCGTCCTGCCGTCCAGTGCAGTCGTCACGATGGTCGTTGCATCGGGACCGAAGGTCGCACTTCTGACCGCATTCCCATGATGTTCGAGGACGATCGCCGCGCCATCGCCATCGCTGGGCCAAACCCGCGCCGTGCCATCGTAGGAAGCGGAGACGATCCAGCGGCCGTCCGGCGAGAAAGTGGCGTCGGCGACCGAGCCGGTGTGACCTTGGAACGTTCGAATCTCCTTGCCGTCTGTTGACCAGAGTCTAACGGTGTCGTCGAAGGAAGCGGTCACAAGCTGGTGACCGTCGGGGCTGAAGGCCGCCGACGAAACACTCCCCTCATGGCCGCGAAGAACGATCGGCTCGCCAGTGCCATCGACCCTCCAACTCCTGGCCGTGCCATCCCCTGAGCTGGTCACGATATAGGCGCCATCGGGGCTGAAAGCCGCCGAGGTGACGCCTTTTTCATGGCCACGCAGGAAGACCGGCTCGCCCATGCCGTCCGCTCGCCACACCTGTGCCATGCCGTCCAACGAGGCGGTGACGACTTGGTTGTCGTCCGGGCTGAACGCGGTTCCGACGACGCCCGAAATGTGGCCGCGAAGGACGATCGGCTCGCCCTCGCCATCGACCCGCCAGACCCTGGCCGTGCGATCTATGGATCCCGTGACGATGTACTTCCCGTCGGAGCTGAAGGCGGCGGCGAGCACGTCCATGGTGTGGCCGCGCAGGGTGACAGCCGAACCGGTGCCGTTCACCCCCCAGAGCTCGGCGACCCCGGATCCCAGGGCCGAGACGACCAAATCGCCCCCGGGGCTGATGGCGGCATCGTGGACGTCAGAACTGTGCTCGCGCGAGACCGCGACCTCGTAGACGGCCGTGGATGGGCTGTCGCCGCCGGCGCCGGGCTCGACCTCGTCGAGCGGGATCTTCGCCTGCTGGTCACGGAGCGCCTCGGCGGGCTGCTCCGACGGCTCCTCTTTAGGCTCTGGCAACACGGGCAGCGCCGGCAAAGCTGGCATCGCCCGGTCCTCGATGTCTTCGACCGGCCAGAGCCTGACCGTGCCGTCGGCGGAAGCCGTGGCGACCTCGAGGCCGTCGGGCCTGAAGGCCAGGGCGTTGACCCGTGCGCCCTGCCGCTGCAGCACCACGGGCTCGCCCGGGCTGTCGATCGGCCAGACCTGCACGCCGCCGTCATCGGTTGCCGTTGCGAGCAGCCCGCCGAGCGGACTCAGCGCCGCGGCCACGATGGGACCTTTGGGTCCCGTCGCCACCAGCGGCTCGCCGCGACCGTCGGCGCGCCAGGCGCGGGCCACGCTGCCAGCAGTGATGGTGACGATACGCGATCCGTCCGGGGAGAAGGCGGCCAAGCGCGGATCGGTGGGATGCGACAGGTCGACCAGCGGCAGCGCTCCGTCACGGTCGAGCTGCCATACCCGGACCGTGCCAAATTGCGACGTCGTGACCAGCCGTCGGCCGGAGTGATCGAAGGCGATCGAGCGGATATCCCCTTTGTCGTCGCGCAGCACGATGGGGCTTCGGCGGTTGTCGGTCGCCCAGACTCGCGCCGTACCGTCTATCGCCGCCGTCGCAACCAAGCTGCCTTCAGGGTTGAAGGCGATGTCCAATACTCGGTTTGAGTGTGTTCCCAGAACGATCGAGGAGCCGGCGAGATTTGCCGACCATAGTCTGACGGTACCGTCTAGATAACCGGTCGCGATCTTCGACCCGTCCGGGCTGAAGGCCAACGCTACAACTTTGCCCCCGTAGCGGCGCTCAATGTACCGTTCTAGTTTATCGGCGTTCCATAGGCTCAATAAGCCGAACCTCGTCGAGGTGACGAAACGTCGACCATCGGGGCTGAAGGCGATCGAGAGAACGGCATCGTCGGTAGCTCTAGGCTCTTGATTGGCCGATTCCTGTCGCAGCGTCTGGAAGATCTCTGTCATGGAGTCGATGAAGGATTGCTCGTCCAGAAAGCGCGGTGAAAGAACCATAAGAATGAGAATCACTGCGGCCAACACCGCCAGCCGCAAGAACGGGCGACGGCGGGGTGGTGGTGGTGGCGGCGGGGGGGCGCCCCCATCGTCCCGGAGCTGTCGCGGTGGCGGCGCTGCCGGCCCGGCGGCGGCGGGCTTGCGCTTGAATATCAGGCCGGCCGACGTGGGCTTGGCCACTGGCGCCGCCTCGGCTGCCGGCTTCGGCTGGGCGGGCTTGGGTGACGGAAGAGCGGGCAGCGCCGTATCGCCGGCGAACCAGCCGGCGAGAAACGCCAGCCGTTCCGGCTCGAGGATCGGGAAGGGTGGTGCTGGCATCGGCTTCGAGCGGTCGACGCCGGCGCGGTCGAGCGCCTGCTCGAACAGGTCGAGCGCCTGCTCGAGCTCGAGGAGGAACACGAGCCCGCTGCCGCGATCGGCCGGCGCCGTGGAACCGGCGGCGATCCGATCGGTCGGCTCGGCCGCAAGGAGCTCGCGCACCTTGCGGCGCGCCACGGCGATGGTCGGATCGAGCGGCAGCGGCTCGCCCGTCGCACCCTTGCCATGCCGCTGGCTCGTCGGCTGGACCGTGCCATTGCCAGCTGTCGGCTGGCGGGAAAAAGCGCCGAGCCGGCGATACCACTCGCGCAGCCTCTCGAGTTCGGCCGCCAGCGTCGCCGCTTCCGGCGGATTGGCGGCGCTCTCGACGGTGACGCTGAAGCTCGATCGCAGGTGGCCACCGGCATGGGCCGAAGCCTCCAATGCCTCGTCCGCGCCCAGGCGCAGCTCGATCGTGATGGGCTCGCTCACGCTGACCCGGCCGCCCTCCACCGTGATCGCGATCACCAGCCGACCGATGATCCGGGGCCCGTCACCAGTCGGCTCGGCGCCGGAGGGCTCGACCAGGAGCAGCGCTAGCGGCGGGCCGCCGGTCACCAACGGTTTGCGTGCCTTGACGGTGAGCGCCGTCTCGGCCGGCAACTCGGTGCCACGCGCGAAGACCGTCTCCTGGCGGCCATCGGGGAGCACGCAGGCGATGTCACGTCCGAGCGTCGGTCGTGACGGTTCGGCGGCGACCTCTTCGGCCGGCGGCGGGGCGGGCTCAGGCGATTCAGCGACGGCCGGAGCGCTCGCCGGCGCCGGCTCAGGCGCCACTTCCTCGACGGGCGGCCCTTCCGACGTCGCCGCGTTCTGTGAGTCGTCCTTCGCCGGTAGCGCCTCGGCGTTCGTGGCGGCGGGCGAGGTGGGTTCTGCGACTTCGACGCCATCCGGCTCGGCGGCCGGTACCGGCTCGGCCGGGACTGCTGGCTCGGCGAATCCTTCCAGCCAGGCCCTGGCCCAGGCCGGATCGGCAGGTGCCGGCAGGCCCAGCCGCTGGCAGAGCGCCGCCGGCGGCGCCGGGGCGGGGCTCGCGGGGCCGATCACCTCGGAGCCGAGCAGCGCCGCCTGCTGCCGCGCCAGCGGGGATGCCGATTGCCCGTACGCCTCGAGCGCGGCCTGCCAGGTCGCGACGGCCCGCTCACGTTCGCCAGCCAGGAGAAACGCCCAGGCCGCAAGCTCGCTCTGCACGGCCAGGATCAACTTGTCATCGTTGGGGGCCTGAACCGGCTCGAGACCGAGGCGAAATGCCGCCGCTTGCAGACGCTCGGACGAGAGCACGTTCCTGGGGACACTGTCGGTTGGCGGGGTGGTCGGAGCGCTGGACGGCATCGTCGATTCTCCCGAATGGCAGACGGGACCGTGGGTTGAGAGCCTAGAACTTGTCGACGTCGCTGAGCGGGCCTAAGCCGTCGATGATTCGCTCGGGCGGCAGCAGGCCGAGCATCTGCCGGACGATGGCCTTGAGACGCTCGAGGTCGTTGGTCTCGAGCGCGGACTCGCCGTGACGGATCAGGTCCGCTGCGGTCCGCTGGTCGGTCATCGAGCCGCGATCGTCGCGCAGGTGGTGGAAGAGGCCGACCCAGAGCGCTGGATCGTTCTCGTGCAGCTCGGCCACGAGGGTCCCGATATCGCGGCGACGAGCATTGATGCGAATGGGCGAGCCACTGGTGACCGCTTCGGCGAGCTCGCGCTCCAGCGTGGCCAGCCGTCGGCGGTGGTCGTCCGAGCCGCGTTCCTCGACCACTTCGCGGCACCGCTCGAGAGCTTCCTTCGCTTCGGCCACCAGCTTGGGCAGCTCGAGCGCGTCCTCGACCGCATCGACCGCTTCCGCGAAGTCGCGCGCCAGGCGCTCGGCACGGGCACGCGCCTCCATGTCCTTGGCGTCCCGCAGCTCCGCCCGGATGCGGCGCGGGAAGTCCTGCGCCTCGGCCGCGCGCAGAGCTGTCTCGACCTGGCCGTCGGACGAGGCGGCCGCATCGGCGCGCAGCGCCTCGAGCCGCGCCTCCTCAGTGGCGAGTGCTGTCGCCAGCGTGTCAACCGGCGGCATGGTCTTGTCGAGGTTCACGCTGGCCACGACCTCGTCCTCGGTTTGTGGGAAGAAAGCCTTGGCTGTCAGCTTGTTGCTGCGGTCGCAGGTGACCTCGACCTCGACCTCGGCATTCGCCGGGATGTCGCGCGATATCTGATCGCCACTTACGAGCAGCGTGATGAGCTGGCGGTTTCGAATGGCGCGCGCCTCGTTCGTCCCCTGGTACAAGGGAATCCGCAAGGGCTCCTTGTCGCCGCGCCGAAGTGGCCGCACCGTCCGCAGGTCGCCGCGCCCCCTCGCCGTCAGGGGCACGCCCCGACGAAGGATCACATCCAGCGGCCCGCTGGCGAGCCCGACACCGATCGAGTGCGTCAGAGGAATGGCGACGTCCCCGCCGGCTCCCCAGCGTACAGTGACGGTCTCCTGCGAGCAGGCTAGGAGTGAGCCGTCGGCGGCACGCAGCTCGAGGCGAAAGACGGTGCTGCGCCCCTCGGCGAGCTCGAGCGAGGTGCGCAGGCTGCCGTCCTCGCCGAGCGGGACGCGGCCGCTGCGCCAGCCGCCGGCCTCATCGATGAGCTCGAGCGTCACGCCGCCCAGGGCACCACCCTCTGGTGCGCTGATACGGCCGATCAGCTCGAGAGGCGATTCGTCGACGGTCAGGCTCGAGGTGACGCTGAGGCCGTAGGTACCGGCGTCCATCTCGTCGGGGTCGAACTTGCAGTTGATCGTGCTGGCGAAGATCGCCGCCCCCTCGGCCACCACCGTCATCGGGTCGATCCCGATCTCGAGCGGCCGGCCGAGATCCGCCTCGACCCCTTCCCGCACCCAGGGGCTCAAGGACGAGCCGCCGACCATCAGCACTTTGTCGATCTGCTCCGGCCGCATCCCCTTCTGTTCGAGCGCTTTCTGGCACAATGCCAGGGACTGGGCGAGAAACGGGGCGGTGATCTGGGCCAGGTCGTCGGGGGTAAGCTCGTGCTCGAGATCAATGAGCTTGCCGTCTTCGTCCTTGCAGACCTCGTCGACGACGACGAGGAAGGGCTTGCGCGTCCGGCAGACCTCGATCTTCGCCCGCTCGGCCTCGCGGCAAAGCTTGGCGAACGGCGTCTTCCAGAAGACGGGGTCGGTCTTGAAATCGGGCAGGCTGCGGCCGCGGGCGAGTGCTGGCACGAGCTGCTGCACGGCGATGGCGCGATCGATGTCGCTACCGCCGAGGTGATTGTTGCCGGCGTGGTTGACGACGATGGGCAGGCCCTCGTCGAGCCGGATGATCGCCGCGTCGAAGGTGCCGCCGCCGAAGTCGTAGATCAGCCAGTAGGCGCTCTCCTCGAGCTTGTCGACGCCGTAGGCAAGCGCGGCGGCGATCGGCTCTTGCAGCAGCGTGCACTCGGCGAAGCCGGCGAGCCCGGCCGCCTCCCGGGTCGCGGCACTCTGTCCCGCGTCGAAGGCGGCCGGGATGGTGATGACGATCTCGCGCGGCTCCTCGCCGCGCTTGTCGCGGATGTCGGCGCGG
>CAZGUW010000223.1:0-7356 GCA_964528705.1 uncultured Geminicoccaceae bacterium
AGGGCCTGATGCTGCCCATGTCTATCGGCGACAATCTCGGCATGGCAGCGCTCGGCTCGCTGACCCGCGGCCTCTTCGTCGTCGAGGGCCGCGAGCGGGCGGCGATCGACGCCATGGTGGAAAAGCTCAAGATCAAGATCGGCGCCGTCGACGACCCGGTCGCGACCCTCTCGGGCGGCAACCAGCAGAAGGTGGTGATCGGCAAGTGGCTGATGACCGGGCCGAAGATCATCCTGCTCAACGACCCGACCCGCGGCATCGACGTCGGCACCAAGCAGGAGCTCTACCAGCTCCTGCGCGACCTCGCCGCCGCCGGGGCGGCCATCCTGTTCTACACCACCGACTACGACGAGCTGATCGGCTGCTGCGATCGCGTGCTCATCCTCTATGACGGGGCGATCGTGACGACCCTCGAAGGCGACGACCTGACCGAGACCAACATCGTGGCATCCTCGCTCAATCTCGCGGCGGGCGAGGCGGGCGCCACCGGACCACAGGCGGGCGGGCATTGAGCGATCTCCGCATCCGGCTCGGCCAGAATCTCGGCCTGATCCTCGCCATCGGCCTCTTCCTCCTCTTCTACCTGATCTACAACTTCAACCACCCGCGCGGCTTCTCCAGCCAGATCCTCATACAGAACGCGAACGAGTCCTTCGTGCTGGTCATGGTCGGCATGGCGCAGACCCTGCCCGCACTGATCGGCGGGCTCGACCTCTCGGTCGGCGCCGTCATGACGATGGTCAACACGCTCGCCAGCTACCTCCTCGTCGGCTCGCCTTTGCAGATCCTGGGCGGCATCGTGATCTGCCTCGCGGTCGGCGCACTCGCCGGCTTCGTCAATGGCTGCATCGTCGTCTACGGCCGCATCCAGCCGATCATCGTCACGCTCGCGACCGGTGCCGTCTACATGGGCATCGCCCTCTTCCTCCGGCCGACCCCGGGCGGCAAGGTCGACGGCGACTTCTCCTGGGCGATGACCAACGACCTCTTCGAGGTTGCCGCCACCTACGGCTTCGCCGACAACGGCGACGCGGCCTGGTTCCAGCCCTTCGCCTGGCTGCCCTTGCCGCTCATCCTCATGGTGCTGATCGTCGTCCTCGTCTGGCTGCCCTTCCGCAATTCGGTGACCGGCCGGGGCGTCTATGCCGTGGGCTCGGCCGAGGGGGCGGCCTACATGTCGGGCGTGCGGGTCGACCGCTGCAAGATCGCGGCCTTCACCGTGGCCGGCCTCTTCGCCGCCTTCGCCGGACTCTACCTCACGCTCCAGACCTCGTCGGGCAATGCCGACGTGCCGCAGGCCGGCGCCTACACGCTCAATTCCATCGCCGCCGTGGTGATCGGCGGCACCTCGCTCATGGGCGGCAGCGGCGGTGCCGTGGGCTCGCTCTTCGGCGCCCTCGTCATCCGCTCGATCTCCTTCAACTTCCGCATCTTCGACGTCGACCCGCTGCTCCAGCCGCTGATCGAGGGCGTCGTGCTCCTGGGTGCCGTCAGCATCGGCGCCGCCCGCATCTTCCGCGTGCGCAACAAGCTGGAGCTGTTCGGATGACCGCCCTCGTGGCAAGCGCCCTCGGCGGCCGCGAGACACGGCCGATCCTCATCGCCAGCGCCTGCATCGTCGTCATCCTGATCGTCGGCACGATCTACACGCTCTGGACCCAGGGCACGGCGAGCTTCCTCTCGCCCCGCTACCTGATGCAGCAGCTCCAGGTCGGCGCCTTCCTCGGCCTCGTCGCCGCCGGCATGATGCTGGTCATCCTGCTCGGCCACATCGACCTATCCGTTCCATGGACCATCGCCGCCGCCGCCATGATGGCGACCGCCGTCGGCGGTCCCTGGGCACTGCCGGTCGGGCTCGGGCTCGGCGTCGCCGTCGGCCTCGTCAACGGGCTCGGCGTCGCCTATCTCCGCGTGCCGTCGATGATCTTCACCCTCGGCGTCAACGCCGTGCTGCGCGGCCTCATGGTCATGCACACCGGCGGCTTCGCGCCGCAGACCCACTCCACTCCGCTCATGGAGTTCCTCGCCGTCGGCCACGTGCTCGGCATCCCCATGGCGCTCTTCGTCTGGATCGTCGTCTCGATCCTGATCGTCGTCATGCTGCGCAAGACGCCGCTCGGCCGCTACATCTACGCCGTCGGCAACCGCGAGGCCGCCGCCTACCTCTCCGGTGTCAACACCCGCCTCGTCCTGATCAGCGCCTTCGTCCTCTGCAGCACCCTCGCCGCCCTCGCCGGCGTGCTCCTCGCCGGCTACTCCACCAAGGCCTACCAGGGCATGGGCGACGCCTACCTCCTGCCCTCGATCGCCGCCGTCGTCATCGGCGGCACCAACATCCTGGGCGGCCAGGGCCGCTACACCGGTACCGTCGTCGGCACCATCCTCATCGTGCTGCTGACCTCCGTCCTCTCCATCATGCAGATGCCCGAAGCCGGCCGCCAGATCATCTACGGCACCGTCATCATCGCCATGCTGCTGGCCTACGGCAGGCGGGATCGCGTCACGAGCTGAGGCGGAAGAAAAGACGAAAAAGCGGGGAGATGATCTCCCCGCACCCCACGGATTTCGTCTCTTTTGCCTTGAAGAAATCGAGGAACCTGTGATGTGTGCCGGGCGGTCAACGACGCCGGGAGGGGAGGCGAGAATGAGTGTGTGCGGCAACGGGGGCCTGGTCCCGCTTTCCGGTTCGACCTGCCCGCCGTGCTAGCCGACACCGCGACCACTGCCAGAAGCCGGCTCCTCGCGCCGGGGGTGATCAAGGGCGTCGCCATCGTCGTCATCCTCGCCGCTGTCCTGGGCGTCCTCGCGATCGGCGCACCCTTCTTCTTTCGCTTCAACAACTTCGCGAACATTCTCGTGCAGGCCTCGTCGCTCGGCCTGCTGGCCATGGCCATGGCTATTGTCATGATCGGCGGCGGCATCGATCTCTCGCTGCCCGCCAACATGGCGTTCTCCGCCATCCTCGGCGGTCTCTGGATGGCGGGTGGCGGGCATCCCGTGCCGGGCGTGCTCATTATGCTCGTGGCCGGTGCCGGCGTCGGCCTCCTGAACGGCTTCGCGGTCGCGTATCTGAAGATGATCCCGTTCGTCGTGACGCTCGCCACCATGACGGCGGTCGGCGGACTCAATGTCTGGATGACCAACTCGGTCAGCATCGCAGCCTTCCCCGAGAGCTACTTCACGGTCCTGCTCGCCCGACCGGTTGGCGTGCCGGTCCCGGTGATCGTCGCCGGCATCGCGGCCCTCGCCGTTTCGGTGATTGCGAGCTCGACCCTCTTCGGCCGCCGCCTCTATGCCGTCGGCATCAACGAGGCGGCCGCACGCGTGGCACGGGTACCTGTCGCGCGCACCATCGTTGCGAGCTACGTCCTCGCCGGCCTGCTGGCCGGGCTGACCGCCATGCTGCTCACCGCTCGCCTCGGCTCCGCCTCGGCGAACATGGGCACGGACAATGTCGTGCTCGACATCGTCAGCGCCGCCGTGGTCGGCGGCATCAGCATCTATGGCGGCGTGGGTCGCCCGTTCGGCGCGCTCCTCGGTGCCATTTTCATCGTCGTCCTCGGCAACGGCCTGAATCTCCTCGGTGTCAGCTTCTACGCCGCCCTGATGATCAAGGGGGTCGTCATCATCTGTTTCGTGGCCCTCGACGGGCTCGCCAGGAGGCGGCAGTGACCGCACCCGTGGCACTCGAGATGAAGGGAATCTCCAGGGCGTTCGCCGGCGTGCTCGCGGTCGACGGGGCCGGGCTCGTCGCCCGCGGCGGCGAGGCCGTCGCGCTGATGGGTGCGAACGGGGCGGGCAAGTCGACCCTGATGAACATCCTGGGCGGTGTGCTTGCGGCCGATGCCGGCGACATCACCATCGACGGCCAGCCGGTCCGCCTCGCCGGGCCCGCCGACGCGGCCGCTCACGGCATCGCCTTCGTCCACCAGGAGCTGAACGTGCTGCCGACGATGACGGTGGCCGAGAACATCTACATCGACGACCTGCCTTGCCGCGGCGGCCTGATCGACCGCGCGGCGATCCAGGACGGCAGCCGCCGCCTGCTCGAGGAACTCGGCTGCCGGATCGCCCCGGAGCGGATCGTCGGTGAGCTCGGCACCGGCGACCGGCAGATGATCGAGATCGCCCGGGCCATGCGCGCCCGGCCCCGGATCGTGATCCTCGACGAACCGACCTCGTCCCTGACCCGCCACGAGAAGGACCGGCTCTTTGCCGTCATCGCCCGGCTGAAGGCGGCCGGCACGGCCATCGTCTACATCACCCACTTCCTCGACGAGATCTTCGCCATCTGCGAGCGCGTGGTGGTGATGCGCAACGGGCGGACCGTGGCGGATCGCCCCATCGACGAGGTGCAGCCGAATGACGTCGTCACCTGCATGCTGGGCGACCTCGAGGAGCAGGCGCGCCTCAAGCCGCCGCAAGTGGCGAGCGGCCCGGTCCTGCTCGAGGTCGAGGGCCTTACGCGGGCACCCCTGCTCCAGGACATCGGCTTTCGCCTGCATGCGGGCGAGGTGCTCGGCATCTGGGGCCTCCTGGGGTCGGGCCGCACGGAACTCCTGCGGGCACTGGTCGGCCTCGACCCCATCGACGGGGGCAGCCTGCGGGTTGCGGACCCCGACGGCCCGCTCGCCCCGGTGACGCCGGCCGACCTGCACCGGCTGACCGGCTTCGTCACCGAGGATCGCCGGGGGGAGGGGTTGTTGCTGCCGCTCGGCGTCGATGCCAATCTCGCCCTGCCCAGCCTCGAGCGGCTGGCGGGGCGCTTCGGTCTGGTCGGCGGCAAGGGCCAGGCGACCCTGGCCCGCTCGATGATCGAACGCCTCAACATCAAGGTGTCGGGGCCCCGGCAGGTGGTCGGCACTCTCTCCGGCGGCAACCAGCAGAAGGTGGTGTTTGGTCGCTGGCTCGCGACGTCGCCCCGGTTCTTCTTCCTCGACGAGCCGACCCGCGGCCTCGACGTGCATGCCAAGTCCGAGATCCTGACGCTTGCCGCCTACGTGGCGCGCGGTGGTGGTGCGGTGCTCGTGGTCTGCTCCGAGCTCGAGGATCTGATGCGGATCGCCGACCGCTACCTCGTGATGCGAGAGGGCCGGATCAGCGCCGAACTGCCGGGCACGGCCAACCGCCAGACCCTGCTCGAAAGTCTCGCCGCCGACGCTCCGACCGAAAGCCTGGCCTCGTGATGGCGCGATCCCGCACTCTTGCGAGGAATTCCGTCACAGGTTGGCTCCTGCGCAACGGATTCATCGTGGTGCTGGTGGTCATGGCGGTGTTCTTCACGCTCGCGACCGACAGTTTTGCCCGGTTCGACAATGTGATGAGCCTGCTGCATGCCATGGCGCCGCTGACCATCATCGCCTGCGGCATGGGCCTCGTGGTGATCGGCGGCAAGCTCGACATCTCGGTCGGCTCGATCGCCTTCCTCTCGATGTCGGTTGGCTCGATGCTGATCACGGGCCAGGGCTGGCACCCGTTGCCGGCCTTCGTCGTGGTGCTGCTCATCGGTGCGGTGCTCGGCTGCATCAACGGCTTCATCGTCGTCAGGATGAAAGTCAACGCGCTGATCGTGACCCTCGGCACGATGATCGCCTTTCGCGGCCTGGCCCTGCAATTGACCGACTCGCAGGTCATCGTCCTGCCGGACGAGCTTCGCCATTTCGGCAATCTGACGCTCGGCCCCGTCTTCATCGACGTGCTGATCGCCCTCGCCGTGCTGGTCCTGGTCCACCTCCTGCACACGCGCACCCGTTTCGGCCGCCGCGTCACGGCGATCGGCAACAGCGAGGTGGCGGCCCGGCGCATTGGGCTGCCGGTGGACCGGACGATCTTCGTCAGTTTCACGCTGAGCGGCGTGCTGGCAGCCATCGGCGGCTTCCTCGCGGCCTGCCAGGTGGGGGCCGTCACCACCTTCCTCGGCCAGGGCCTCGAATTCACCGCGGTCGCGGTGGTCGTGGTCGGCGGCATCAGCCTGTTCGGCGGTATGGGCTCGATCCTCACCGGCGTCGCCCTGGGGGCGCTCACCTTCGAGATGATCAGGAACGGCCTCAACCATCTCGGCGCCAATCCCTACTCGTACCGGCTCGTCGGTGGCGTCGTGATCTTCGTGGCCATGTACGCCGACGCGCTGAAGTCCGGCTTCAGGCGCCGCGGCTGAAAGCCGGAGCCGGAATTGAACGACGACAACCCGCCTCAATCAGTGGAGAGCACCATGAGAATGACCCCGACAACGACCGGCGCCGCCATCGCCGGCCTGCTTCTGGCCGGAGCCTCGGCGCTGCCGGCCGCCGCCCAGGACATTCTGGTCGGCTTCTCCTGGAACTCGAAGACCCATCCGCTCGAATCGGCCTGGGAGGACTACATGATCGCCGAAGGGGAGCGGCAGGGGGCCGAGGCCGGGGTCGACATCTCCTGGGTCTTCAACGTCGCCGACGCCGATCCGACCCGTCAGGCCGGCAATATCGAGGATCTCCTGACACAGGGCGTCGACATCGTCGTCGCCCGCGCCGAGGACGGTGCCGCGATCGGCGCGTCGATTCGCGCCGCCCAGGCCCAGGGCGTGCCGTTCATCACCTTCGACCGCGCCTCGGCCACGGTGCAGCCGGCGGCCCATGTCGGCGGCGACAGCTACGACCAGGCGGTGACCACGGCCGAGGCCTTCGTGGCTTTGCTCGAGGCCAATGATGTCCAGGGCCAGTGCATCGAGCTGCAGGGTGCGCTCACCGACATCAACGCGGTGAACCGCTCAAGGGGCTGGGCCGACGTCACCGGCGAGAGCGGTGTCATCGAGACGATCGCGCAGGTGCCGACCGAATGGAATCCGGAGCTCTTCCGTTCCGGCCGCGCCAACGCGCTGCGCGCCAATCCCGATGCCAACTGCCTCTTCCTCGCCTCCGATTTCGCCATCACCGCGGTGCAGGCAGCGCTCGAGGAGGCCGGCCACTGGGCGCCGGCGGGTGAGCCCGACCACATGTGGCTGGCGACGCAGGACCTCCTGCCGGGTGCCGTGCCGCTCATGGAAGAGGGCTATATCGATGTTTCGACCAGCTACGACGCCTTCGCCCATTCAAGCGAGCTGGTCCGCGTGATCATCGCCATCGCCAGGAGCGAGGACCCCGGTTGTGGCGAGGACGGCTGCCTCGCCAAGGGTCGCGTGGCGACCCCGGAGACCCTCGACAGCCTCGAGAACCTCTGGTCCAAGACGTACAAGTAAGCACGGGAACCGTGGGGGTGGCCCGCGTCGCGGGCCACCCCCACGGGCGCGGAACCGTTTCAGGTTTGCGCGGCCGGGGACCGGGGGGGGGGCGGCGGCAGGCGGGCAGCCGTAGCTACCTCCGCCGGCGAGGGCGTCGAGCT
>CAZGUW010000223.1:7366-8293 GCA_964528705.1 uncultured Geminicoccaceae bacterium
CGTCCCCTCTCCTCCCTCTCCGCCGGGGGCGGGGGGGGGGGGGGCGCGGCGCGGCCCCCCCCCCACGGCCGCGAAACCTCTTCAGGTTTGCGCGGCCGGATACCTGGGGGCGGGCTGCGTCAGGCGAGCAGCCAGCCGCCGTCCACGTCGACGGTGGTGCCGGTGACGAAGTCGTTCTGCACGACGAACATGATGCCCTGCGCCACCTCGTCGGGCGTGCCGGCGCGCGGGATGAGGTTGTTCTTCGTGCGCTCGCGGTAGACGTCGTCGCGGTTCGGCGTGTCCAGCGGCACCATCGGCGTGTCGATGAAGCCTGGCGAGACCACGTTGATGCGGCGGGGTGCGATCTCCTTCGCCACGGCCCGGACCAGGGCCCCGACGGCGCCGCCGACCGAGCTCAGCGAAACCTGGCCCGGTCGCGACCGGCGCGCCGGGGAGCCGCTCACCAGGACAATGTTGCCGTCCTTCGCCAGGTGCTGCGTGCCGTAGCGGATGACGTGCGCGTAGCCCCAGAGCTTGTCGAAGGAGGCCTTGTAGCCGTCCATGTCCATCTCGAGGAATGGCCCCGCCGCGCGCCCGCCGCCGGTGGCCGCACTGATCAGGATGTCGTAGGGTGCGTGCGCGGCGAGCAGGGCCTGCAGCGCCTCGCGGTCGCGCACGTCGCACTTCTCGAGCGTGATGCCAGCGGGCACCTCGCCCGCCTTCGACGGGTCCCGGCTGATCGCCACGACCTCGGCGCCCAGTGCGGCGAGCCGCTTCGCCGTCGCGAGCCCGATGCCCGACGTGCCCCCGAAGACGAGTGCCTTCTTGCCCTTGACGTCCATGTTCCGGATCCTCCCCGTGCAGATTCCCAGACCGGCCAGGATCGATGATCCGCCGGCAACCGGTGCTTCGTGTGGCATCTGCGCAGGCGCGGGGCAAGCCCTC
>CAZGUW010000224.1:0-5135 GCA_964528705.1 uncultured Geminicoccaceae bacterium
GGCGGACTCACCCGGTTCATCTACGAGAACCATCCATTCGATGTCGTCGGATGGGCGTCGAGGCTGCCGGGCGTCAGGAAGTTGCGGGCGATGGGCTCGCCGAAGATGCCGATGGCGTCGACCAGCTCGGAGGTCCGGATCGCGACGAACTGGGCAAGCTCGTCCCAGACCAGCCAGTAGCCGGTGATGCCGGAGACGTAGACGAGCCAGATGATGACCACGCCAGTGACCCAGGTGAACCAGCGCGCCCCGCGGTAGCGGTCGAGGGAGAACTCGCGGAGCAGATGCGCCGCCATGAAGAGCACCATGCCGTCCGAGGCGTAGCGGTGCAGGCTGCGCATCACCCCGGCATGGTACCAGTAGCTGGTGCTCATGTTCTCGACGGACGCGAAGGCGTCCACCGTGCCGGTGTCGAAGAAGGCGTAGACGTATAGGCCGCTGACGAAGACGATCCAGAGGCAGAAGAAGGCGAGGGCACCGAGGTGGTAGAGCGGCTGCCAGGCCGGCGGGAAGACTTGATCCAGGAGCGCCTCGAGGCGGGCGAAGCCCGCGCGCAGGGTACGACGCAGCAGGTCCATGCCCGCTACCGCCGCGCCGGCAGGGCCGGCGCCGGGTCCGGCCGGCGGCGGGTGGCGAGCCAGGCGCGCGCCAGCACGACGGCGATGCCGCCGAGGCAGACGAGGCCGGCGATCAGCCCGATGAAGATCCCGTAATCGAACCGGTAGCGGTCGTTCTTCGGGTCATAGAGGGTGCAGAGCAGCCTGATTCGGTTCCACGCACCCTCGAGGCCGGTGACCGGGCTGAACCGGCCCCAGACCAGGTCCTTGAGCGGCTCGACCACGGCCGGCGGCTCGAAGGCGTCGCCGTAGACCTGACGGAAGACCTTGCCGTCGGCATCGAGGATGGTGGTGGTGGTCAGGTGGTCGAAGCCGCGCGGCGAGGGGAAGTAGATGAAGCCGACCTCGGCCGAAAGGGCCTCGATGGTCGCCGCGTCGGCGCTGAGGAAGGACCAGTTCGCCAGGCGCACGCCCTGGTCGGCGCGAAAGGCGCGCATCTGCTCGGGCGTGTCGCGATCCGTGTCGAAGCCGATGGTGACGACGGAGAAGGCGTCGGGCCCGAGGGCACCGTTGGCGATCTGGACGCTGCGGTGCAGCGACTGGACGATGACCGGGCAGGTCGTGGAGCAGGCGGTGAAGACGAGATTCAGGACCAGCGGCCGGCCGCGGAAATCGCCGAGATTCACGCCCTTGCCTGCATCGTCGAGAAAGGCGTGGGGCGAGACGCTCCGGCCGATGGCGGCCTGGCTGTAGGCGAGAGCGGCCTGCTCGTCGAAGGGGTTGGGGGCCGTCTGTGCCGGCGCCGGGCTCGGCAGGGCGACGCAGAGCAGAAACGCCCCGATCAGGTGCCTAGCCCAGGAGCGTCGCATCGCCCATGGCGCCCAGGAGGAGCAGCGAGAGCTGCAGGAGCGAGCTCTTGAAGTTGGCGAAGGCGGTGGCCCGGCTCGGTCGCAGCACCAGGGCGACGCTGGTCTTGACGAAATACGCACCGCCCGCCACGGCGGCGCCGAGGTAGAGCCAGCCCATGCCGAGGAAGAACGGCACCACGGCGAGCACCGCGAGCGCGATGGCGTGGACGAGGATGGCCCAGGCGGTGAAGGCGTCGCCCTTGACGGCCGGCAGCATCGGCACGCCGTTGGCGGCGTAGTCGTCCTTGGCCATGAGCGCGAGGGACCAGAAATGCGGCGGCGTCCAGAGGAAGAGCACGACGGCGAGGACGAGCGGGGCGGCGCTCGGGTTCGGGTCGACGGCGGCGGCCCCGGCGAGCACCGCGAAGCTGCCGGCGAGCCCGCCGATGACGATGTTCCAGACCGTGCGGCGCTTCAGCCAGACCGTGTAGACGACGCCGTAGGTGAAGGCGCCGAGGAAGAGCATGACGGCGGTGGTCACGTTGAGGACCAGGGCCGCGAGCCCGACGCCCATGGCGAGGATCGCCATGATCAGCGCCCACCAGAGGGGGCCGGCCTGCCACTCGCCGCTGGCGAACGGCCGCCTTCGGGTGCGGACCATCAGCGCGTCGAGATCGCGCTCGAAGAGCTGGTTGAAGGCACCGGCCGCACCCGAGGAGAGCAGCACGGCCAGGGTCAGCACGGCGATCTGCAAGGGCGAGAGCGGGGCACCCGGTGCCACCGCCACGCCCGCCAGGGCGCTGAGGGCGATGACGACCGCGATCCGGAGCTTGAAGACCGAGACGATGTGCTGGACGAGGGGCTGGGCCGGCCGCATGGCGGATCAGCTCATCGTCCAGATGCCGGCAAGGAAGCGCCAGTTGATGAAGTAGTAGAGGGCGAAGGCGATGAAGAAGACCGAGATCAGCACGATGGTGCCGGGCAGCTTCAGCGTCCCCTCGCTGCCATAGGTCCGCAGCGCCACGGCCCCGGGTGCGATGGGGTTGGTCTTCGCCTCGTCGGCGGTCCGCCGCTTGCCTGCGAGGATCGAGCCGAAGACCACGACCACGTACATCACGCCGCCGACCGCTGCGACGATGGCCGAGAGGCCATTCAGGCCGAGCATCAGAAAGGCCGTGGCCGGGTAATCGAAGGAGATGAGCGCGTCGGTGAAGGTGATGTCCCAGTGCCGTCTGGCGACACCGAGCGTGCCGGCCCCCATCATGAAGAGCGAGATCCCGGCGGCACCGGCGCCGAAGACGTAAGGCTGCCACTTCGCCATCCTGGGGAAGGCGAGATCGCGCCGGAAGAAGATCGGGATCAGGAGGTAGGTGATGGCCATGAAGGCCAGCGTGGTGCCGCAGACCACCGTGGCGTGGAAGTGCCCCGGGACGTAGAGGGTGTTGTGCATCAGGATGTTGATCTGCTCGGTGCCGAGGATGACGCCGCTGATGCCGCCGAGAAAGCCGAAGAGCACGAGCGAGAGGAACATGCCGGCGAAGGCCGGGTTGCCCCAGGGCGCCTCGCGGAGCCAGCCGAAGATGCCCTTGGTATGGCCGAGCCGGCGCTGCGCCGCCTCGATGGCGCCCGGCACGCTCATGCCGTGGATCATCGAGCCCAGGACCGCGAGGTACATGGCGTAGCTGGTGTTGAAGATCTTCCAGGCCGAGCTGAGGCCGGGCTCCACCAGGAGGTGGTGCGCCGAGGCGAGCTGCAGGAAGAGGATGTAGAGCAGGAAGGCGGTTCGGCTGACCTTCTCCGAGAGCGGTCGCGCACCCAGCACGAGGGCGGCGATGGTGTACCAGACGACCACCTGCAGGGTGACGTTCACCTGCTGCGAGGAATGGCCGAGGCCCCACCAGACGAGCTTGTAGGTCAGGGGGTCGATGGTGGAGATGATGCCGAGCGACCAGAGGTAGGTCGGGATCAGGATGATCGCACCCGAGGCCAGGGTGAAGATCATGATGATGGCCCCGGTGAGCCCGCCGAAGGTGGCGAGCGGAATCGAGCCCTCGTAGGTGCCCTCGTCCCTCGCGATCACCAGCGTGCCGAGGAAGATGAAGCAGGTGACGAGCATGCCGACGGCGAAGAGGATCAGGCCGAGGTAGAAATGCGGTGCCGCCTGCAAGGGCGGGTATGACGTGAACATCACCGAGGAGTTGCCCTGCAGCACCGCCACCGTGGCGACCAGCGCCCCGACCAGCATCAGGATGTAGGCGACCCAGGCGAGCATGGGCGTCGCCAGCCGCGAGTTCAGGACCACCGCCGAGGTGAAGTAGAAGAGCGCCACCTCGAAGAACATGATCCAGAAGATGAGCACCGCGGCACCGTGCGCGGTCAGCAGGAGATAGAACCACTCGGCCGGCAGGAGATGAATTGCCTGCCAGCGGGTCAGGGCGATGAGCAGGCCGAAGAGCCCCCCGACGGCGAGGAAGACGACCGCGGTGAGCACGTTGACGCGGATCAGCGTCTCCGTCCTGGCATGCACCTCGAGCCCGGTGTCGGGACAGGTGCGGAAACGCTCCTCCGCGACCGCGCGTCCGGGAACCGCAATGCTCGCCATGGCTACTCTCCCGCCGCCAGTTCCATGCCGGCGGCCAGCGCCGCCTCCCGGTCGAGGACGTTGATCCGGCCGGTCATCAGGTGATGGCCGATGCCGCAGAACTCGTTGCAGACGATGCCGAACTCGCCCGCCTCGTTGGGCGTCAGCGTCACCACCATCTCGTAGCCCGGGTGGATCTGCAGGTTGATATTGGTCGGCTGCAGCGAGAAGCCGTGCTGCCAGTCGATCGAGGAGATGTGCAGCCGGTAGGTCTCGCCCTCGACCAGCTCGAGGATCGGCGACCAGTCCCAGAGCCGTGCCTGGAGGTAGATGTCGGCGCCGACCGGCGGGCGGACGATGGGCATGCCGAACTCGTCCTCGCCGACCTGGTACGCCTCGATCATCTCGTCCACCCGTTCGGCATAGACCTCGGGCAGGATCCGGTAGGATTCGTTGGAGAGGTTCTGCTCACCGTAAATGTGCCACCAGATCATGGTGGAGAACATCGCGATGCCCCAGAGAAAGGCGATGGTGATCCAGATGATCTCCATCCGGTGCAGGGGTTCGTTCCACCACAACCGGTTCTTCGGCGGCAGGAGCGCCATGGCGATCTCCCAGGTGCTCAGGACGGGGCGAGCGGGATCTGGGTGATCTCCATGATGCCCCAGATCAGGTAGAGGACCGTCGGCATGGTCACGCCGAGGAAGACCAGGAGGAACGGGTTGTCGAGCAGCCGCTGCATGACGTGCGGCCGGGCCGCGACGTCCTTGTCCGTTTCTTGTCGTGCCATGCCCGAGCTCCCCTCCGGTCACGATCGCCGGCTGGCGTTGCTCCGCCGGCGCACGCGAATGCACTGATGGTCGACGCTAGGGCCCCATTCGCCGCCCTGTCCTTGACCGGCGTCAAGCGCCGGCGAGGTGACGGATCAGCGCGAAGGTCGGCAGCGCCAGGGCGAGCAGCAGGAGGAAGAAGACGAGCGAGCGCCCCGGCAGGGGCGCGCCCCGCAGCCGCTCGACAAGGACGAGAAGCCGGTCCGCAGCGAGGTAGAGCACCGCCGCCACGACGGTGAAGAGGACGATCTCCATGCCCACCTCCGGTTGGCTTGCCTGAATCCGGCCAGCTAGGGCCGGGTGAAGGCGCGCCACCTTG
>CAZGUW010000224.1:5145-8273 GCA_964528705.1 uncultured Geminicoccaceae bacterium
GCACTCTCGCCGTCAAACGATCCCCCGAAGAGAGGGCGGGTCGACGCTCAGGGGGAATGACAATGCAGGCGTGTGGGCCACCCTCGGATCAGGGCGGCTCGCCGCCATTGCGCGGTCTGAGCGCGGCGGATGCAGCGCGGCTCGGACGGCTGCCGATGTTCGCCGACCTCTCCCAGGCCAAGCGTGCCGAGATCATCGGGGAGGCGAGCGTCGCCGATGTCTCGCGCCGCACGGTCCTCTTCCACCAGGGGGAGCCCGCCACGCGCTTCTACGTCGTGCTCGACGGCTGCGTGATGCTGCACCGGATCAGCCCGAACGGCCACCAGAGCGTCATCAGCCTGATCAATCGCGGCGAGTCCTTCGCCGAGGCGGCGATGTTCGACTGCGCCGACTTCCCGGTCACCGCGACGGTGATCGCCGACGCGCGGCTGCTCGTCGTCACCGCCCAGTCCTTTCGCCGCCGGCTCATGTCCGACCCGGCCCTCGCGCTCAACATCCTGGCGTCGATGTCGCGCCATCTGCGGCGGCTGGTCGAGCAGATCGAGCAGCGCAGCTCGAGCTCGTCGACCGAGCGTCTCGCGCGTTTCCTCCTGCAGCTCTGCCCGGAGGAGGTGACGGCCGCCGAGTTCGAGCTGCCGCTCGACAAGCAGCTCATCGCCGGTGCCCTCGGCATGCAGCCCGAGACCTTCTCGCGCTGCCTGTCGCGCCTCAGGTCGTTCGGGGTGCAGGCACACGGCAACCATGTCGAGATCGCCGATATCGCTTCGCTGCAGCGGCTCTGCTCGGGCGACGGCACCCCGCAGATGCGGCCGGGCGGCCCGGGCCACCGCTGAGCGGCTAGCGATAGAGGAAGAAGAAGAAGGGCTGCGGCGACCGTCGCAGCTCCATCAGCCCGAGCACGCGGTCGGCGTCGATCCGGCGGAAATGGTCGGTGATCGGCAGGCGGTCATAGACCATGGCGGCACTCGTCCGGCCGCGGAAGTGGCGCGTCTCCAGCCTCGCCGCCGGCCCCCGGGCGCGCAGCAGCGGGCGAAGGGCCCGGAATGCCGCCCTGACCGGTGCGCTCCGGCTGAAGCCCGGCAGGCGAAGGGCGATGTCCACCGGCAGCCAGGCCGGCTCGATGGCGACCGGTGCGCCCGACCGATCCCGGAAGAGCAGGGGATGCACGCGATCGAGGGCCTCGAAGGCCTTGCCATGCCAGCCGAGCGCCTCGAGCAGGCCGTCGAGCGGATGGCCGGTCGGCAGGCTGCGGCCCCGCCACTCTCCGAACATGGCGCCGGGCTCGAGGCCCGGCAGGCCGTCGAAGCGGTCGAGCGCCGCTGCGGGCTCGATCGTCCGGTTCTGCCAGGCCCGGAGCCAGTCGGGTGCGTTGGCCGGATGGCCGGCGGGCACGCCTAATGGCTGAGCATGAGCTGGACCTTCACGGCCCTGCTGCGGTCGCCGGCGAGCTCGAAGGCGTCCCGTGCGTCGCCGATGGGGAACTCGCCGGTCAGGATCGGCGTCGGGTCGATCCGGCCCTCGTCGATCAGCCGCACGGCCTCGCTGAACTCGGGGTGGAAACGATGTGTGCCGACGAGCTCGATCTCTTTCGAGACGATCAGGTTGAGGGGCACCGCCACGTCACCCGTGACGCCCACCTGGACGATCCGGCCAGTGGGCCGCGTCGCCTCGATGGCGGTGCGGATGGCGGGTGCCGCGGCCGAGCATTCGAAGGTGACGTCGAAATGGCCCTTGTCGGCCTTGTAGGCGTCCATGGCGTCGGCGGCGTGCGAGAGGTTGATGGCACGGGTGGCGCCCATGGCGGTGGCGGCGGCGAGCGTGGCGCCGTGCAGATCAGTGACGACGATCTCCGCAGCACCACCGGCAGCCGCGGCGGCGACGCAGAGGCTGCCGATGGGGCCGGCCCCAGTCACCAGCACGCGATGCCCCGCAAGGTCGCCCGCGCGGCTGCGGGCATGCAGGCAGACCGCGAGGGGCTCGGCGCAGGCGGCCTTGGCAAGGCTCGTTGTATCGCTGACCGACACGCATTGCGCTGCCTCGACGACGATCCGCTCGCGGAAGAGGCCCTGCTCGTGCGGCAAGCGCATAGCCGAGCCCCGAAAGCGCATCTCGAGGCAATGGTGGAGCTTCCCCGCCTCACAGTAGCTGCATTGGCCGCAGGGCCGGCTTGGGTTGACCGCCACCTTGGCGCCGGCGGCGAGCTCGACGCCCGGGCCCACCGCCTCGACGGTGCCGGCGGCCTCGTGGCCGAGGATGATCGGCTCCTTCACCCGGATCGGGCCGAAGCCGCCATGCCGGTAGTAATGCAGATCGGAGCCGCAGATGCCGCCCGCACCCATGCGCAGGCACACCTCGCCCGGGCCGGGTGCCCTCACCTCGATGGTCTCGATGCGGATGTCGCCCTGGGCGTGGAGTCGGCAGACACGGGTTTGCATGGGGTGGCCTTTCCTGCGGCGCGTCGGACTGCCGCTTTTCCATGCTAATCAACCGAAATCAAATCTGATAGGCAACCGGTCAGGCTGGCTGGGAGGAGGATAGCGAATGCGGCAGACATGGCGGTGGTTCGGCCCGAAGGACCTGGTCTCGATCGACGACATGCTGCAGGCGGGCGTCGAAGGCGTGGTCTCGGCCCTGCACCATGTGCCGACCGGGGCGGTGTGGAGCCCGGCCGAGATCGAGAAGCGGCAGGCCGAGATCGGCCGCCGGCGCGACGGCTCGCCCTCGGGCCTCCAGTGGGAGGTGGTCGAGAGCCTGCCGGTCTCCGAGGACATCAAGAAGCAGAAGGGCGAGTGGCGCACCCATTTCGCCAATTACGGCGAAAGCCTGCGCAACCTGGCGGCCGCCGGCATCGAGGTGGTCTGCTACAACTTCATGCCGGTGCTCGACTGGACGCGCACCGACCTGACCTACCGGGTCGCCCACGGCGGCACCTGCATGCGCTTCGACCTCGTCGATTTCGCCGCCTTCGACATCTTCATCCTGAAACGTGGCTATGCCGAGGAGGACTACCCGGAGGAGGTGCGGGCCGCCGCGGCCGAGCGCTTCGCCGGCATGGATGACGCGCAGAAGCAGCAGCTCACCGGCAATGTCGCCTTCGGCCTGCCGGGTGCGGCCGAGACCATGACCCT
>CAZGUW010000225.1:0-8252 GCA_964528705.1 uncultured Geminicoccaceae bacterium
GCATACTGCATGATCGGCTTGTCGACGACCGGCAGCATCTCCTTGGGCAGCACCTTGGTCGCCGGCAGCATCCGCGTGCCGAGGCCGGCAACCGGGAACACGACTTTCCTGATGGGCGTCATCTGTTCTCCTCGTGGCGCAGGTCCAGAGATCCCGACGGCCGGATCCGGAACGGTGGACACATGCCACCATCGAGCCGGAGCCGCAAACGCCGGGGCTCTTCTAGCCAGCCCCGAGACCTCGTAGCAAGAGCGGCGCGGCGGCACGCCACGTCTCCCTCACGGCACGGTGGAAACTACGCAGGCTTTATTAAGTTCCGGTTAAGGTCCTGATGCGCCCGGCTTGCCGGCCTGCACGGTTTGTGGCTCTATGCGCGCCGATTCACATCCCAGATCCCAATCGAAAGCTCCCCCATGATCCGTCTGTCGCGTTTTGGCCTCGCCCTAGCGCTCGTCCTCGGCACGGCCGGCGCTGCCTCGGCCCAGGAGGATCCGGTGGTCGCCAAGGTCGGCGATATCGAGTTCCACCGGAGTGACCTCGAGCAGAGCTACATGGAGCTGCCCGAGCAGTTCCGGCAGATGCCGATCGAGGCCATCTACGACCCGATGCTCGACCGGCTCATCGATGGCCAGCTCCTGCTCGAGGCCGCCGAGGCCGAGAACCTGGCCAGCGAGGCCGACGTCGAGGCGGCGATTGCCCGGGCCCGAGCGGATGTCCTGCGCCAGACGCTGATCGAGCGGGCCGTCCTCGACGCCACCGACGAGGCGACGCTCAAGGCGGCCTACGAGGAGCGCGCTGCCCAGCCCGATTTCGCCATCGAGGAGGTGACCGCCCGCCACATCCTGGTCGAGACCGAGGAGGAGGCGCAGGCGGTGATCGCCGAGCTCGACGCCGGTGCCGATTTCACCGAGCTCGCCATGGAGCGCTCGACCGATCCGGCTGCTGCGCGCGGCGGCGAGCTCGGCAGCTTCCGCCGCGGCGCCATGGTACCCGAGTTCGAGGAGGCCGCCTTCGCGCTCGAGCCCGGCAGCTACAGCAAGGAGCCGGTGCAGACGCAGTTCGGCTACCACGTCATTCTGGTCGAGGCGAAGGAGACCACCAACCCGACCTTCGAGGAGACCGAGCCCGAGCTGCGGGCCGAGCTGGCCCGCGACGCGGTCGAGGGCCTGCTCGCCGAGGTCCGCGAGGGTGCCGAAGTGGAGCGCTTCAACATCGACGGCACGCCGCGCGAGTAGCTCGCCCGCGCGGCCTTCCGGCTCCGCCAGCACGTCCCATCCGCAGGCACCGCCCATGCCGAAGCCCCTTGAGCCTTCGCCGCTTGCACCGCCGACGCCGGCACCACCGCCAGCCGTTCAGGGGGCCCGGTTCGCCACGCTGGCGGCGGGTATCCGCTATGTCGGCCGACCCGACCTCCTGCTGATCGAGCTGGCACCCGGCAGCACGGCGGCGGGCGTCTTCACGCGCTCGCTGACCCCCGGCCATCCGGTCGTCTGGTGCCGCGAGGCACTCGCCCGCGGACTCGAGCAGGGCGGACGGGCGCGGGCGGTCATCGTCAATGCCGGCAACGCCAATGTCTGCCGCGGTGCCGAGGGCGACGCGGCGGTGGGCCGCGAGGTGGCGGCGGTGCAGGCTGCCCTGGACTGTGCGGCCGAGGAGGTCCTCGTCGCCTCCACCGGTGTGATCGGCGAGCGTCTGGCCGTCGAGAAGATCGAGGCGGCGGTGCCGGCGCTGGTGGCCGGGCTGCACGAGGATGGGGCGGAGGCTGCGGCCCGCGCCATCATGACGACCGATACCTTCCCGAAATGGGCTTCGGCCACGGCCAGCATCGGCGGCAGGACGGTGACGCTGACCGGCATCGCCAAGGGCTCCGGCATGATCGCCCCCGACATGGCGACCATGCTGGCCTTCGCCGTCACCGATGCCGCCCTGCCGGCGCCGGTCCTGCAGACCCTCCTGAACCGAGCCACCGACCGTTCCTTCAACGCGACGACGGTGGATGGCGACACATCGACCTCGGACACGCTTCTGCTCTTCGCCACCGGCCGGGCCGGCAACGTACCGCCGTCGAGCGCCGACGACCCCGGCCTCGCCGACTTCGTCCGGGCCCTCGATGCCGTGATGATCGACCTGGCGCAGCAGGTGGTACGCGACGGGGAGGGGGCGCAGAAGTTCATCGAGATCACCGTCGAGGGTGCGATGGACGACGCATCGGCCCGGCGCATCGGCCTCGTCGTCGCCAACTCGCCCCTGGTCAAGACGGCGATTGCCGGTGCCGACGCCAATTGGGGGCGAATCGTCATGGCTGTCGGCAGGGCCGGCGAGGCGATCGATCCGGCGCGGCTCGGTGTCGCCTTCGGTGGGCACGACGTCGCCCGGAACGGTGCCGCCGTCCCTGATCTCGACGAGGCGCCGGTGGCCGCGCACCTGGCGGGCCCGGAGATTCTGATCGACATCAGGGTCGGTGACGGCCCGGGCCGGGCCACCGTCTGGACCTGCGACCTGACGCACGGCTACATCGACATCAACGCCGACTACCGGAGCTGAGCAGGGTGACAGAGCCGGCCGGTGCTGCGCCGCAGGCCCTGCCGATCGTCCTCGTCGCCGCCGTGGCGCTGATCGACGAGGACCATCGCGTGCTGGTAGCGACTAGGCCGGCGCGCAAGAGCATGGCGGGGCTCTGGGAGTTCCCGGGCGGCAAGCTCGAGCCCGGCGAGAGCCCGGAAGCCTGCCTGATCCGCGAGCTGCACGAAGAGCTCGGCATCGTCACCCATGCCGCCTGCCTGGCGCCCCTGACGTTCGCGAGCCACGCCTACCCGGACTTCCACCTGCTCATGCCGCTCTATGTCTGCCGGGTCTGGGAGGGCGAGCCGGAGCCGCGGGAAGGCCAGAAGATCCGCTGGCTGCGGCCGGGTGCCCTCTTCGACCTGCCGATGCCCGAGGCCGACAAGCCGCTCCTGCCCTTCCTCCACGAGCTGCTCTGAGGGGCGGGCATGGCGGCGCTGTTCGACGTGGCGCTGCCCTTCTTCGCGCTCATCTTCTGTGGCTACGTGGCACTGGCGAAGAAGCTCGTCGGCCCGACGGCGGTCCAGGGCCTCAACGCCTTCGTCTTCCACTTCGCCCTGCCGGCGCTGCTCTTCGCCAAGGTCGGGACGACGCCGGTGGCCGAGCTCTTCGACTGGCGCTTCTTCGCCGCCTTCTACGGTGTCGCCTTCAGCCTGTGGATCCTGATATCGGCATTCGCCCGCTGGCGCTTCGGCCTGCCGGTTGCCGAGGCGGCGGTCGCTGGCGCCGGCAGTATCTGGACCAATTCCGGCTATATGGGCGTGCCGCTCCTGATCACGGCACTCGGCCCGGACGCGGCGCTGCCGGCCGTGCTGGCGCTGACCTTCGACAACCTGATCACGGCACCCATCCTGATCATGTTCCTCGAGGCCCGAACCGGGCACGGTGGCGACCGGCTCGCGACGCTGCGCACGGTCGGCCGGAACCTGCTGAAGAACCCGCTCGTGCTCGCGGTCTTCGCCGGCTTCGCCTGGACCCTGACCGGCCTCGACCTGCCGACACCGATCGGCAACTTCGCCGGGCTGCTCGGCGCCGCAGCGGCTCCCTGCGCGCTCTTCGCGCTCGGCGCCTCGCTGGTCGGCGCACCGATCGCCGGTGCCCGCGCCGAGATCCTGACCTTCGGCGCGCTCAAGCTCGTCGTCCACCCGGCCGTCATGGCCGTGGTGGTGCTCTGGCTGCTGCCGCTCCGCCCGGAGCTCGCCGTCGCCACCATCGTCACGGCGAGCCTGCCGACCGGGGCCTCGGTCTTCGTTTTGGCCGAACGCTATGCCGTCTACGCCACCCGCGCCTCTTCACTGGTGCTGGCGACGCACGCCCTTTCGGTGGTCACGGTGACGGCGGTGCTGATCTGGGCCACGGGCTGAGGGTGCTCAGTGCCGGCGCCTGAGGCGGCGGAGGGCTTCGAGGACGACGAGCGCCAGCGCCGGCCAGACGACCCAGAGCGTGCCGGACCAGGTGGCGAGGTTGATCAGGAAAAGGCCGGCGACGATGATCGCGAGGCGGGCGTAAGTGGCGTCGAACCAGCTTCGCGTCAGCAGTGGCGCCGCCTCGAGGCCCAGCAGCATCAGCATGGCGATGCCCGGCCAATGCGCCCAGAAGCCGGCGCCGGTGAAGATGTCGACGGCCACGAGGCCGAGCCAGACGACGCCCAGGAACTGCGCGTGGCGACGGATGCGGGGCCACCCGCCGCGGTTGGCTGGTTCGGCCGCGGGCTCCTCGGGCGGCGGGGGTGCGGCCCGGGTCCGTTGGCGGTGGCTGCCCCAGTGCGGGGCGCTGCGCGTGCTGCCGTCCAGCGCCACCCGGTAGACGGGCACCTCCGCACCCAGGTTCTTCGGCCGCTGCTGGCCGAGATAGTCGAAGCCGACCTCGAGCTTGGCGTGCACCTGATCGTAGACCGGCTGCGAGATCAGCACGCCGCCGGGCTCGGCCATGGCTTCGAGCCGGGCCGCCAGGTTGACGCCGTCGCCGAAGAGGTCGTCGCCGTCCACCATGACGTCGCCGAGATGGACGCCGATGCGGAACTGGGTGGCGCCGGGGGCGGCGTGCCGGCCGGCGAGCTCGCGCTGCACCTCGATGGCGCATTGCACCGCCTCGACCACGGACGGAAACTCGGCGAGGAGCCCGTCTCCGGCCTTGCTGAAGATGCGCCCCCGGTGCCGCTCGATCAGCCGGGCGAAGACGGCGCGTGCCGCCCGGAGCGCCGCCAGCGCCGCCGCCTCGTCGGCCGCCATGGCCCGGCTGTAGCCGACCGCGTCGGCGACGAGGATGGTCGTCAGCTTGCGCTCGACGCGCGCCGAATCCATGCGCCACCGGCTCCGGGGTCAGGGCAGGGACCGGGCGACCGCTACATCACGGCGCCGATCTGCCAGGGAATGAACTCGTGGTCGCCGATGCCGAGCGCTTCCGACTTCGACGGCTCGCCGGAGGCCACGCGCAGCAGGAGGTCGAGGATCTCGCGGCCCTTGCTCTCGATCGTCGCCCCGCCGCTCAGGATGTCGCCGCAATTGATGTCCATGTCCTCCTCCATGCGCTCGTACATGGCGGTGTTGGTGGCGAGCTTGATCGACGGTGCCGGCTTGAAGCCGAAGCAGGAGCCGCGGCCGGTGGTGAAGGCGACGATGTTCGAGCCCGAGGCGACCTGGCCGGTGACCGAGCAAGGGTCGTAGCCGGGGCTGTCCATGAAGAGGAAGCCTTTGGTCGTCGCCATCTCGGCATAGCGGAGCACGCCGGCGAGGTTGGTGGTCCCGCCCTTGGCGGCCGCCCCCAGCGACTTCTCGAGGATGGTGGTGAGCCCGCCCGCCTTGTTGCCGGGGGAGGGGTTGTTGTTCATCTCGCCGCCGTTGGAGGCCGTGTACTCCTCCCACCACTTGATCCGGTCGATCAGCTTCTGGCCCACGGCCTCGCTCACGGCCCGCTGGGTCAGGAGATGCTCGGCGCCGTAGATCTCGGGCGTCTCGCCGAGGATGCCGGTGCCACCCTGGGCGACGAGGAGGTCGGTCGCGTAGCCGAGCGCCGGGTTGGCGGTGATGCCGGAATAGGCGTCCGAGCCGCCGCACTGCAGGGCCACAGTGAGCTCCGAGGCGGACACCTTCTGCCGGCCGAACTCGTTGGCGTGCGGCAGCATCTCCTTGATGATCGCCGTCGCCCGCTCGACGGTCTTCCGCGTGCCGCCGGTGTCCTGCATGGTCATGGTCTGGAAGAAGGGACCCCGCTCGATCTGGTAGGCCTCGAGCAGGAAGTCGATCTGGTTCACCTCGCAGCCGAGGCCGATCATCAGGATGCCGGCGAAGTTCGGGTGCCGCGCATAGCCCCAGAGCGTGCGCTGCAGGGCGGCGAAGCCCTCGCCGCGGTCGGCCATGCCGCAGCCGGTGGAGTGGGTCAGCGCCACGATCCCGTCGACGTTCGGGTACTGCGCCAGCACCTCCTTGGGGAAGTTCTGCTGCAGGAAGCGGCAGACCGAGGCCGAGCAGTTCACCGAGGAGAGCACGCCGATATAGTTGCGGGTGCCGACCTTGCCGTTCTTGCGGACGAAGCCCTGGAACGTGTCGCGGTCGGCCTCGGGCACCATCTGGACCGGCTTGGCCCGGCTGCCGATGGCGTAGTCGCGGTCGAACTCGCCCATCTGACAGTTGTGCACGTGGACATGGTCGCCGGGCAGGATGTCGGCGCTGGCGAAGCCGATGATCTGGTCGTACTTGCGCACCGGCTCGCCATTGGCGATGCGGGTGGTCGCGATCTTGTGACCGGCCGGGATCTTCGCGGTCGTGGTCACCTTCTCGGTATCGAGGGTGGTGCGCTCGCCGATCGCCCGGCGGGCGACGACGACGTTGTCCTGGGCGTTCAGCCGGACGGTGAGTGCTGCGTCGGTCATGCTCTGCTCCTGCGTGCGGGAACGGTCCGAGGAGCCGCCGCAACACGCCTTGTCTGGTATCGCTCCAAGTTTCGCAGAACTGCGGGCGAACCGCCAGCCATCGGGCCACCTCGACGGGCGATTCCGGCGCCGCCCGCCGATGGTCGACCGGTGCTCGACGGCGCGGGCGGGAACGGCTAAGGACGGCGACCGCCACCACCAGCACCGAACCGGGCCAGCCAGAACAGGTCGAGCGATGCTCTCCTCGTCGCCAGGCACGCTGCCGCGTGCCGCACCCTCGTCCAGGGGCCGCCTCTTCCGTCGGGAGGTGGCGGCCCTGGCGCATATCGCGCTGCCCCTGGTGATCGCCTCGATCGGCCAGATCGCCATCATGACCACCGACCTCGTGATGCTCGGCTGGCTCGGCCCCGAGGCGCTGGCGGCGACCGCCCTGGCGCTCAGCGCCTTCCAACCCGTCATGCTGATGGGCATCGGCATCGGCACGGCGGTCACCCCGCTCGCCGCCGCGGCGCTCGCACGCCGGCAGGTGCGCGAGATGCGCCGGGTGGTCCGCCAGGGCCTGTGGGCGGCGGTGCCGTTCAGCCTGCTCGCTTTGCCGGCGCTCTGGTGGATCGGCAGCGCCTTCATCGCCATCGGCCAGGACGCGGCGCTCAGCCACGAGGCCGAGCGCTACATGCGCGGCGTGACGCCGGGGCTCGTCGCCATCCTCGTCTGGAACGTGCTCCGCTGCTACGCCACCGCCCTCGAGCGGACGCGCACCGTGCTGGTCGTCACGCTGGCGGCCATCCCGCTCAACGCGTTCTTCAACTACGGCCTGATCTTCGGCGCGTTCGGCCTGCCCCGGCTCGAGGTGCTGGGGGCGGGCATCGGCTCGTCGCTGACCGCCGTGGTCCTGGCGTCGGTCATGGCGGTCATCGTCGCGACCCGGCACCCCTTCCGCCGGCATCACGTGCTCGGCCGCATCTGGCGCCCGGACTGGGCGACATTCCGGGCCATCCACCGGATCGGCATCCCCATCGGCCTCTTCATCCTCCTCGAGGTCGGCGTCTTCGCCGGCTCCGCCCAGATCATGGGCTATGTCGGCACGCTCCAGCTCGCCGCCCACCAGATCGCCATCCAGCTCGCCTCCATCACCTTCATGGTGCCGCTCGGCATCGGCCAGGCGGTGACGGTCCGCGTGGCGCTGGCGCACGGCCGGGCCGAGCCGGGCGCCGTGCGCACCGCCGGCCTCGCCGGCATGGCGCTCGCCACCGGCTTCATGAGCTGCACCGCCCTCGCCTTCTGGCTGGTGCCGGGCCCGCTCATCCGGCCCTTCCTCGATGGCGGCCCCGAGGCGCCGCAGGTGCTCGCCTTCGCCACGGCCTACCTCGCCATCGCCGCCGTCTTCCAGATCGCCGACGGCCTCCAGGTGACCGCCGCCCACGCGCTGCGCGGCCTGCAGGACACCCGCGTCCCGCTGGTGATCGCCGCCATCGGCTACTGGGGCATCGCCTTCCCGACGGCGGGCCTGCTGGCGCTTTGGACCCCGCTCGAGGGCCGGGGCATCTGGCTCGCTCTGGCGCTCGGCCTCGCCATCGCGGCCTGCCTGCTGATCCGGCGCTTCCTGCGGCTGACCCCCGCCTGATACTAGGATTTATAACCTATATTGCCATCCCTGGCAAGCCCACCCCCCGGTTCGTTCGGCAGTTTTTGGTTTTTCGGTCGGTGGGCGCACCCTGAGACCCGCAATCGCGACGAAAACTACCAAAAAAACAAGGGTTTGTCGGTCGCCGGGTTCGTTTGCGGACGCTCGGGTTCGTTCGTCGAATCCCCGGGTTCG
>CAZGUW010000226.1:0-8252 GCA_964528705.1 uncultured Geminicoccaceae bacterium
GAGCGCGCCGGCTGGGGCGAGCGGCTGACCCTTTGGGCGGTGGCGACGACCGGCAACACGCTGGGCTCGCTGGTCAACTGGGCGCTCGGGCGCTGGACACGGCGCTGGCGCGACCACCGCCGTTTCCCGTTGCGGCCGGACCAACTGGAGCGCGCGACCCGGCATTTCAGGCGCTGGGGCATTTGGTCCCTGCTCTTCGCCTGGGTCCCGGTCGTCGGCGACCCCTTGACACTGGTCGCCGGCCTCTTCCGCACACCCCTGCTGCCGACGATGATCCTCATCGCGATCGGCAAGGGTGCCCGCTACGCCGTGGTGCTCGGTCTCGTGCCCGCCTAAGCGGTCTCAGTCTGCGAGCGCATCCAGGGGATCGGTATATCCCAGGCCCTGGGCATCGGCCACGGCCCGGTAGGTGATCTTGCCCTCATGCACGTTGAGCCCAGCGCGGAAATACGGATTCTCCCTGAGCGCGGCCTTGTAGCCCTTGTCGGCGAGCGCTAGCGCGTAGGGCAGGGTGACGTTGTTGAGCGCCATTGTCGAGGTCCGGGGCACCGCACCCGGCATGTTGGCGACGCAGTAGTGGACAACGTCGTCGACGATATAGGTGGGCTCGGCATGGGTCGTCGCATGCGAGGTCTCGAAGCAGCCACCCTGATCGATGGCCACGTCGACCAGCACCGTCCCCGGGCGCATCCGCTTGACCATGTCGGCGGTGACCAGCTTCGGCGCGCTGGCCCCGGCTACCAGCACGGCGCCGATCACGAGATCGGCGTCGACCACGTAGTGGTCGAGCGAGGCCCGCTGCGAATAGACGGTGTTCAGGCTGGGGCCGAAGCGGCGGGCGAGGTGCTGGAGCACGTCGACGTTCCGGTCGAGCACGGTGACGTCGGCGGCCATGCCGAGCGCCATGAGGATCGCGTTCTCGCCGACCATGCCGCCGCCGATCACCGTCACCTTGGCGCTCTCGACGCCCGGCACGCCACCGAGCAGGATGCCGCAGCCGCCGTGCGCCCGCTCGAGACAGTGGGCACCGGCCTGGATGGCGAGGCGGCCGGCAACCTGCGACATCGGCGCCAGGAGCGGCAGGTGACCGTGGCTGTCGGTGACGGTCTCGTAGGCGATGCAGGTGGCACCACTGCGGATGAGGTCGGTGGTCTGCTCCGGGTCCGGCGCGAGATGGAGATAGGTGAAGAGGATCTGGCCCGGGCGCAGCATGGCCCGCTCGACCGCCTGCGGTTCCTTGACCTTGACGATCATGTCGGCGGTGGAGAAGACGTCGGCCGCCGTGGCGGCGATGCTGGCACCGGCCGCGTTATAGGCCGCGTCGTCAGAGCCGATTCCGGTGCCGGCGCCGGTCTCGACGACCACCTCGTGCCCGTGGGCGAGGAATTCCATCACGCTCGCCGGCGTCAGGCCCACCCGGTATTCGTGGTTCTTGATCTCCCTCGGCACGCCAACCCGCATCGCTCACATCCCCTGTTGCTTGTCGAATGGCTGCAAGCAACCGTAGCACGGCATGCGCCTGTCGTCGCGGTTGCGGCGCTGCTATGAACCGGACGCGACCTAACCTGCGAACGGGCTGGACATGGCGAGCGAGCTGCCTTCGACCTGCGACGTCGTCATCATCGGCGGCGGCATCATCGGCTGCTCGATCGCCTACCACCTGACGAAGCTCGGGATTCGGGACGTCGTCGTGCTCGAGCGCAAGCGGCTGACCTCCGGCACGACCTGGCATGCGGCTGGGCTGATCGGCCAGCTGCGCGCCTCGCGGCGCATGACGGAACTCGCGAAGTACACCTCGGAGCTGCTCTGGGCGCTCGAGGCCGAGACCGGCCTCTCGACCGGCTTTCGCCAGAACGGATCGATCGGCGTCGCGACGAATGTCGAGCGCTTCGAGGAGCTGAAGCGCGGCGCCTCGATGGCGAAGAACTTCGGCCTCGCGGTCGAGCTTCTGACCCCCGGCGACATCGCCAGCCGCTATCCGCTGCTGCGCACCGATGATCTCGTGGGCGGCATCTTCCTGCCGAAGGACGGCCAGGCCGATCCCGCCAACGTCGCCATGGCCTACGCCAAGGGTGCCCGCAACAGCGGGGCCAGGATCGTCGAGAACGTGGCGGTCGAGCGGATTTTGGTGGAGCAGGGCAGGGCAGCGGGTGTGCTCACCCCGGAGGGACCGATCCGGGCCACGACCACCGTGCTCGCCGCCGGCATGTGGAGCCACGCCATTGCCCGAGGTGTCGGCGTCGCCGTTCCGCTGCATGCGGCCGAGCACTTCTACATCGTCACCGAGCCCATTGCCGACCTGCCCCGCGATCTGCCGGTGCTGCGGGTCCCCGACGAGTGCTCCTACGTGAAGGAGGATGCCGGAAAGCTCCTGCTCGGCGCCTTCGAGCCTGTGGCCAAGCCCTGGGGCATGGGCGGCATTCCCGACGATTTCGAGTTCACGACCCTGCCCGACGACGTCGAGCATTTCGAGCCCATCCTGGAGGCCGCCGTGCGGCGCCTGCCGATCCTGGCGGAGACGGGGATCCAGACCTTCTTCAATGGCCCGGAGAGCTTCACGCCCGACGATCGCTATCTGCTCGGCGAGACGGCGGAGCTTCGGGATCTCTTCGTCGCCTGCGGCATGAACTCGATCGGCATCGGCTCCTCGGGCGGCGTCGGCAAGATGCTGGCGGAATGGATCCGGGACCGGCACATGCCGGTCGATCTGGTCGATGTCGATGTGCGCCGGATGCAGCCATTCCAGGCCAACCAGCGCTATCTGCGCGAGCGGACGACGGAGACGCTCGGGCTGCTCTACGCGATGCACTGGCCGCACCGGCAATATGCCACCGCGCGCGGCGTCCGGCGCTCGCCTTTCCACGACCGCCTTTTGAGGCTCGGCGCCGTGATGGGCGAGCAGTCCGGCTGGGAGCGACCGAACTGGTTCGCGCCGGCCGGCGAGGAACGCGACTACCGCTATTCCTGGGGCCGGCAGAACTGGTTCGAGCCGTGTGCCGCCGAATGCCGGGCGGTGCGTGACGCGGTGGGCCTGTTCGACCAGTCGAGCTTCACGAAATACCTCGTGACGGGCCCCGACGCGCTGGCCCTCCTCGACCATGTCTCGGCGGCCGAGATGGATGTGCCGGTCGGGGGGGTGGTCTACACCCAATGGCTGAACGAGCGGGGCGGCATCGAGGCCGACCTCACGGTGACCCGAACCGGCGAGACCGAGTTCCTGGTGGTCACGACGGCGGCAGGCCAGACCCGCGATCTCGCCTGGCTCCGCCGCCTTATGCCCGAGGACTGCCGCTGTGCCGTCGTCGATGTCACCTCCGGCCTGCCGATGCTGGGGCTCATGGGACCTTGCAGTCGCGCACTTCTCGAGGCGGTCTCCGGCGAGACCCTGGCCGACGCGGATTTCCCGTTTGCTACCTCGCGGGAGCTGGAGATCGGCTGCGCCGTGGTGCGGGCGAGTCGCCTCACTTATGTCGGCGAGCTCGGCTACGAGCTCTATGTGCCGGCCGAGTTCGCCGCCCACGTTTTCGACGTGCTGGTCGAGGCGGGAAGCGGCCGCGGGCTCCGCATGGCCGGCTATCACGCCATGAACGCCTGCCGCATGGAAAAGGCCTACCGCCACTGGGGCCACGACATTTCCGTCGAGGATACGCCGCTCGAGGCCGGGCTCGGCTTTGCCGTCGGCTGGCGGAAGCCGGCCTTCATCGGTCGCGACGCGCTTCTGCGGCAGCGCGAGACCGGCGGACCGAAGCGGCGTCTCATCCAGTTCCGGCTGTCGGATCCGCTGGAGCTGCTGCATCACGAGGAGCCGGTCTGGTCGGACGGCGAGATCGTCGGCTCGATCACCTCCGGCGCCTATGGCCACCGGATCGACGCCTCGCTCGGCATGGGTTATGTGCAACTGCCAGGCGGGGCGAAGGACCTGACGCCGGCACGCGAGTTCGCCATCGAGATCGGCTGGCGTCGGGTCGCGGCCGAGGCCCGGCTCGCCGCCTTCTACGATCCGGCCAACGAGAGAATCCGCGCCTGAAGGCGCTGCAAGGGGGGAGCACACGATGACGCTGATGACGCCTTCCGAGGCGATGGTCGAGACACTCGTGGCCCAGGGGGTGACGCATGTCTTCGGCATCGTCGGCTCGGCCTACATGGACGCGCTCGACATCTTCGAGCCGGCGGGCATCCGCTTCATCTCGGTGGCGCACGAGCAGGGTGCCGGGCACATGGCGGACGGCTTCGCCCGGGCATCGGGGCGGCATGGCGTCTGCATCGCCCAGAACGGCCCCGGCGTCACCAATTTCGTGACCGCGGTGGCGGCCGCCTACTGGGCGCATTCGCCGGTCGTCGTCATCACGCCCGAGACCGGGTCCAACACGCAGGGCCTCGGCGGCTTCCAAGAAGCCGAGCAGATGCCGTTCTTCGAGCGGATCACCAAGTACCAGGTGCATTGCGGTCACCAGGGGCGCATGGCCGAGCTGCTCGGTCGCTGCTTCGACTATGCGATGCTGGAACGCGGCCCGACGCAGTTCAACATTCCGCGTGACCTTTTCTACGGCGAGGCCGACTACGCGATCCAGCAGCCGATCCGGGTCGAGCGTGGTCCCGGCGGCCCGGAGAGCCTGGATGCCGCGGCGGCCCTGATCGCCGACGCGAAGTTTCCCGTCATCCTCTCGGGGGGCGGTGTGGTGATGAGCGACGGCGTGGGCGAGGTCATCCGGCTCGCCGAGCATCTGCAGGCGCCCGTCATCAACACCTACCTGCACAATGACAGCTTCCCGAAGTCGCATCCGCTCTGGTGCGGGCCGATCGGCTACCAGGGCTCGAAGGCGGCGATGAAGCTCCTGGCGCAGGCTGACGTGGTGCTGGCGCTCGGCACACGGCTTGGGCCCTTCGGCACACTGCCGCAGCACGGCATCGACTATTGGCCGAAGAACGCGAAGCTGGTCCAGGTGGAGGCCAACCCGCGCCGGATCGGACTGGTGAAACAGGCGACGGTCGGCGTCTGCGGCGACGCGCGTGCGGCGACCGCTGCGATCCACGAGCGGCTGACGACGGCCAACCGGGCCATCGCGGCGCACGGCAATCGCGATGCGCGCGTGGCGGAGATCGAGAAGCAGAAGGTGGCATGGGAAGCCGAGCTCGACGAGTGGGGGCAGGCGGACGGCTCGCCGGTCGGCCCGCGTCGGGCGCTGCGCGAGCTGGAGAAGGCGCTGCCGAAGGACGCGATGGTGACGACCGATATCGGCAACATCTGCTCGGTCTCCAACTCGTACCTGCGCTTCGAGCAGCCGCAGAGCTTCTTCGCGGCGATGAGCTTCGGCAATTGCGGCTACGCCTATCCGACCGCGATCGGCGCCAAGGTCGCCCGGCCCGACCGCCCGGCCGTCGCCTATGTCGGCGACGGCGCCTGGGGAATGAGCCTGCAGGAGACGCTGACGGCGGTCCGCGAGAACATTCCGGCCGTGGCCGTGGTCTTCAACAACCAGCAGTGGGGCGCGGAGAAGAAGAATCAGATCGACTTCTACGCCGACCGCTATGTCGGCACCAATCTCGAGAACCCGAGCTTCGCCGGCATCGCCCGAGCTATGGGTGCCAACGGCATCACTGTCGACAGCCCCGACCAGATCGGTGACGCGCTGCTCGAAGCCATCGCCAGCAATCGGCCATCGGTGCTGGAGGTCATGGTGACGCAGGAGCTGGGCGAGCCGTTTCGCCGTGATGCCCTGAAGAAGCCGCGTCGGCTGCTCGACAAGTACCGCGACTACTCCGTCGCGGCCGAATGAAACCAGGGAAAATCATATGTTGAAGCTTCGTTGTGTATTCGCTGTCTGTGCCCTTCTCGGCGCGGGTCTGCTCGCTCCCGCCAGCAGCCGGGCGCAGGACGGTGCCTTCGTCGAGCGCACCGCTACCGGGACGGCGACCGTGAAGAGCGTCGACAAGGTGACACGGGAGGTCGCTCTGGTGACCAAGGACGGTCGCGAGGTCACGATCGTCGCCGGTCCCGATGCGCGCAACTTCGACGAGATCGCGGCCGGCGACACGCTGACGATCGCCTATTATGGCGGCATCGTCGCGAGCCTCGCCGCGGATGGCGCCGAGCCGCTCGGGGAGCAGGCGGACCTGACCACCGCCCGGGCGGCGGCCGGTGAGAAGCCGGGCGGCGCCATCGCCTCGGAGTTCGCCGACACGGTGACCTTCGATTCCTTCGACGCGGCTACCAGCTCCGTCCGGTTCACGCCCAGCGACGGCGTGCAGCGAACGGTGACCGTCCAGGACGACAAGATGCGTGCCTTCGTGCAGACCCTGGAGGCCGGCGACAAGGTGGACGTCGTCATGGTCGAGGTGTTGGGTATCATGGTCGATGGCCCGCAATAGTCGATGCGGCACTCTCCAAACCGAGGGAACGAGTTCATGTTGAGAATCGCTGCGAGGATCGGCGGTGCCGTTCTGGCCTGCCTGGTGGCCATGCCGATCGCATGGGCGCAGGAGGGCGCTGTCGTCGAGCAGACCGCAATCGGTACTGCCCTGGTGCACGATGTCGATCTGACGACGCGGCAGGTGCTGCTCGAGGCCGAGGACGGGCGCTTCATCACGGTCGTGGCGCCGCCGGAGGTGCGCAACCTGCCGCAGGTCGAGGTCGGCGATACCGTCACGATCGGCTATTACGGCGGCATCATCGCGAGCCTCGTCCCGCCCGGCAGCGAGCCGATCGCCACGCAGGGCGATACGTCGCTCGTGCGAACGGAGGAAGGCGACAGGCCGGCCGGTGCCACGGTGACGACCATCGACACCAGTGTCGTCTTCAAGGCGTACGACGCGGAAACCGGCGAGGTCAGCTTCGAGCCCCAGGAGGGACCCGAGCGCTCGCTCATGGTGAACGACCCGGAGATGCGTGCCTTCGTCGAGACGCTGGAGCCGGGCGATGTCGTGCAGGTGACGCTGGTGGAGGTCATCGCGCTCGTGGTCGATCCTACGCCCTAGTGTTCCAAAGGCCGGGATAGGGCGCTCGTCCGTTGTCGCGGCGGTGCCCCCTTGACGGCATGCCTGTCGCGGTCGCCGGTACTGCCGTCGCTGGCTGGCTGTTCCTGGCCGGTTCGAGCCTTGCCGCCTGGCTGCCCGAGACGGTGCGGATCGGCAGGTTGAGCATTGCGTATGACGAATGGAGCGTTGCGCTCCTCCGCGTGGAGCTCGAGCGCCGGCCGGGGGCGCCGCTGGCGCTCAGCATCGATCGGATCGAGGGGCCGGCCGGCAGCATACCACTTTGGGCCAGTGCCAGGCTGGCCAGCCGGGCCACGGGCTGGCGGCTCGATGGCGTTGTCGCCAGCGGCAAGGGCGAGCTGGTGCTGCGCTTCGACGGGGCCGGCAGCGGTGGCGTGCCCGACCGGGTGACGGCAACCCTCGAGCCGCTGCGCTTTGCGCCAGACGCCTTGCAGCCGGCCCGGCTCTGGTTGGGTCTCGGCGAGCAGATCCGTGATGTGCACGGCACCATCGAACTCTCGCTGGACTGGCAGGGCAGCCAGCCGGAAGCGACTGATCTCGCGCTCGTTATCGATGGGCTGAGCTTCACGACCGACTATCTCCCGGTCGGCTTGATCGAGGGGACGCTGCGGCTCGACCGGCTTTGGCCGCCGCGCACGGCGGCACCCCAAAGGTTGCGGATGGAGGGCCTCGATCTTGGTCGGCTGGTCGAGCGGCTCGAAGTGGAAGCGCTGGCGATCGAAGGCACCGTGGATGGCGAGCTGGGTTTCAGCTTCACCGAAACGGGCAGGCTCTATATCGAGGAGAGCCGGTTTGCGGCGCGCGGACCGGGCGTCATCCGCTATCGGCCGGCGCAGCCCCCGCCCGTCCTCGGTAGTCAGGGCGCCAATGTCGATCTGCTCGTCGCGGCCCTCGCGGACTTTCGCTACGATGCGGCCTCTGCAACGGTGGAAGGCTTCGTCGACGGCGACATATCGATCGTGTTGCAGTTGCAGGGCGCCAACCCTGCGCTATACGAGGGGCATCCCATTGAGCTCAATCTCAGCCTTGAAGCACCGGTGCTCGGGCTCGTCGGTGCCGGCCGGGAAGCCTTCGACTTGCCGGCCCGTCTGCGACGGGCGCTGCAGGGGGCGGGACGGTGAGCGTGATGGATGCCATGTCGCGCCCTGGGCTGCGTTGTCTCTGACCGCGTTCCTGCTGGGTTGTCAGCCGACGGTCCAGCTCGAGGCGCCCAAGGAGCCGATCGTCATCAATCTCAACGTCAAGGTCGAGCAGGAGGT
>CAZGUW010000227.1:0-8221 GCA_964528705.1 uncultured Geminicoccaceae bacterium
GACCGCCGAGGCGCGCGGCAAGGCCGTAGCCGGGCGAACCGTCGACGACCTGAAGAAGGCCGGAGCCGTGGCGCTCACCGACGCCGAGCTCAAGGACTTCGTGGCCGCCAGGTTCCACTGGCTGAGGAACACGGTCACCGGCGGCATCTTCAAGACGCAATGGACCGATGACGGACTGCTGCTCGTCATGAACGTCGATCCGCGGATTCCGCAGCCCTCGGCTTTCGGGGTGCTCGACGAGCACTCCTATCTCGGCCATGCGAACACCGCCTACGCGATCGCCGACGGCAAGCTCGTCACCAACTTCGGCAATCGCGCATACAGCTTCGAGGTCTTCAAGCTGGATGGCGGGAAGGACGGCGATGCCTCGTCCGGTGACAGCAAGGCGGATGCCAAGCCGAGCTACGTGCTGGCGCGGAGCAACGAGTTCGGCTTCGCCAATTACGAGGTCATCGACACACCTCTCTTCCTCGGCACCGAGGTGACCGGTGCCGTCGTGCCGCCCGAGCCGCCGACCACCGAGTGATGGCCTTGCTCGCCGGCCTCCGTCGTGTCCTGGCGCGGGCCTGGCTCGTCCTGATGCTCTCGGTGGGCACGGCCGGCGCCTGCGCGATCTGCCTGTCGGCGGTCGAGCTGACGCCCGGCATGCGCATCGACGGCGCCGACCAGGTGGTGCTCGCGGAGGCATCGGGCGTCGGGGAGGAATGGGCGATCGTCGCCCGGCTGAAAGGCGAGGGCCCGCTCGACATGGCCGTGCTGGCGGCTGATCTCCCGCCGCCGCAGGCGACCGCCGCGGGACGGGCCGAGCTCCTCGTGCGCACCGCTCTCGGCCAGCGCTGGTCCGGCCTCGGCGAGGTCGACCCGGCGCATGCCGACTGGCTGCGCGCGTTCGCCCGCTCGCAGCCGCCGGATGCGCGTATGCGCGGGGAAGCGGTGCCGGTCCTGCTGCGGTCGCTCCTGACGAAGCCGAATCGCCCGGGGACGGGTGACGACGAGATGCCCGAAGGCTCGGGCTGGCGGGAGCGGCTGGAGCTTGTCGCTCCAAAGCTCGACAGCGGCGACGGGCTGGTCGAGGCTTTGGCCTACGGCGAACTCGGCAGGGCGCCCTACGAAGCCATCGTCGAGCTCGGGCGGGACCTCCATGCGGCGGAGATCCTGGAACGCATCGCGGCCGAGGACATCGCGGCGCGGCGGGCGGCCGACATCCTCCTCCTTGGGGGTGCCGGCGGCGAGCGCAGTGCCGACTGGGTCGAGGGGCGCCTGCAGGGCGATCTCGCCGCCGGCACCTTCAAGGATCTTTCGGCGCTGCTGGCCGCCCATCTCGAGCTGCGGGGGCCAGCGCGGCTCGACTGGGTGGCCCGCACCTACCTCTTTGATCCGGCGCGCGGGCTGGATGCGATCGAGGCAGCGCTCACGGCGCTCGGCGTGCATGGTGACGCTGATGCGGCGGTGCCGCGGGCGCGCGTCGTCGAGGTCTATCGCCGGTTCATCCGCGAGCGGCCGGCCATGGCCGGGTTCGTCGCCGCGGATCTGCTGCGGTGGGAGGAGTGGGGCGCCACCCGGGACTACGCGGCGCTGCTCGACAAGGGTGCGATAGCCGATCCGGCGGGCGTGTTCGCAGCCGCGGCCTACATCCGGAGCAGCCCGGACGAGGTGGCGCAGGCACAGCTGGATCGGCGGGATGACTGAGGCATCGGCAAGCGGCGGTCGAGCGCCGGACACGGGGTCTGCGCCCCGCCGCCCGGGACTGCTGCAGCAGGTGCTGCGCGATCCGCTCACCCACTTCGTCGTCGCCGGGGCGGTCCTCTTTGGCGTCTGGGCGGCAATGGCACCGGAGGATCCGGCAGTGGCGGCTGATCCCATGCGGGTCGTGCTCACGGAGGATGACCTTCGCCAGATCGCTCTCGTCTGGCTGGCGCAGGGGCGGGCGGTGCCGGACGCCCGGCAGATGCGGCAGCTGGCCGAGCAGGAGGCGATCCAGCGCATTCTCGTCCGCGAGGCGATGGCGCTCGGGCTCGACCAGGACGACGAGATCATCAACCGGCGTCTGGCGCAGAAGATGGACTTCCTGCTCGCCGACCTGGCGGCATTGCAGGAGCCGACCGAGGCGGAGCTGCGCGACTGGTATGCGGCGAACCTCGACCGCTTCGCCCTGCCACCCCGGATCAGCTTCCGTCATCTCTATTTCGCAGAGGACGAGCGGGGCGTGGAAGGAGCCCGGGACGCCGCGGCCGACCTCCTGCCGAAGCTTGCCGGCCTCGGGGCCGATGACCAGGTCGCGCCGGGCGTCGCCGACCGGTTCATGTTCCAGGACTACTATGGCGGCCGCACGCCCGGGACGGTCGCGAGAGAGTTCGGTCCGGACTTCGCCCGCGACCTCTTCGCCCTGCCGGCCGGTGAATGGCAGGGCCCGATCCGCTCGGGCTATGGCTGGCATCTGGTCCGGATCGACTCGCTGGAGCCGGAGCGCGCCGCCGGCTTCGAAGAGGTCGAGGAGGCGGTCAGCACCGCGTGGCTGGAGGAACGGCACCAGGAGATCCGCGAGCGGGCCTATGACGACATGCTCTCCCGCTACACGATCGTCATGCCGCCACTCGAGCACGTCGAGCTCGACCTGACGCAAACGGCACCGCAGGGCGCGGACACGCCGTGATGCGCCCGGCACGGCTCCTCGGCAGGTCCGGGGCTTTGCTTGCCGCACTGCTACTGGCGCTTTTCGCCGTGGCACCGGCCGCCGACGCCCATGACGTGCGGCCGGCCTATCTGCAGATCGACCCGCTGGCGCCGGAACGCTACGCGCTCTTCTGGCGCACACCGCTGCTCTCCGGAGCGCCGTTGCCGGTCGTGCTCGAGCTGCCGGCCGAGGCCGTGGCGCTGGCGCCGCCGCAGCTCCAGACCCTGCCGGGCTCGCGGATCGAGCGGCACCTGATCGAGGTGCCGGGCGGGCTGGCCGGCCGGCAGATCCGGTTCCTCGGGCTCGAGGCGACGATCACCGACGTGCTGGTGCGGATCGGCAACGCGGATGGCGGCTACACGACCGAGCTCGTGCGGCCTTCGCGCCCGTGGATCGAGCCCGACCCCGAGCGGGGCAGTCTCGGCGTCGCCCTGACCTACCTGCACCAGGGGATCGAGCACATCCTGCTGGGGCCGGACCATCTGCTCTTCGTGGCGGCCCTCCTGCTCATCCTGCGCGACTGGCGCATGCTGCTCATGACGATCACCGCCTTCACCGTGGCGCACTCGATCACCCTGACCCTGGCGACGTTCGGCCTCGTGCGCCTGCCGTCCGGGCCGGTGGAGATCCTGATCGCGCTCAGCATCGTCCTCGTCGCGGTCGAGGCGGTGCGGCGTGAGCGGGGCTCGACCAGTATCGCCATTCGCCGGCCCTGGATCGTCGCCTTCGCCTTCGGCCTGCTGCACGGCTTCGGCTTCGCCGGGGCGCTGCGCGAGCTCGGCCTGCCGGAGGGCGACATCCCGCTGGCGCTGCTGACCTTCAATCTCGGCGTCGAGATCGGGCAGCTCGCCTTCGTCGGTGTCGTGCTCCTCGCCGTCCGATTGCTGCGGGGGCTGGTGCCGCTTCCTCGTCAGGCTGTCATTGCCTCCGCCTATGTCATCGGTACGATCGGGGCGTTCTGGAGCGCGGAGCGGATCGACGGCGTCTTCTTCTGAGCTCCGAGGGCCGAAGGCCAACTTCGCCCGAGAGGGGCACCGAGGAGGGGACACTGCAATGGGCAGATTCGGCGGAGGCATCGGCTCGGGCACGGCAGCGGAGCGTCGCTGATGGAGCTCGATCCGGTCTTCCTGTCGCGCGTCCAGTTCGGGTTCGTCATCACCTTCCACATCATCTTCCCGGCCTTCACCATCGGGCTGGCGGCCTGGCTGGCGACGATCGAGACGCTGCGCGCGATCACCGGGAATGCCCTCTACCGGCGGGTGTTCGATTTCTGGCTCAAGGTGTTCGCGGTCTCGTTCGGCATGGGCGTGGTCTCGGGCATCGTCATGGCCTTCCAGTTCGGCACCAACTGGTCGGTGCTGGCGGAGCGAACGGGATCCATCCAGGGGCCGCTGCTCGGCTACGAGACCTTCACGGCGTTTCTGCTCGAGGCCAGCTTCTTCGGCGTCATGCTGCTCGGCCGCAAGCGGGTGGCGCCCTGGTTCTACGCCTTCTCGTGCTGGATGGTGGCGCTCGGCACCATGGCCTCGTCCTTCTGGATCCTCGCCAACAACAGCTGGATGCAGGTGCCGGTGGGCCACGCGGTGGTCGACGGGCAGATCGTGCCGGCCGACTGGGCGGCCATCGTCTTCGGTGCCGTGCAGATGGTGCGCTGGCCGCACATGCTGCTCGGCGCCTTCCTGACGACGGGCATGAGCATTATCGCGACGGGCGCCTGGTACGTGCTGCGCGACGTCCATCGCGCCGAGGCCCGGGTGATGCTGAACTGGGGCCTTGGCCTCGTGGCGGTGCTGATCCCGGTGCAGATCTATTTCGGCCATCTGGCCGGACTCTACGTGCTCGAGCACCAGCCGGCCAAGTTCGCGGCGATCGAGGCGCGCTGGCAGAGCGAGCAGCCGGCGAGCGAGGTGCTCATCGCCTGGCCGGACGAGGCGGCCCGGGAAAACCGCTGGGCGATCGAGGTGCCGAGGCTCGGCAGCTTCATCGCCTCGGGCGACTGGACCTCGAAGGAGGTCGGGCTCGAGGACTTCCCGCCCGAGGACTGGCCGCCGGTGGCGATCCCGTTCTTCACGTTCCGGATCATGGTGGGCATGGGGCTCTTGATGCTGGCCATCGCCTGGCTCGGCAACGTCCTGCGCTTCACCGGCCACCTCGAGATCTCGCGCTGGTTCCTCTGGCCCGCCTTCCTCTCCTTCCCGAGCGGCTTCATCGCCGTGATCGCCGGCTGGTACACGGCCGAGATCGGCCGCCAGCCCTGGGTCGTCTACGGCATCCTGCGGACCGAGGACGCGGTGACGCCGACCCTGACGACGAACGACGTGCTGGTCAGCCTCGTGACGTACTTCGTGGTCTACACGGTCATCTTCGGCTTCGGGCTCTACTATATCTACCTCCTGCTCCGCGAGGGGCCGGCGCCGGCCCCCGAGCCCGATCTGGCGACGGCGAAGCGGCCGATGGCGTTCGCCGGCGACAACCCGGCCGGCGAGGAGTACTGAGCCGATGGACGCAGAATCGCTCGCCTATTTCTGGGCCGCCATGATCGCCTTCTCGATCGTGATCTACGTCATCCTCGACGGCTTCGACCTCGGCATCGGCATCCTCTTCGGGCTGACCCCGGACGAGGACCACCGCTCTCCGATGATGCACGCCATCGCGCCCTTCTGGGACGGCAACGAGACCTGGCTGATCCTGATCGCGGCCAGCCTCTTCGGGGCCTTTCCGGCCGTCTACGCCATCTTCCTCTCGGCCTTCTACCTGCCGGCGCTGCTCCTCCTGGTCGGGCTGATCTTCCGGGGCGTGGCGTTCGAGTTCCGCGAGCGATCCGAGCGCATGCGCCCCGTCTGGGACATCGGCTTCTGGCTGGGCTCCACCGTCGTCGCCTTCGTGCAGGGGGCGGCGATCGGGGCGATGATCCGCGAGCTGCCGGTGGTGGACGGCCAGTTCGCCGGTGATTCCTGGAGCTGGTTCTCGCCGTTCGCGATCCTCTGCGGCTTCGGCCTGGTCTGCGGCTACGCGCTTCTGGGCGCCGGCTGGCTGGTGCACAAGACCGACGGCCGGGTGCGGGACTGGGCCTATCGGCGTATCCCCTGGCTCCTGCTCGGCACGATTATCTTCATGGTCGGGGCGTTCATGGTGACGCTCGACACCCACCTGCGCGTGGCCGATCTCTGGGCCGAGCGGCACTGGCTCTGGCTCTTCCCGATCCTCGGCGTGCTCGCCGTCGGCGGCATCCTCGGCGGCGTGCGTCTCCGCCGCGACGAGCTGCCGTTCCGCGCCACGGTGGCGCTCTTCCTGATCGCCTTCGCCAGTCTCGCCTGCAGCTTCTGGCCCTGGATGATCCCCTACTCGGTGACCGTGCTGGACGCAGCGGCCCCGCTGCAGTCGCTCACTTTCCTCTTTTACGGCGCCGGGCTCGTCGTCTTCCCCGTCGTCCTCGCCTACACGATCGGCGTCTACACGATCTTCCGCGGCAAGCTGCACGACGGCTACGACTGACCGGCTGCGGCGCCGAGACCATTGACCTTGCCGGCGTGGCGTGATTGTCACGATACGCAACGACACAACACGTACGGGGAGCAAGGATGATGGCGACGAATCTCCAGAAATTCGGGATCGCGGCGGCGCTGGCTGTGGCGCTCTCGGCGACGGCGCAGGCGCAGGCGCAGACGACGCTGCGCGCCTCGCACCAGTGGCCGGGCGGCAAGGGCGATATCCGCGACGAGATGGTGCAGATCATCAAGCGCGAGGTGGAGGCCGCGGACGTCGGGCTCGAGGTCCAGGTCTTCCCGGGCGCCTCGCTCTTCAAGGCGACCGAGCAGTGGGGGGCGCTCACCAGCGGCCAGCTTGACCTCTCGGCGTTCCCGCTCGACTACGCCTCGGGCCGGGTGCCGCAGTTCTCGGCGACGCTGATGCCGGGCCTCGTGCGCAATCACGAGCGGGCCCAGCGGCTCAACGATTCGCCCTTCATGGACGAGATCAAGCGGCTCGTTGAGGAGAACCGGGTGGTGGTGATCGCCGATGCCTGGCTGGCCGGCGGCTTCGCCTCGAAGGAGGGCTGCATCACCGGGCCCGATAGCATCCAGGGCCAGGTGACCCGGGCGGCGGGGCCTGCCTTCGAGCAGATGCTGGCCGCGGCCGGCGCCTCGATCGCCTCGATGCCGTCCTCGGAGGTCTATACCGGCATGCAGACCGGCGTGCTGGATGCCGCGAACACCTCGTCGGGCTCGTTCATCTCCTACCGCCTCTACGAGCAGGTGAAGTGCCTGACAGCACCGGGCGAGAACGCGCTCTGGTTCATGTATGAGCCGATCCTCATGTCGCAGCGGAGCTGGGACAGCCTCAACGAGGAGCAGCAGGCGGCGCTCCTGGCCGCCGGCGAGGTGGCCGAGGGCTACTTCTTCGAGGAGGCGAAGAAGGTCGATCAGGAGATGATCGACGTCTACAAGGAGGCCGGGGTCGAGGTGGTCGAGATGTCCCCCGAGGACTACGACGCGTGGCTCGCTTTGGCCCAGGACAGCTCCTACAAGGACTTCGCCGCCAACGTGCCGGGCGGTGAAGAGCTGATCCAGCTCGCCCTCGACGTCGAGTAGACCTTCCAGCGAAGCACGCCGGCCGCAGGCGGCCCCGGCCGGGAGGCGGGGGGCGCCCCGGCCGGTCCGGTCCGGGACCGACCTGCCATGCGGCTCTATATCGCGATCGTCACCGCCCTCTCGCGGGCGGGCGGCGTGCTCGCCATGCTGCTCCTCGCGGCAGCGGTGCTCGTCACCTGCCAGATGATCTTCGTCCGCTACGTGCTCGGCGGCTCGACCATCTGGCAGACCGAGTTCGTCATTTACGCCATCGTCGCCGCGACCTTCATCGGCTCGCCGGCGGTGCTGATCGACCGGGGCCATGTCGGGGTCGATCTCCTGCCCAAGGCCATGGGCGGCGCCGGGCGACGCTGGCTCGAGGTCATCGGTGCCCTGGCGGGGCTCGCCTTCTGCCTGCTGCTCGCCTGGTCCGGCTTCATCTACTTCTACGAGGCGCTGACCCGCGGCTGGCGGACCGCCACGGTCTGGCAGCTGCCGCTCTGGATCCCGCTCTTTCCCCTGCCGCTCGGCATCGGCCTCCTGGCGCTGCAATACGTGGCGGAAATGCTGAAGCTGAAGGACGGCGGAACGCTGCTCGCCGGTGAATTGACGCATTTCGAGGAGCTCGAGTGATGGGTCCTCTGGCGTCGGGCTCGCTCCTGCTGCTCGGTCTCTTCGTCCTGCTCGCCACCGGCATGCCGATCGCCTTCGCGCTCGGCCTCGTCTCGATCGTCGCCCTCATCCTCTCCGGCGGCTTCGGCGTGATGGAGATCATCGGCGAGACCTTCTTCGGCGGGCTCGCCAGCTTCAGCCTCGTCGCCATTCCGATGTTCATCCTGATGGGCTCGGCCGTGGCCTCGAGCCCGGCCGGGCGCGATCTCTACGAGGCGCTCGACCGCTGGCTCAACCGGGTGCCGGGCGCGCTGGTGCACTCCAATATCGGCGCCTGCTCGATCTTCTCGGCACTCTCCGGCTCGAG
>CAZGUW010000228.1:0-3131 GCA_964528705.1 uncultured Geminicoccaceae bacterium
ACACCACCTGGTCGATGTTCTCGGCGTAGGTGGGGTGGAACTGCTGGCAGTAGTGCTTGGCGTAGAGCACCGGATGCTGGCCGAGCGGCGAGGCCAGCTCGGCGAGGAAATCGCCGTACGGTGCCGCGAAGGTGAAGGTCACCGTCGTGTCGTCGACCTTCTCGACCCTGGCCGGCTCGCCATTCGCCATGTAGCGCGGCGGGGTCGGCGCGAAGTCGTCGTTGAAGACCAGGTCCTGCATGTTGAACAGGATGTCGTCGGCGGTGAACGGCTCGCCGTCCGACCACTTCATCCCGTCGCGCAGATGGAAGGTGAAGACGGTGGCGTCCTCGTTGACCTCGTAGGCCTCGGCGACGTTCGGGATCAGCTCGATGTAGTCGGGGCTCCAGCGCACGAGGCCCTGCGGACCGACCATGCGCAGGATGTTGTTGTGGTCCGAGCTGCCGCGCAGCCCGTAGCGGAGCTGGCCGCCATAGGTGCCGATGCCCTCGATCGGCGTCACCACCTCCGGGTTGTCCGGGAGGCGCTCCTCGACCGGCGGCAGCGTCCCCGCCGCCACCTGCTCGGCGAACGCCGGCGCCTCGCTGTACTCGGCGGCCAGGGCGCTGCCGGTCACCGCCAGAAGGGCCATGGCGCTGCCCAGTGCCAACCGGCGCGACATCGCTGTCAGAACATGGTTTCGCGGAACGTTCATCCGCACGCCTCCCGTTTTATCGAGCCTCGATGGACTCTTGCTTCAGCGGCGAGGTTCGTTGCGCCGCCCGGCTTTGTCAAACCATTTGCCGAGGGATGTGACGGCCGGTGTGGCGAGTTGAAAGGCGGACGACAATGTGGCTCACTCCCGGCCCATTCGCCCCGGGGAGGCCAGATGAAAATCGTTCGATTGAGAAGCTTCATGGCACGCGACCGCAACCGGCCGCGCGTGGTCGTCGCCATCGACACCGACGAGGGCATCACCGGCTGGGGCGAGTGCTACAATCACGGGCCCGACCGGGCGCTGCCGCCTTTGCTCGACTATCTCTTCGGCCAGATCGAGGGCCACGACCCGCGCCGGATCGAGTTCCTGATCCTCAAGCTCCTGCAGCAGGCGCGATTCCCGCCGGGTGCGCTCGGCCTCGCCGCCATCGCCGCCATCGACCATGCGCTCTGGGACATTTCGGCGAAGGCGCTGAACGTGCCCGTCTTCAGGCTGCTCGGCGGCCATGCCCGCGACCGCGTGCGGGTCTACGCCTCGCTCGGCGGCTATCGCGCCAGGGACGCAGAGGAGGGCGTCGCGTTCATCGCGGAGCAGAACGAGAAGTGGGGCTTCACCGCCTTCAAGTTCAGCCCGTTCCGCACCGACCTGCACAGCCTGCGCTGGGGCGACGTGGTGCGCGCGAGCGCCGACTATTTCGGCCGCCTCAGGGAGTCCTGCCCGAGCGAGTACGAGTTCGCCTTCGACGCGCACGCCAAAATCTTCGAGCCCAACCAGGCGGTCCAGCTCGGCAACGCCCTCGCCGCCTATGATCCGCTCTTCTACGAGGAGCCGATCCGCCCCGAGCACATCCCGGCCTGGGGCCGGCTGCGGTCCGAGCTGCGCTGCCCGCTCGCGACCGGCGAGTCGCTCTACAGCCGCTTCGAGTTCCTGAACCTGCTGACCGCCCAGGGTGCCGACATCATCCAGCCCGACATCTGCGCCGTCGGCGGCCTGCTCGAGATGCGCAAGATCGCGGCGCTCGCCGAGGCGCATTACGTGACGGTCGCACCGCACAACCCGATGGGTCCGCTGGCGACCGCGGTCAACCTGCACTTCTCCGCCGCCCAGCCCAACTTCAAGATCCTCGAATACCTGCTGCCGGCGGACACGAAATGGGTGGTCGATCCCTATCTGCCGAAGGACGGCTATCTCGAGCTGCGCCACGACCGGCCGGGCTGGGGGGTCGAGATCGACGAGAAGGCGCTGGAGACGGACGACTACGTTCACTGGGAGCGCAAGCTGCCGATCCGCCCGGACGGTTCGACCGGCTACACCTGAGCTGCCCGCCTTCGGAACTACAGGTTCGAGCTCCGGGTACGCGCGTCCGGCCGGGTCCAGAGCTCGGCCGCCAGCTCGATGCCGAGCCCCGGTCCGTCCAGCGGACGCGCCATGCCGGCCTCGATCACCGGCGCCGGCTGCATGACCTCGGCATAGAAACCGCGCAGATAGGCGCGCACCGTCTCGAGGACGAGGGCGTGCGGCTGGCTGAAGACGAGCTGCATGTTGGCGGCGAGCATGACGGGGCCGACGCAGTCGTGCGGCGCTATGCAGCGGTCGTGGGCGCGGGCGAGGGCCGCCACGTCCAGCGCCTCCGAGAGGCCGCCCATCCAGCCGATGTCGAAATGGGCGTAGTCGACGAGGCCCCGCCCGAACGCCTCGGCGTACCAGTGCGCCGTGCCGTGGTTCTCGCTGCCGGCGATGGCGATCGGCGACGCCTGCTTGAGCCGCGCCAGGTCGTCGAGCCGGTGCATCTCGATCGGGTCCTCCAGCCAGAAGATGCCGAAGGGCTCGAGTCCCCTGGCGATCCGGATGGCGGCCGGCAGGCGCCACATGCCGTGGCACTCGATCATGATGTCCATTTCGTCGCCGACCGCGTCGCGGATGGCGCGCACGGGGGCGAGGGCCGCCTCGAGGTCGGCGGCCGTGATCTCCGAGCCGCCGCTCTTGGCGGCGAAGCGGTCGAAGGGCCAGATCTTCATGGCCGTGACGCCCTCGGCCAGGAGCGAGCGGGCGAGGCCGCCGGGGTCGTCGAGCTGCGCCTGGAGATCGTCGAGCGGGGCGAGCGGCGCGGCCCCGGGCTCGGCCAGCCGCGAGACCCAGCCGACGGTCGGGCTCGTGTTGTAGGCCGGCCCGGCGCAGGTGTTGTAGACGCGGATCTCCTCGCGCACCCGGCCGCCGAAGAGCTGGGCCAGGGGGACGTTCAGCTGCTTGCCGAGGATGTCCCAGAGCGCCAGGTCGACGGCGGAGTTGCCGCGGATCTCGACCGAGCGCGACGGCGTGCCCATGAAGCGGTTGCCGATGCGCCGCCCGATCGCCTCGCGATGCGCGTTGATCGCGAGCGGGTCCTTGCCGAGGAGCCAGGGGGCCAGGGTCTCGTGGATGTAGGCCTCGGTCG
>CAZGUW010000228.1:3231-8167 GCA_964528705.1 uncultured Geminicoccaceae bacterium
TCGGTCGAAAGGCGCAGCCAGAGCATGTTGCCGATGGAGTCGACCCGCAGCGTCTCGATGCCGGTGATCCGCAAGGCCGTCAGCCGGCCAGCGCCGGGGTCCGGACGAGCGCCTGCTCGGCCGCCACCAGCGGCTTCAGCGCCGCTTCGATCGCCGGATGGTGCTCCGCCTCGAGGTTGGAGAGCATCGGGTAGATCGGCCCGGTCTCCGCCACGCCCGCGAGGCGGACCGCCTCATGCAGAACGCGAATGGGCGAGAGGCGCTCGCGCAATCCCTCGAGCGGCCGGATCGCCTCCAGCGCCGGGGCGGCGGCGGCCTGGTCGCCGGCCTTGAGCAGGCGCAGCACCTCCATCGAGAGGGCGGGCGCGATACAGACGCAGCCCGCCGTGAAGCCGGCGAGGCCGAAGGCGTCGAGATGCGGCACGGCGACGATCTCGCCGGCACCCGAGACGATCCGCTCGGGCCCGACCGCGGCGACCAGGGAGGCCAGATAGGGGTCGTCGCGCAGGTCGGGGCGATCGACGGCGTATTTCACGGCGCAGACCTCGCCGGCCGCGACCATTGCCCCCAGCGCATCCGGTGCGATGTAGTCGGACTGGCGGATGTAGACGATGGCGGGCATGCCGGCGGCCTGGACGAAGTCCCGGGCACCGCGCGCGACGCCGGCTGGCGTGCTGTGCGCTGCCATGGGCAGCAGCATGGCGCAGGGAAAACGGGTGCCGGCGAGGCTCCGCGCCTCGTCCATGAGCTTGCCGTAGTCGGGCCCGACCGAGGGGATCACCCAGCTCTCCGATGCTGCCGTCGCTTCGGCGAGCGCGAGGAACTCGCCATAGCGGCTGGCCGGCCAGTGCTGCAGCTGGGCGTTGCCACCCCAGAGGATGGTCGTGACGCCGCCGGCCTCGATGTGGCCGACGAGCCGCCGCATCTCGGACTCGTTCGGGGATAGGTCCGCAGCCAGGGGCAAAGGCGGCACCGACAGCACCGAGGCGGCCAGGTCGGCAGGCGTGACGGCGGTGGTCTTCATGGGTTTGCTCCCTCGTCGCTGTGCTGGTGCATCGTGCGGCGGCACCTTCGGCCATTGCGCAGACGCTATTCGATCCCGGGCCGGTCGCCAACCGCTCGCAGGTATTGCCGTCGAGCCGCCACGGCGCCGTTGCCCGTCAGATCATCCGCTGATATCAGGAGTGCAATGCCCGGTTTGGCTAGCCGGCACAATGCAACAATAAGGGGGAGGTTCGCTCATGCGTCGCATGGTCCTCGGAACGGTCAGCGCGCTTGCCATCGGCGCCGCAAGTCTCCTCGGGGCGGGGCCAGATCCCGCATGGGCCGAGACACCCCCGGACCAGCTCATCGTCGGCATGAACATGAACAACATGCTGAGCCTGGACCCGCACGACGTGGGCCAGTTCGAGCCGACCCATGTCTTCTCGAACGTCTACGACACCATCGTGACGACCGACCCCAACGATCCGGCCGTCCTGACGCCGGGCGTCGCCGAATCCTGGGACCTCGCCCCGGACGGTACCATCACCTTCCACCTGCGTGACGACATCGCCTTTCACAGCGGCCGGCCGATCACCGCCGCGGACGTCGTCGGCTCCTTCCACCGGCTGCTCGAGATGAACCTCAGCCCCTCCAATCACTTCAAGTCCTGGGGCTACTCGGTCGACAACATGGAGGAGCTGATCTTCGCGGAGGACGACCACACCGTCGTCATGAAGATGGCATCGCCGTTCAATGCCAAGCTGAAGCTCTACTTCCTCGCCAACAGCCTCGGCTCCGTGCTCGACATGGAGGCGGTCATGGCGCACGAGCAGGACGGCGATCTCGGCAAGGCGTGGCTCGCCACCAACGCGGCCGGCTCCGGTCCGTTCACGCTGCGCAACTGGACACCGAACGAGATCGCCATTCTGGAACGCCACGATGACTACTTCGGCGAGGTCGCCAAGATGCGTCGCGTCGTCGTCCGCCACATGCCTGAATCCCAGACCGCGCGCCTGCAGCTCGAGCAGGGTGATCTCGACGTCGCCTACACCCTGTCCGGCGCTGATTTCGACGCCCTCGAGGCCAATCCCGACGTCGACATCGTGCGAGTGCCGGGTGGCGGCTACTACTATCTCAGCGTCAACATGAAGGACCCGGACCTCAGCAAGCCCGAGGTCCGAGAGGCGTTGCGCTGGTGCGTCGACTACGAGGGCATCAACGAATCGCTGATGCGCAACTACGGCATCCCCTGGAAGCGGCAGATCCCGCCGGGCATCCCGGGCGCAATCGAGGAGGACCTCGACTACACGCTCGACATCGACAAGTGCCGCGACGGCCTGGCCGCCGCCGGCTACCCGGACGGCATGGCGAAGACGCTCCGGGTGCTGACCCTGCCGCCCTTCGCCGAGATTGCGACGGCGATCCAGGGCACGATGGGCCAGGCTGGGGTCGAGATCGAGATCCTGCCGGGCGACGGCGGGTCGGTCTACGGCTCCATGCGCAACCGCGACTTCGAGTTCCTCGTCGGGCGCAGCGGCGGCGGCTTCGTGCCGGACGCGCACGATTTCATGCGCAGCACCTGGTACAATCAGGACAACAGCGACGAGGCGCAGTTGACCGGCCAGGTCGCCTGGCGGGCGTCCTGGTTCGAGGAGGACATCAACGCGCTGATCGAGGAAGGCGTCGCCGAGCAGGACGATCAGCGCCGGCTGGAGATCTACGCCGAGATCCAGAGGCTGATCGAGGAGAAGGTCCCCTACTTCATGCCGATCTCGCAGCGCATCGATCCCTTCGCCGTCAGTGGCCGGGTCAAGAACTACGTCGGCAACCCGACCTGGATGGCGCCATGGGAGATCGTCGAGAAGGATTGAGCGCCATCCGCCGGTCGCTGCCTGGCCGCTTCCCTGCAGCCGGGCGCGGCGCGGGAAGCGCCCGCACCTCTTGGCCATGATCGGCGTCGCGGATCGGCGGGGGTGGCGCCTGTCGCGGCGCGGGCGCGGCTTTGTCTCGACCGTCCTGAGCATCGCCACGACCATCTTCCTGCTGCTGGCGCTCACCTTCATCATCGGTCGCGTGCTGCCGCTGGACCCGGTGGCGGCGATCGTCGGCGACGATGCCGATCAGTCGACCTACCAGATGGTCTACGAGCAGCTCGGCCTCGACCGGCCGGTGCTGGAGCAGTTCGCGATCTTCGTCGGTCGCATGCTGCGCGGCGATTTCGGCATAGCACTTCGCACCGGCCATCCGGTGCTCGCGGACATAGCCCGCGTCTTCCCGGCGACCATCGAGCTCGCGACCGTGACCATCATCTTTGGCGCCGGCCTCGGTGTGCCGCTCGGCGTCTATGCCGCGGTAAACCGCAACCGGTGGCCCGACCATCTGGTGCGCGTCATCTCGCTGCTCGGCTACTCGACGCCGATCTTCTGGCTCGGGCTGATCGCGCTGCTCGTGTTCTACGCCAAGCTGGGGTGGGTCGGCGGCGGCGGTCGGCTCGACGTGTACAATGTCGGGCTCGTCGTGCCGCAGACCGGCTTCCTCCTCGTCGACTCGCTGCTGCAGGGTGAGCACGAGGTGTTCTGGAGCGCCGTGCGCCACATCATCCTGCCGAGCGCCGTGCTCGGCTACAGCGCCATCGCCTATATCAGCCGCATGACCCGCAGCTTCATGCTCGAGCAGCTCGAGCAGGAATACGTCATCGCCGCGCGGGCCAAGGGGGTGCCCCGACGGCAGGTGATCTGGCGGCACGCCTTTTTGAACATCCGGGTCCAGGTCGTGACCATCGTGGCGCTCTCCTACGGTGCGATGCTCGAAGGCGCCGTCCTCATCGAGACCGTCTTCGCCTGGCCTGGTTTTGGCAGCTACCTGACCAACGCGCTGCTGATCGGCGACATGAATGCGGTGACCGCCTGCACGCTGCTCGTCGGCATCGTCTTCATCACGCTGAACCTGATCTCGGACCTCCTCTATCGCCTGCTCGACCCGAGGACCCGATGAGCGCCGGAACGCTGCGCCACTGGCTCAATGCCGAGGCCGCGGCCTCGCCATTCCAGGCCTTCGCACAGCGGGCCTGGCTCGGCTGGCTGCAGCTCGTGCGCAACCCGCTCGGCATGATCGGGCTCCTGATCATCGTGGCGCTGCTGCTGGTCGCCGCCTTCGCTCCCCTGATCACCTCGCAATCGCCGTACGAGCAGAACCTGCGCAACGTCCTGGCACCGCCGAGCGGCGAGCATCTCTTCGGCACCGACGAGCTCGGCCGGGACATCTTCAGCCGCGTCGTCTACGGCTCGCGCATCACGCTCCTCATCGTCCTCCTGGTGTCGGTCATTGTCGCCCCCATCGGGCTTCTGGTCGGCGCCGTTTCGGGCTATCTCGGTGGCTGGGTCGACACGGCGCTGATGCGGCTGACCGACCTCTTCCTCGCCTTTCCGAGCCTGATCCTCGCTTTGGCGTTCGTCGCCGCGATGGGGCCGGGCCTGGAGAACGCCATCATCGCCATTTCGCTCACCGCCTGGCCGCAGATCGCGCGTCTCGCCCGTGCCGAGACGCTGACCGTGCGCAACAGCGACTACATCGCCGCGGTGCGGCTGCAGGGCGCCTCGCCGATGCGGATCGTGCTCCGCCACGTGTTGCCGATGTGCGTTCCCTCGGTCATCATCCGGGTCACGCTGAACATGGCCGGGATCATCCTGACCGCGGCCGGCCTCGGCTTTCTTGGGCTCGGCGCCCAGCCGCCGAGCCCCGAATGGGGTGCGATGACCTCGACCGGCCGGCGCTACATGCTCGATTCGTGGTGGCTCGTGACGATGCCCGGCCTTGCGATCCTGACCGTCAGCCTCGCCTTCAACCTCTTCGGGGATGCGTTGCGCGACATCCTCGATCCGCGCAGCAGCTGAGGGCCGGCCGCATGCACGAACCGCTCCTTCGGGTCGACGACCTGCGCGTGAGCTTCCGC
>CAZGUW010000229.1:0-8114 GCA_964528705.1 uncultured Geminicoccaceae bacterium
GAGCAGGCGCGTGCCGATGCGTTGCTGGACGCCCTCCTGCCGAAGGACGCGGTGCGGGAATGGAAGAAGACCGGCGCCGTGCGACCGCGGCAGCTCGACGATGTCGCGGTGATGTTCCTGGACATCGTCGGCTTCAGCAATCTGGCGAGAAGCCAGTCGCCCGACGAGACGATGGAGCAGCTGACGCACTTCACGGAACTGGCGGAGACGCTGACAGAGGCCAACGGGCTCGAAAAGATCAAGCTCATCGGCGACGCCGTCATGATCACCGGCAACCTGCTGATCGCCAACCCGGAGCCGGTCGCCTCTTGCGTCGCCTACGCCCGTGAGCTGACGGCGGCAGCGCGCGGAATCGGGAATGGCTGGCAGTTGCGGGGTGGTCTGGCGCACGGCACGGTGCTCGCCGGCGTCATCGGCCAGCAGCGGTTCAGCTTCGACCTCTGGGGACCGACGGTCAACCTGGCGGCCCGCCTCGCCGGCCTGCGGGTGCCCGGCTACCTGAACTTCGACGACGCCGCGCGGCGGCGTCTGGCCTGTGCGGCCGACACCACGCCCTTGGGTGACGTCGAGCTGCACGGGCTCGGCGCCACGGCGGTCTTTCGGACCGAGCTCGGCCATCCCGGGGCGGCTGCCGCGTCTCCCTAGCCTAACCGGATGGCGCTGCCGCGAGCAGCAGCAGGATGCCGGAGACGATCAGGATGCAGCCCACAAGCTCGCTCCGGTTGATCCGCTCCTTGAAGGCGAACCACGAGGCGAGGAAGGTGAAGACCAGCTCGATCTGGCCGAGGGCGCGCACATAGGCCACCTGCTGCAGCGTCATGGCGGTGAACCAGCCGGCGGAGCCGGCGACACCGACGAGGCCGACCCAGATGGCGACGCGCCAGTGGACGAGGCTGGCGCGCAGCTGGTCCGGCTCGCGCCATGCCATCCACAAGACCATGGCGACGGTCTGGAAGAGCGTCACGAAGGCGAGGGTGAAGGCCGCCTGCATGATGAAGTTGGGTCCGTCGAGCGCCGTCGAGGCCTGCCGGTAGAGCACGGCCGACACGCCGAACGAGGCCGCCGAGGCGAGCCCGATCAGGGCGGGGCGGCCGATGAGCGAGGCGATCACGGAACGCAGCGTCAGCGGCTGGCGGGCGATCGAGATCATGACCACGCCGGCGACGCCGATGAGGATCGCGGCCACCGCACCGGCCGTCACGGTCTCGCCGAGCAGCACGAGGCCGAAGATGGCGGCCTGCACGGGCTCGGTCTTGGAATAGGCCGTGCCGACGGCGAAATTGCGATAGGAGAAGAGGTGCACGAGGAGGAAGGTGGCGACGATCTGCGCGAGGCCGCCGAGCGCGCCGGCGGCGAGGAAGGTGAGGTTCGGTGCCGGCAGCGCGTGGCCGAGTCCGGCATGCAGGAAGGCGAGGTAGAGGAGGGCGAAGGGAAAGCCGTAGCCGAAGCGCACGAAAGTGGCGCCGGTCGTGCCGAGCCTGCCCTTGAGATGCTTCTGCAGGGCCGAGCGCAGGTTCTGGCAGAACGCCGCGAAGATGGTGATCGGGATCCAGAGCTCGAACAGGACACAGCCGCCTTGCACGCGAGCGCCGCGTTGATGGCCGGGCGCCGGGCCTGACGGCTTCTACAGGGCGCGGAGCCAGGCTTCCCAGCGGAAATCGTGCATGATCGACCGGGCACGGAGATATTTCCACGCCCCGTACTTGTGATAGTCGAAATCGAGCGCGGAGATCTGCTCCTGGACCATGGCCCAGGTGGCCCATTTGACATCCGCGAGAGCCCGCATGACGGCGACCCGGGCGACCAGCTCCGGGCGGAGCGCGCCGGCATAGGCCTCGAGCAGCCGGGCGGCCGTGTCCTCGGTGAAGAACATCTCGCCGATCCAGACGCCGAGCTCGTAGGCGCGCTCGTTCATCGAGGCGAACTCGTAGTCCACGAGCTTCATCGGCGCCCCCGGCTTCACCAGGAAGTTGCCGGGCATGGGGTCGTTGAAGCAGGGCACGAGGTCGAGGCCCGAGGCGAGGAACGCCGCCCGGGCATTGCCGTAGAGCCGCTGTAGCCAGGGCCAGTCCTCGGGCAGGCTGCCGCCGAGCTCGGCCACCTGCTCGATGTGCTCGTCGATCATGTCGAAGATGGTCTTGGTCAGCCCGAGCCCTTCGCCGGCGTGGAACCGGCGGTAGCAGTCGACGGCGGCGAGCTGGATGGCCTCGTCCTGGAAATCGGCGTTGGTGCAGGCGCGATAGCCTTCGAGGAGCTCGGCCACCTCGAGCCCGCTCGTCACATCGAAATGGACCACCTCCGGCCCGAGACCCTTGGCGTGGGCCAGCCGGGCCCCTTCGTTCGCGGCCTCGCGGTCGACGAACATCTCGGTCCCGGCGCCCGGGATCTTGAGGAAGTAGCGCCGCTCGTCGCCTGTGACGGTGATCCGCCAATTGCTGTTGGAGATGCCGCCGATCATCCGGGCGTAGCTGGCGCCCTTGCCCTGCCAGGCCGGCACGCTGGCGATGGCCGCCTCGACGGCGCGCTCCTCGTCGCTCTCGGCTTCGCCGAGCGTTCTCTCATTCATGTCAGACCCTCCGGATCCGTTCCTCGAAGCGCTGGTCGCGCATCGCCATGCGGCAGCGCAGGAAGCGCCATTCGGCATATTTGAGGAACTCGAGGTCGGTCCTCGCCGAGGTTTTCGCGAGGATGGCGCCGATCAGCCCCCAGCGCAGGTCGTCGGCGACGCCGTAGAGGCGGGCGCGGTTGAAGAGGCGCTCGTCGAAGCTGCCGTGGAACGCCTCGAAGCTCTCTTTGGCGGGTGGATCGAAGGCATGCGCCTCGACCAGGAAGCTGCCGAGATCCTCGAACGGGTCGCGATTGGCGGCAAGGTCGAAATCGATCAGCAGGACGCCACCGGCCTCGTTGATCATGACGTTGCTGGCATTGCCGTCGCCATGCGCCGGCACGGTGTCGATGCCCGCTGCCCGGATCGCTTCCGCGACCGCGCGGCAGTTGTCGAGGAGCCAGGCATGGTCCTGGGGCAGGGCGACACCGGCGTCGCCGGTACGGCGGAGCAGGCTCTCGATGTGGTCGAAGACGCCGAGTGTCCGCGGCAAAGGCGGGCCGGCCTGGAACGCCCGTCTGGCCTCGATCACGGCATCACGAATGGCGGGCTCGGCGAGGCGGTTCAGCGTGGCGACGCGATGCGACCCGGAGAGGTCGCGCATCACGAGGTCGCCCGTCATGGGGTCGGTGGCGAGCACCTCCGGGCCGATCCTGCGCGCAGCCGCCTCGCGCGCGGCGGCCACGACGCTCGCCGGGTCGGCGAAGAGGGCGGTATCGGGATCGGCGATCTTGACCCAGAGGCTCTCGTTCGATGCCGCGTCCCGGGCGCGCAGCGCCGTGGCGTCGATGCCCTGGTTCATGGGCGAGGCCATCGGCACAACGCCCAGGCGGAACGAGGGCTCGCGTCCGCCCCAGCCGGGCACGGTGGCGACGAGTGCTGTGGCCGCGGCGATCGCGTCCCGTCCGCTCATGCTGCGGTCTCCCCGGCCTGGGCCGTCGCGGGTCCCTCGACCAGCAGGCGCTCGAGCATGCCGGTGAGCAGGTCGAGGCCGAGGGCCAGGTCCTCCGGCTTCGTGTCCTCCAGCGGCGAGTGGCAGATGCCGCCGATGCTCGGTGTCGCCACGACGATCGAGGGGCAGAGCCGTGCCACGGGCACGGCGTCGTGGGCGGCGATGGTGTCGAGCCGCATGGCCGGCTCGCCGAGCCCTTCCGCCACCTCGTTGGCGAGGCGCTGCAGGCCCGGGGCGAAGCGGCCGGGGCGGCGAAGCTCGTCGCGGGCGAAGGACCAGCCGACACCGGCCTTGTCGGCCTCCGTCCGGATCAGCGCCTCGGCCCGACTGAAGGCATTCTCAAGCACGGCCGGGTCGGCGGAACGCAGCTCGGCGAAGATTGTCACGGACGAGGGCACGACGTTCGGCGAGTTGGGCAGGGCCTCGATCCGCCCGACCGAGGTGTGCAGCTCGCCCGCAGGCGCCGTCTCGACCAGCTGGCGCAGCCCCGTGATGACGCCGGCGGCGGCGAGAAGCGCGTCCCGGCGCTCGGCCATGGGCGTGGGTCCCGTGTGTGCCGGCTCGCCCTCGAAACGGATCTCCAGCTTGCGGCAGCCCCACCAGCGATCGAAGGCGGCGAGGCGCCGGCCGGCGCGCTCGAGGAGCGGGCCGCATTCGATGTGCAGCTCGACATAGGCCGCCGGGCGCGGCGCCGGCTCGTCCGTGCCGAGATGGCCGATGGCCTCGAGCGCCGCTTTGACCGTGATGCCGTCCCGGTCCTGCCGGGCCAGCGCCCAGTCGGTATCGATCGCGCCTGCATAGGCCTGCGAGCCGAGCACGCTCGGCTGGAAGCGCGCACCCTCCTCGTTCGTCCAGGCGACCACGGCGAGGTTCATCACAGGATTCGCCAGCCGCTGGCCCAGTGCCCGGGCGGCGATGACCGAGGCGACGACGCCATAGGTGCCGTCCAGCCGCCCGCCGTTGGGCTGGCTGTCGATATGCGAGCCGGTGAGGAGCCAGGGAGCATCGGGTCCGGCGGTCACGGCGAGGCCGAAGATGTTGCCGATGGCATCGACGCGCACCTCGAAGCCGGCCTCGCGCAGCCAGGCGACCAGCGCGTCGCGCGCCTCGCCATTGGCGGGGGTGGCCTCCGGCCGATGGATGCCGCCGGCTTCGGTGGCACCGAAGGTGGAGAACAGGGCCAGCCGCTCGTGCAGTTCCCGATGGATGTCGTCCGGCTCCGCCATGCCCGCTCCCGCCTCGCTCGATCACGTCGTGCCCGCTTGGGCTCGCTGCCCGTTTGTGTGGGTTTTGACCGTTTGATCCCTAAAAGTCGTTGACGCCTCGGGCAAGTGTCAAATAGCGTCGGCAAGTCACTGGTCGGTCGCCCAGGCACGAAACCGCAACAAGCAGGAAGGGTCCACCCTCATGTCGAGTCTCGTGATTCCCGGCAAGGCGCGCCTTCGGTCCAATCGTCGCCGGGTGCTCGGCGGCATGGCCGCGGCAGGCGGGCTCGCGGCGTTCCCCGCACCCTACGTCAAGCGGGCCTACGGCCAGGCGCGCAACCACATGATCTTCGCCAGTGCGGAGCCGGTGACCGGCAACTGGGACCCCACGAGCCACACCACGCTCGCCCAGATCAATTTCGAGGGCTTCGTCTTCGGCAAGCTCTTCCAGACCCCGATGCGCCCGGAGGACCCGGACGAGATCGTCTTCGAGCTCGCGACCAGCCAGGAGGTGCTGGACCTCCACACCATCGAGTACAAGCTGCGTGACGGCGTCACCTTCCACAATGGTGCCCCGTTCAGCGCCGAGGACGTCAAGGCGACCTTCGAGTACGGCTCGCAGCCCGGCCGCCCCGCGGCCTGGTATCCCGGCCCCTGCGAGGTCGAGGTGGTCGACCGCCTGACCGCGCGCGTCCACACCAAGATCGGTGACTACCCGGCATCGGCCTTCTATTTCCTCGCCGGCTTCCTGCCGATCATGTCCAAGGACGACATCGCCGATCCGACCGTCCTGCAGGAGCGGCCGAACGGCACCGGCCCCTTCAAGTTCGTCGAGCAGCGCGGCAACACGACCGTGATGGCCGCGTTCGACGACTTCATGCACGGCCGGCCGATCCTCGACGAGGTGCATTTCGCCTATGTGGGCGATGCCACCACCCGCGTCCTGGCCCTGCTCTCGGGCGAGGTCGACGTGGTCGAGCGGCTCGAGCCCGAGCAGTACGAGACGCTGTCGTCCGAAAGCGGCGTCGCCCTCTCGCGCACCATCTCGACCGAGAACAAGTACCTGCACTTCCGCTGCAACAAGCCGCCCTTCGACGACCCGCGCGTGCGCATGGCCGCCTGCCACGCCATCGACCGCGAGCTCGTCACCGAGATCCTGGGCGTCGCCGGCCATGCCTCCTCGAACTACATCTCGCCGGTGAAGTTCGGCTATGCCGACCTGCCGAACTATCCGGAGTACGACCCGGCCCGCTGCCAGGAGCTGTTGACCGAGGCCGGCTATCCGGGCGGCCAGGGTCTGCCGACGCTGGAATACCTCGTCAGCGAGGGCTTCTATCCGAAGACCAAGGAATACGGCGAGGTGATCACGGCGCTGCTGCAGGAGCAGGGCTTCCCGGTCGAGCTGACGGTGATGGAGACGGCCGCCTGGCTCGAGCGCATCTACCAGCGCGAGGGGCAGGAGCCGAACGGCCATCTCGTCGATGTCGGCTGGTCGACCGGCTCGCCCGAGCCCGACCTCGTGCTCCGGCCGATGTTCCATTCGAGCGCCGGCCCGCGCGGCGGGCTGATCAACGGCATCGCCGACCCGGAGATCGACGCCGCGCTCGACGAGCAGCAGGCCGAGACCGATCCGGCCAGGCGCGGCGAGCTGATCCAGACCGTGGCCACGCCGAAGATCGCGGAGCTGGTGCCGAGCCTCTCGCTCTTCACCTCGGTCCTGCTGCACGGCCGGCGGGCCGGCCTCGAGGGGCTGCACTTCTATCCCAACGGCCCGATCGACGCCTCCAAGGCCGAGTACAAGGCCTGATCCCGGGATAGCGGGGGCGTGGGCTTCGCGCTGACCTTCTTCGCCCGGCGCCTCGCGCAGGGTGTGCTGATCGTGCTCCTCGTGTCGTTCACGATCTTCGCCCTCCTGCGTGTCGTGCCGGGCGATCCGGCGCGGATCATCCTCGGGCCCATGGCGACCGACGAGGTGGTCGAGCAGACCGCCCGCGACATGGGTCTGCGCGACCCGATCCCGCTCCAGTACGTGCGCTATCTGGGGCAGGTGGCGCAGGGCGACTTCGGCACCTCCTTCATCAAGGCCCGGGGCGGCGGGTCGATGGGCGGCGGCCGCGACGAGGCCCGGGGCGAGCGGGCGCGCGTGCTCGATCTCGTCGCCGAGACCCTGCCGCTGACCCTGCAGCTCGCCGGACTCGCCCTCGTCTTCACCGCCCTGATCGCCCTGCCGCTCGGCATCGCCGGCGGGCTCATGGCGGGGCGCTGGCCGGACAAGCTCGCCCTCTATGCGTCCTCGATCTTCGTCTCGCTGCCGAACTTCTGGCTCGCCATCGTGCTGGCGCTGGTGGTGACGGCGAAGCTCGGCTGGATCCCGTCGATCGGCTACCAGAACATCGCCTACGCGATCCTGCCGGCTTTCGTCATCGCCATCGAGATGTCGCCGCTCTTCATCCGCTCGCTCTCGGTCTCGATCGCCGACACCATGCGCCATCCCTTCGTCGAGCTGGCCCAGGTGCGCGGCCTGTCGCCCGGCCGCATCTTCAGCCGCCATGTGCTGCGCAACGCCGCCGTGCCGGTGCTCAACCTCTTCGGCGTGCAGATCGGCGCCCTGCTCGGCGGGGTCCTGATCGTCGAGTACATCTTCGACTACCCGGGTTTCGGCCTGCTCACCGTCCAGGCGGTGCTGCAGCGCGACTTCCCGGTGATCCAGGGGATCGCCATCATCTCGACCTCGATCTTCGTCGTGATCAACATCCTCGTCGACTTCGTCTCGGCGCAGATCGACCCGAGGATCGAGTACTGATGGCCGCGTCCATCGAGGAGCCGGCGGCGGTCGCCGCCACCGCCGCGGCGGCGAGCCCCGGCCGACGGATGTGGCTCGCCACCTGGTCGCAGACCGAGTTCAAGATCGGCCTCGTGCTCTTCCTGCTGCTGGTCGGCACCGCCTTCATCTACCCGCTGCTCACGGACATCGATCCGACCAAGCTCTCGGTCCGCGAGCGCTTTCTGCCCCCGGTCTTCCTCGAGGGCGGGACCTGGGCGCACCCGCTCGGCACCGACCAGCTCGGCCGCGACCTCTTCGTCCGCTCGCTGGTCGGCCTGCAGAACGCGGTCAACATGGCCGATGGCATGAACGGCCTGGTGATCGGGCTGGCGGCGTTCTGGACCGGCTGCCTGATGCTCTACGCGCCCGAGAGCCTGCAGCTCTATCTCGGCTTCATGCTGCTCGGCCTGCTGATCCTGCTGCCGTTCAACATGCGCGACAGTCTGTTCCTGGGTGATGCCGGCAGCTATTCGATCGGCGCCACGATCGGCATGCTGATGATCTATTGCTTCAACGTCGCCGACGGCC
>CAZGUW010000230.1:0-7966 GCA_964528705.1 uncultured Geminicoccaceae bacterium
CTCATGGAGCAGGTCCGCAGCACGGGCGAGGCCATCCTCGACCTCGCCGGGATCGACAGCCTCGATCTCGAGGCGCTGGCCTGGCTCGAGGACGTTCATGCCACCGCGGATCGCGCCGGCGGGCGTCTGCGGCTGATCCATGTGGGGCTGGAGCTTCAGGCCCTCCTGGAGCTGGTCGGTTTCGATCACCTGCTGGCCGCGGATGCAGTGGCGGCCGGTAGGAAGTCGGAGGCCGGCGCGGTGAGCCGGTTCGGCATCGGCTTCGCGCCGGCGGCCGTGTGGCCGGCGGGTGCGGCTGGCGAGCCGGAGGCGCGGGCCAATCCCCGCCGGATCGACCTGATGCACCGTGTCTTCGGTGCGCCGATCGACGGCGTCGACCACGACGAGATCCTCTCCCTCGTTCTCGAGCGCAACCCCGAGCAGCCATTCGCCTATGTCGTGACGCCGAACGTCGATCACGTCGTGCGGCTGGACGAGCAGCGGGACCGGCTCGAGCGGTGCTATCAGGAAGCCTGGCTCAGCGTCTGCGACAGCTCGGTGCTGGTCGCGCTTGCCAGGCTGCTCGGGACCAAGGTGCCGCTGGTGACCGGCAGCGACCTCGCGGCCGCCCTGTTCGACCGCCTCGAGCCCACCGACACGGTGACCGTCATCGGCTGCGAGCCGGAGGTCATCGACGCCATCAAGGCGCGTTACGGGCTGAAGCAGGTGCATCACTACAATCCGCCGATGGGCTTCATCAAGGACGAGCGCGAGGTGCAGGCCTGCGTCGACTTCGTGATCGCGCATCCTGCCCGGTTCGTGCTCTTCTCCGTCGGCTCGCCGCAGCAGGAGATCCTGGCCAATCGGATCCAGCACGCCGGCGGTGCCGTTGGCGTCGGCTTCTGCGTGGGCAGCGCCGTGCGTTTCCTCACGGGCGCGGAAGATCGTGCGCCGAAGGCGCTGCGTGGCTCCGGCTTCGAGTGGGCCTACCGCCTGGCCCAGGATCCGAAGCGGCTCTGGCGGCGCTACCTGGTCGAGGGACCGCGCATCTTCCAGATTGCCGCTGGCCGGTAGCTGAGCGCCTAAAGAGTACGCATATTCTGCGTCGGACCCCTAATAGGGGTGTAGGGCGATGGAAACGGAAATCGTACGACGGGACACCGCAGCTCGCTATGACCGTAGCGTGCAGCCGGATGTCGTGCCCTTGTGGTCGGAAGCGAATCAGGTCTTCGATTTCGACCTCTGGCGGTACGTCAACATGCTGCTCGTGCGCAAGTACCAGCTCGTCCTGATCTTCGTCGTGTTCGTGGCGGTGGCCCTGCTCGTCATCGTCAACCTGACGCCCAAGTACACTGCCGGTGCGACCGTGCTGATCGCGCCCGACCACGCTCGGGTGGTCGGCATCGAGGCGGCGACGACGTCGCTCTCGACCAGCGAGGAGGCGATCGCCAGCGAAGTGGAGGTCATCCGGTCGAGCGGCCTGGCCCAGCGGGCGATCGCGGCGACCGGCTTTCGGGAGTTTCTGGTCGCTTCCGCCGAGCCACCGCTCCTGGACCGGCTCCTTCAGCAGGGGCTCGCCGTCTCGCTCTGGGCGAACGAGGCGCTGGCGTCGGCCTGGGACGAACCGGCGAATGCCGCCAGCGACGGCCCGGCTTCGGATACCCTCTGGGACGGGCTTGTCCGTACGGGCCTCCGGGTTTCGCTGCGCGCCAACGAGTCCCTGGAATCCGCGTTGCAGCGGCCGGCCGAGGAGCCGGATCCCCGTCGGGTGCTGGAGGCCTTCCGGCGCCAGCTCGGCGTCTGGCAGATCTCGAACACCAACGCCATCCGGATCGAGTTCCAGGCCACGGATCCCGAGATCGCGGCTGCCGTCGCGAACGAGCTGGCGCGGGCCTATGTCGAGAGCCAGCTCGAGGTCAAGCAGGAGGCGCGGAGCCGTGCTGCCGAGCTGCTTGGCGAGCGGCTGGCGGCGCTGCGCGAGCGTGTCACCGAGTCGGACGAAGCCGTCGAGCGGTTTCGCCGGGAGGCGGGCCTGGTCCGCTCGGCGGGCATCGAGCTCGTGGCGCAGCAGATCGCCGAGCAGACATCCGAGCTGGTCGAGGCCCGGGCGGACTTGCGGAACATCGAGGCGCAGCTGCAGGAGATCGAGGCGTTGCGCGACGCCCGGCAGTTCGGGCGGATGTACGACCTCCTCGACCTCGCCGTGATCCACGGACTGCGCCGCGACGTGATCGAGGCGAAGCGGCGGCTCGCACGCGAGGGCGAGGAGCTCGGGCCCCGTCACCCCTCCATGGTCGAGCTGGCGGCCGAAGTGGCGGTCATGGAGGCCAGGCTGGCATCCGAGGTCGCCACGGCCATCGGCGGCCTGCAGTCGAGGCAGGCGGTCCAGCTCAACCGCGCGGCCGAGCTCGAGCGTTCCATAGCGGGGCTCGAGGAGGAGCTCGCCGATCGCAGCGGCAGCAGCGGTGCGCTGCACAAGCTCGAGGCCGAGGCCGAGATCAACCGTACCATGTACGCGACCTTCCTCGGCCAGATGCAGGAGACGCAGCAGGCGGCGTTCGATTCGCCGGACGCGCGTGTCCTCAGTCCGGCGGAAGTCCCGATCGACCCGTCGTTCCCGAACCGGAAGATGCTGCTGGCGCTCGCCATGATCGCGGCGTTCTGCTTCTCGAGCGGCAGCGTCCTGGCACTCGAGATGCGCTTCGGCGGTGCCCTCGCCGAGGCCGAGCTGGCACGCGGGCTCGGCCTGCCCGTGCTGTCCGCCATCCCCTGGGCGCGCAAGCCGGGCCGACGCCGTCATCCTCGAGGAATCGTTCAACCGCGTCCTGAACCGGATCGGAAATGCCGGCGGTGCGCCGAGGTCGATCATGGTGACCTCCGCTGTGGCCGGCGAAGGCAAGAGCCTGACGGTGTACGGCCTGGCGCGGGCGGCCGCGGCCCGGGCCCAGCGGGTCCTCGTGATCGACTGCGACCTGCGGCGGCCGGCCCAGCGGGCCTATTTCGGCATCGAGCACTCCTTCAGCGATCTGGCCGACTGCGTGCAGACCCCGGCCTCGCTGCGCGAGCGCTTTCAGGATCCATCCGGCCTGATCGACGTGATCCCGGCACCGGCCAAGCCGGGCGCGGCGAATCCGCAGGCCGTCCTGCGCAACCCGGCGCTGCGCGCGATCGTCGGGGCGGCGAGTGGCAAGTACGACCTCGTCCTGGTCGATACCCCGCCTGTGCTCGCGGTCTCGGATGCGCTGGTGGTTGCCGGGATGGTCGACGCGATCCTCCTGGCGGTCAAATGGCGGCGAACGCCGATCCGTCGCGCGCGGCAGGCCATGGCTGTCCTGGCGAGCACGTCGGCGCCACTGGCCGGGGCCCTGCTCACCCAGGTCGCGGCGCGGCTGCGAGGTCAGGACACGGACCGCTATCTGCGCGAGATCTGAGCGGTGCACGTCGTGAGCGCCAGGGCAGCCGCACCGGCCATCCAGGGCCATGATGCCGCCTGGCGGCTCGAATGGTGCCGGCGTGCGAGCCTTGCCGTGCTGCTCGGCTGCCTGCTCTACCTGCTCGACCTCGGGGACCTCGCTGCCTACGTCACCACCGGCCGCCTCGTCGTCAGCGGCGCCGTCAACCAGCTCATCTGGTTCGCTGTCCTGGTGCCGGCCGTGGCGATGTGCCTGTTCAAGCTGCCGCTGACGATACGGGTCCTGCGCCGGGCGTGGCCGACGCTCCTGGTGCTGGGCTGGCTGGCGGCCACGACGCTCTGGTCGGACCACCCCGATCTCACGGTCCGCCGCGGCTTCGCGCTCATGGTCGTGTTCGTCGGTGCGCTCGGCATCGCGGTCGGGCTGCGGACGCCGCGCTCGGCCGTCCTGGTCTTCACCGGTGCCTTCGGCATCGTGATGCTGATCGACCTCGCCTCGCTGGCGCTGCCCTCCTACAGCCACACGGCGATCGGCATCCGCGGCATCCACCTGCACAAGAACACGGCCGGGTTCGTTTCGACCCTCGCCGTCGTCACGTTCGTCGTTGCCTTCTTCCTCGTGCGGGCAACGGCGATGAAGCTGGCCCTGGCCGCCCTGGGCCTCTGGGCGCTCGTCTTCCTCAAGGTGACGGAATCGAAGACCAGCGCCGGCACGCTCGTGATCGCGCTGATGTTCTTTCCGTTCTACTGGCTCTGGATCAGGGACCGGACGACGCGCCTGCCGCATTTGCTTGCCGCCGGTCTCGGCATCAGCGTTCTCATGTTCGCGGCGGTGGCGACCGGCGTCACCTGGGAGGATTTCGGCCGCTTCATCTTCAGTGACCTGACGTTCACCGGCCGCACCTATATCTGGGACGTGACGCTCGCGAAGCTCGCCGACTCGCCCTGGCTCGGCTTCGGGTTCGGCGCCGTCTGGGACACGGGCGGCCGATACAACTACATGGGCGGTTCCCGGCACGAGTTCTGGAACGACCCGAGCATCATCAATCAATCCCACAACGGCTATATCGACCTCATGCTGCACGGCGGGGTCGTGGCCCTGGTGCTGGTGCTGTTCGTCTGCTTCCGCGCCCTGGCCAATGCCCGCACGCTCGCCCGTGCGGCCAGGGTGCCGCCGGTGCAGCGGTTCGCGATCTGCATGTACCACTGTCAGATCGTCATCATCCTCCTGAGCAATCTCCTGGAGAGCTCGGCCTTCTTCCCGAGCAGCTCGCACGGCGCCTACTGCCTCATCATCCTGATGCAGCTCGACCGGTGGCGAGGCGAGCTCGATGCCTGGTCGCGGGCGACGGCAGCGTCACGACACCAGGTTGCTGCCATAGAGGGAGGGGCGAAAGCGTGGCAGCCAGAGCAGCTTGCCGAGCCCGCCCAGCGCGGTGACGCCGAGCTTGCGGGACCGCACCCGGTCGAGTGGCCAGACGCACGCCGCCCCGGCGGCGGCGAGCGAGGCCTGGGCGGCGCCGATCAGCATCCATAAGCCGACCTTCGGCCATTGCGGCGGCACGAGCATGCGGTGGACGAAGGTCCTGATCTGGCCGCTCAGCATCTTGCGGCGCCGCACATAGCTCCAGGTCAGGCGACGCGGCGGCACCCACTCGGTCACGGTGGCGCCTCTGGCCCAGGCGAAGCGCCGGCCGTCCCGGTAGAGTTGCAGCAGCAGCAGGCTGTCCTCGCCGCCGATCCGATCGAGGGCTTCCTCGAAGGGCTGTGGCGAGGCGAGGCAGGTCGCCCTGCGGAACATCGAGTTGTTGGTGCCGAGATAGGCGTACCAGTCGGTCAGGTCGCCGCCGTCCTGCAGGTCGCGCCGGCGCTCGAAGTAGCCGAGCAGAACGGTAGCATCCTCGACGCCGGCCGGCTCCGCCTCGGGCTGCGCCACGACCGGACCGAAGACGGCGTCGGCCTCCGAGCGCGTCGCCGCGGCGCACAGGGACTGCACCCAGTCCGGGGCCGCCTCCTCGTCGTCGTCGAGGAACGCGACCCAGTCGCCGCTCGATTCCTGAACGCCGCGGTTGCGGGCGACGGCGATCCCCGGACGCGGCTCGGAGACGTAGCGGAGCGGGACGGCAGCCTCGCGCGCAATGGCCTCGACGCCGGCCCGGGCGTTGCCGTCCCGGGAGTTGTCGACCACGATCAGCTCCAGGCGGTGCCCGTCCGCAACGTGCTGCGCGGTCAGGCTGCGCAGCGCCCGCCGGAGCGGATCCGGCCGGTTGAGCGTCGGCGTCACGACGGAAACGAACAAGTTCTGGCCCTCGCGTCCCGGGACCGGCACGCCGGTCATGGTTCAGCCTGCCATGCCGACGGGCCGACATTCGCATCATCGCCGGCATGGCCGATGCCCTCAACCCTTGTTGCGCCATCCTTGATGCAACGCCAAGGTGAACAGGTCGCTCGGTTCCGGCAAGGGATCGGCATGGGCGTGAACCGCGCAAGGACCTTGAAGGAAATCATGAGCGTTGTCCCCATTTTGAAGATGTCGTCTCTCGTCGCCGTCGGGGTGATGATGGGTGTCGCCGGCCCCGCCGCGGCTGCTCCCTACGCGGCTGATCGCCCGTTGCTCGATGCGGCGGTGGGGTACTTCGGCGCGCAGCGCAGCGGCGATGGCGCCAACTGGGCGTTGCCGTCCGGCACGCGTTGCTACATGCATGACGGCGAAAGCGCCGGTATCGATCTCGCCGGCGGCTGGTTCGACGCCGGCGATCACATGATCAGCACGATGTCGACGGCGATTGCCACCTACCGCCTGCTCAAGACCTATGAGGTTTTCGTCGATCTGGGATTCTCCGATCGGCATGACGCGCGCTACGGGCCGCCCAACGGTGTGCCGGACATCCTGGACGAGGCGGCATGGGGCCTGGACTGGTTGGTCAAGGCGCATCCCGGTCGCTCCAGGCTGGTGCACAGCGTCGGCGGGGTGAAGTTCGACCATTCGAACTGGGCGACGTGCGACGTCAAGGCACGCCTGCCGGTGGCGCAGGGCGGCGAGCCGCGCCCCGTCGATCTCGACCTCGACATGGAAAGCCGGGTCGAGGCGGGCGCCGACCTCGCCGGGATGACGGCGGCGGCTCTCGCCCTGGGCGCCAGGCTCTTCGTGAGCTTCGACCCGAGGCGCGCGCTCGTCTATGGCCGGAAGGCCAGGAGCGTCTACAACCTGGGCTGGCAGCGCCCGACGACGTCAGGCGGATTTGGCGGCCAGCGGGTCTTCGGGGTCGAGCAATGGCAGGACGAGATGATGTGCGGGGCCATCGAGCTGTACCGCGCCACGCGATGGTCCCGTTACGCCAGGCAGGCCGAGGCTTTCGCCCGCGAGGCCGGACAAAACCCGCATGCGCCGAGCGGGCCGCACAACCATGATCTCTGCTGGCACAGCTTCGCCGCGGCCGGCATGGAATCGTCGATCATCGATTACTGGCGACGGTCGGTCGCCCGCTACGCCGGCTGGATGAGCGAGAATCCCTACCTCGCCGGGCTCATCGACACGGGCCCGCAATGGGGAACACTCGGCCGGGCAGCGGCGGTTGCCTGGTCCGCCGGGCTCTACGCCGAAGTCACGGGCGACGACAGTGCCCGCGAACTGGCGCTCTCCCAGCTCGACTACATCCTCGGGGACAACGGCTACGACCGCTCGTTCGTGGTCGGTTTCGGGGAGAATCCGCCGCGCGCCCCGCATCACGTCAACGCCTTCGGGCGGTCCGGCTGGGATGCGTTCCACGCGCGCGAACCGCACCGTGTCGAGCTCGAGGGGGCGCTGGTCGGCGGTCCGACGAAGAGAGCGGAAGGCCCCTCGAGCGCCGGCTATGTGGACGACATGCACGACTATCTCGGCAACGAGGTTTCGCTGCACTACAACAGCTCGCTCGTGCTGCTCGTCGCCTATGCCCTGCATGTGCAGGGTGATGGCCGGCCGGACTGAGCCGGCTGACCGCGCGGGCCGGCCCCGCCGCCCGAGGGGGCGGCGGGGCCGGGTTCGCGGAGGCGCCTAGTTGCGCAGGTCGAAGCGGTCGGCGTCCATCACCTTGGTCCAGGCGGCAACGAAGTCCTTCACGAACTTCTCCTTGTTGTCGTCCTGGGCATAGACCTCGACGTAGGAGCGAAGGATCGAGTTGGAGCCGAAGACGAGATCGAGGCGCGTCGCCGTCCACTTGGCCTGGCCGGTCTTGCGGTCGCGGATCTCGTAGTGGCCCTCGGCCGTGGGCACCCACGTATTGCCCATGTCGGTCAGGTTGACGAAGAAGTCGTTCGTCAGGGCACCCTCACGGTCCGTGAGGACGCCGTGCTTCGTCCCGCCGCAATTGGTGCCCATCACCCGCATGCCGCCGACCAGCACGGTCATCTCGTCGGCCGTCAGGCCCATGAGCTGGGTGCGGTCGAGCATCAGCTCCTCGGGATTGACGATGTACTCCGCCTGCAGCCAGTTGCGGTAGCCGTCGTGGATCGGCTCCAGCGGCGCGAAGGAGTCCGCGTCCGTCATCTCGGCGGTCGCGTCGCCGCGGCCCGGTGAGAACGGCACCTCCACGT
>CAZGUW010000231.1:0-7952 GCA_964528705.1 uncultured Geminicoccaceae bacterium
GCCGGGTTTCCGCCCGGGACCGAACCCACCGACCCTGTTTTGCCGAACGGACCCGCGGCCACGCTTGACCGCGTGGCGGACATAGGCTATAAATCCTATAGCGCAAAGGATCAGCGGAAGCGGGGCAGCGTGATCTCGGCGGTGCCGGGCAGGAGCACCCCGTGCCAGAGGGCGACCAGGGAGGCGAGGCCCGGCAGGGATGGCTGGTCGAAGAGCTCGCGCACAAGTTCGAGGGTCGAGGGCGGCTCCGGGTAGCGCTGGAGGTGCGGAATGCTGCCGGCCGGCAGCTGGAGCAGGCGGGCCGCCGCCGCGCGCGCCTCGAGGATGCCGCCCAGTTCGTCCACCAGGCCGAGCCCGAGCGCCTCGCCACCGAGCCAGACGCGGCCCTGGGCCAGCGCCTCGACCTCGTCCATTGAGAGCCCCCGCCCTTCGGCGACGCCGGTCTTGAAGCGCTCGTAGAGGGCGTCGACCTCCTGCTCCAGGCGCTCGCGCGCCAGGGCGTCGAGGGGCCGGTTCATGGAGAGATAGTCGGCGTTCCGGCCGCGCTGCAGCATCGCCCAGTGGACGCCGAGCTGCTCCCAGAGCCCCTCGAGGACGGGCTTGCCGGCGATCACCCCGATGGAGCCGGTGAGCGTCATGGGCTCGGCCACGATGTGCGAGGCACCCATGGCGATCCAGTAGCCGCCCGAGGCTGCGGCATTGCCCATCGACACGATGATCGGCTTGCCGGCCTCGCGCAGGCGCTCGACCTCGCGGCCGACGGTCTCCGAGGCGACCGCCGAGCCGCCGCCCGTGTCGAGGCGCAGGACCACGGCGTCGATCGTCTCGTCGTCGCGCGCCTCGGCGAGCTGGGCTGCCAGGTCGTCCGCGCCGATGAAGGCATCGAAGCCGGCCGAGCCCCGCTGGATCGGCCCCTGCGCCACGACGAGGGCCACCGTGGCGGGCGCCTCCGCCGGGCCCTCCGGCCCGGCCCGGGCATAGGTGGCGAGGCTGACTGGCCGGCTGCCCGGGCCGGCCTCGGCCAGCGCCCGGTCGAGCACCTCGTCACGAAAGGCCAGGCCGTCGATCAGCCCGGCCGCGAGCGCCGCATCGCCCGTGTAGGGCCCGGCGTCGATCAGGCCCTCGACCGCTGCGGGTGCCAGGCGGCGCGATACGGCGATGCCGTCGACCAGCCCGGCATAGAGCTGGTCGAGCAGGTCGTTCATCATCTCCGCATTGGCGGCGGTGAGCCCGTCCTCCACGACGCTGTCGAAGACGGTCTTGTAGTCAGAGCGGCGGATCACCTCGGCCTCGATGCCGAGCCGGTCGAGCAGCGGCCGGACGAAGGGGATCTCGGCGAGCAGGCCGGTCAGGCCCACCATGCCGCTCGGCTGCAGGTGGATCTCGTCGAAGGCGGTGGCGATGTAGTAGCCCTCGTTGCCCGGCCCGAGCTCGCCGAAGCTGTCGGCCCAGGCCCAGGCGAAGCCCCCCCCGTCGCGCAGCCGCCCGATCGCCGCGCGCAGCTCCTGGGCGACCGCCATGCCGTGATCGGTGGCCTCCAGTCGCGCCACGAGACCGCGCACCCTGGGATCGACGGCCGCGCGCTCCAGGGCGAGCACGAGCTCGCCGAGCTCGAGCGGCCGCTCCAGGCCGATCGTCGCCAGCGGGTCGCCCGGCAGGGTCTCGACCAGAGGCTCGCCGAGGTCGAGGGTCAGGACCATGCGCTCGGGCAGCGCCGGCGCGGCCGTAAACTGCCGGGTGAACCAGATGCCGCCGCCGATCGCGGCCACCAGCACGAGGAGCGCCAGAGCGCCGACCACGGCGAGGAAACCGACGATGAAGCGCTTCACGGGTGGTGCCGCAGGAGGCCGGCGACGCTCAAGCGGCGGCCCGCTGCCGGCGCTGCCGCTCGCTCGCCGTCTTCAGCTGGCCGCACGCCGCGAGGATGTCGCGGCCGCGCGGCGTGCGCACCGGCGAGGCATAGCCGGCCGCCTCGACGATCGCGGCAAAGGCGCGGATCCGGTTGTTCGAGGAGCAAGCATAGGGGGCGCCCGGCCAGGGGTTGAAGGGTATCAGGTTGACCTTGGCGGAGAGGCCGGCCAGCAGGCGGACCAGCTCCCGGGCATCGGCGTCGCTGTCATTGACGCCCTGCAGCATGACATACTCGAAGGTGATCGGCCGCCGCGCCGGGTACCGCCGGCAGGCCTCGAGGAGCTCGGCGATGTTCCACTTCCGGTTCAAGGGCACCAGCTCGTCACGCAGCTCGTCGCGCACCGCATGCAGCGACACCGCGAGGCCGACCTCGAGCTCCCGCCCGCACTGGGCGATGCGGGGCACGACGCCGGAAGTCGATAGCGTGATGCGGCGACGGGAGATGGCGAGGCCCGTCTCGTCCATGGCGAGGCGCAAGGCGCCCGCGATGTTGTCGTAGTTGAAGAGCGGCTCGCCCATGCCCATCACCACGATGTTGGTGAAGAGCCGGCCCTCCTTCGCCGTCGGCCATTCGCCCAGCGCGTCGCGGGCGACCAGGAGCTGTGCGGTGATCTCGGCGACACCGAGGTTGCGCACGAGCGGCATGGTGCCGGTGTGGCAGAACGAGCAGGTCAGGGTGCAGCCGACCTGCGTCGAGATGCACAAGGCGCCCCGGTCCTCCTCGGGGATGAAGACGGTCTCGACCTCCTGGCCGTCGGCGAAGCGCAGGAGCCACTTGCGGGTGCCGTCGGTCGCCGTCTGCGCAGTGCTGATGGCGGGCCGGCCGACCGAATACGCATCTTCCAGGGCCTGCCGCAATGCCTTGGGCAGGGTCGACATCGCCGCGAAGTCGGCAGCACCCCGGTGGTAGAGCCAGTGGAAGAGCTGGCGTGCCCGAAGGGCCGCCTGCCGCTCAGGCACGACCTCCAGCGCCCCGACAACCCCGGTCAGCGCCGCGAGATCGAGGCCGATGAGGCTGGGCCTGCCGTCCGCCGCCAGCGGCTTTGGTGCCGTTGGGGCGAGGCGCTTGGCACCCCCGTCGACGAGAGGCGGGGAATCAGCCGGGGCAGGCATCGCGCAGGGCCTCGAGGGCGGCGGTGAAGCCGAGCAGCGAATACGTGTCGAGCGAGAAGGTGTCGAGCGTGGAGGTCCCGCGCACCGTCATGTCGCTGCCGTCCTTCATGGCGGCGATCACCTGCTTGTCCTCGTCGTCCGTGTTGGCCCAGGCATGCTCGCCCTGGGTGAAGAAATCCCAGCGCTTGCCGCCGATGCGGATCTCGACCGTGCTGCCCGGCTTGTAGCCGTAGCCCGGCTGGACGCTCACCTGCTCCCCGGCACCCGCGATCGGCAGGCGCGCCACGAGCACGGCGGCCGCCCCTCGCCGCCGGTAGTTGCCGTCCTCCTTGGTCGGCTTGCTGGCGATGTAGCAGGTCTTGCCGCCGGAATCGTCATAGGCATAGAGATACCAGTCGCGAAAATTGCCCAGGAATTGCGGGGATTGGGCAAAGGCCTCGCCACCGAGCGAAAGCAGCGCCAGGAGACCGGCGAAAATCACGAAATGCCTGGACATGGGCTCCCTTGCGGTCGTTGAGCAGAACTCCGCATGCTACATAGCCCGCGCCGTCCATTCACGAAAGTGCGTAGCGACTTTCGGCTTCACCGCGTTTCGTGTCGTTCGCGCGGGCCGCCGGACCGCACCGGGCGTTCGGCGAACCGGCCGAGCGACACCATCCTGTCATACATGACGATGGCGCCGGCAACCGCCACGTTGATGCAGAACCGGGTGGGAATGCGGACCACGTGATCGCAGCGTGCCAGCATGCCCTCGCTCAGATTGCCGCGCTCCGGCCCGAAGACATAGGCGGCCTGGAGGGGATGGCGAAAGCTCGGCAGCGCCACGGCGTCGTCGACCAGCTCGCAGCCGACCAGCCGGCAGCCCCGGGGCAGACGCAGCGCCGCGACGTCGGGGACGTCGTAGACCGGCACCTGCAGCTGGGCCTGCGAGGTATCCGACTTCATCCGCCGCAGGGACTGGTCGACGCCGACGAGAAAGACGAAGCTGGCGCCGAACGCGTTCGCGGAACGGATCAGGTTGCCGAGATTCATGGCCTTGGAGATGCCGTCCGCGCCAATGGCGAAATAGCCGCGAGCAAGTTCGTTTTGCATGGGCTTGCAGATAGGCAAAGAATGGCGTTTGTGCCAGCCGCGCGTGGCGGGCGATGCCCTGCCGACGCCGGCCAGTCGTCCCACCCCGAGCAGTCGATCGAGAGCCAACATGCGCGCCGTCATTACCCGAGAGCTCAAGGGGCCCGCCGGCCTGGAGGTGGCGGAACTGCCGGTGCCGGAAACCGGTGCCTGCCAGGTCCGGATCGCCGTCGATGCCGCCGGCGTGAACTTCGCCGACGCCCTCATGCTCGAGGGTCGCTACCAGGAGCGGCCGGCCCTGCCCTTCGTTCCGGGCCTCGAGGTCGCCGGCCGGATCGACAAGGTCGGCGTCGGGGTCAAGGGGCTCGAGTGCGGCGAGCACGTCCTCGCCCTCGTCGACCATGGCGGCTTCGCGGAGCAGGCCATTGCACGCGCGGACGACGTGGTCTCGCTGCCCGAGGGCTTCGACCCGGTCATCGCCGCCGGCTTCGCCATCGCGTATGGCACGGCCTTCGGCGCCCTGGTCTGGCGCGCCGGGCTCGCCAGGGGCGAGGTGCTCCTGGTGCACGGCGCCGCCGGGGGTGTGGGCTCGACCGCCGTCGAGTGCGGCAAGGCGATGGGGGCCACGGTGATCGCCACTGCCCGCGGGGCGGATCGGCTGGCGATCGCCACCGCCCACGGTGCCGACCATGTCATCGACAGCGACGCGCCGGATCTCGTCGAGCAGGTGCGGGCCCTGACCAATGGTGCCGGGGCCGACGTGGTCTTTGATCCGGTCGGCGGCGCCCTGTTCTCGGCCTCGCTCCGCGCCATTGCCTGGGAAGGGCGGATCGTGGTGATCGGCTTCGCCTCCGGCAACATCCCCCAGATTCCGGCCAACATTCTCCTGGTCAAGAATGCGGCGGTGCTCGGCTTCTACTGGGGCAGCTACCGAAAGCATGATCCGGAGCGGCTGCGCGCCGGCTTTCGCCGGCTCTTCGAGTGGCACGAAGCCGGCCGCATCCGACCGAAGATCACGGAGGTTCTGCCGCTGATACGAACCTCCGAAGCCATCGAGCGGCTGCGCCGCCGCCAGGCGACCGGCAAGCTCGTCGTCGACGTCCGCCACTGAGGACGCGCATCCGCGACCGCGGTTCGACCAGGTCCAGCCACGCTCCGCTGAATAACATACTGCGCCACCCAACCACACGGCGCTTTACTGGTCCGGGTTTGCCGTTAACTATCATCCGTGAGGGAGCCTCACTGGGAAATGAAATGCGGAGCGGAACGCGTCAGCCAGCAGGTGGGTCCAGCCGGAGTGTTCCGAAGCGGGCCCTGCACCATTCGCCGTTTCGCTCCGGCGCCCTGACCGGTGCCGTGCTGCTGCTCGCCGCCTGCGGCGGTGGTGGTGGAAGCGGTGGCTCGGGTGGTGGATCGGGTGCCGGCCCGGTGGTGTCCACACCACCCGTCGTGCCGGCCCAACCGCCTGCCAACCCGCCGCCGGTGGCTGGCACCAACGCCGCCGAAACCGCCGCCAATTATGGCATTGCCCAAATCGGCGGTGATGCTGCCTACAGCGCGGGTGCCCGCGGTGGCGGGGTCAAGGTCGCCGTCATCGATTCTGGGATCTCGCTGGATCACTCCGAGTTCGCCGGGCGTATCGACACGGCGAACAGCATCGACATCGTGACCGGCAACCGCAGCACGCTCGAGGATCAGAGCGGCCATGGCAGCCATGTTGCGGGCATCATCGCGGCGAACGCCGACGGCACGGGCATGCGCGGCGTGGCGCCGTCGGCCTCGCTCATGGCGATCCGAACCGACCTGCGTGACGACGACGTGTGCTCGTCGCCGGGCTGCGGCTATTTCGACGACGATGTCGCGGCCGCCCTGAACCATGCGCGCAACCGCGGCGCCGACATCGTCAATCTCAGTATCGGCAAGGACACGCCAGTCAACGGCGCCTACCGTTCCGCGCTGGAGGCCGCTGTCCGCAGCGGCGCCCTCGTCGTCGTCGCCGCTGGCAACCAGCGCCAGGACGATCCGCTCTATCCGGGTTTGATCGCCGAGGAAAACGGGATCAGGGGCGGCATGCTCGTGGTCGGCGCCGTCGACAGCAGCGGCGCCATCTACGGGCAGACCAACCGGGCCGGCGAGGTCGAGGCCCATTACCTCGTGGCCCCGGGTGTCAATATCTACAGCACCTATCGCGATGGCGGGTATCGGCGGTTGACGGGCACGTCGATGGCGGCCCCGCACGTCGCCGGAGCCGCGGCAGCGCTCAAGAGCGCCTTTCCTTCGCTGTCGATGCGCGAGGTGGCCGAGATTCTCCTCACCACGGCGGACGACCTGGGGGCCGGGGGCCGGGATCAGGTGTACGGCAACGGCCTGATCAATCTGGAACGGGCGCTGGCGCCTGTCGGCAGGCAGCAGGTGGCCGGTGGCGATACCGTGTCCGGACAGAGGTTCGACGTGGCGAACTCGAGCCTGCAACTGGGAGCCGCCTTCGGCGACGCGCTGAGTGGCAGCAGCGCCCTGGCCAATGGTATGGTGCTGGATGCCTACGACCGGCCATATCGGGCCGACTTCCGGCAGGCGATTAAGGGCAATGACGGTGTGGTCGACTTCGCCGGGCGCCTGCAGCGCGTCAGCCTGACCCGCGACCTGCCGCTCGATGCCTTGGCGCCGAACGGGGTCATGGCAGGGTTGCGCCTGAGCGAGCAGCAGGATCGTCCCGTGCCCGGCACGATGCGTGCCGCATTGACCGAGCCAGCCGGGCAATCGACCCAGCAGATCGATCATCTGATGCTCCGGGCGGGGGACCTGCCGGCGGGCGATCTGCGCTTCGGTGTCGGGCTCACCCCCTCGAGCGTCAGCTCCGGCGCCACAACGGCGTCGTCCAGCGACCTCTTCCTCGACGCCCATACCATGCTGGCACCGATCGATGGTCTTCTCGCCAAGGGCACGGGCGGGGCATGGCACCTCTCGGTGAGCGACTCGACCGCGCTGACATTCGGCGTTCTGGACAGCGAAAGCCTCTCTGCACCCGGCTACGACACTTATGGGAACGAAGGACGGCTCTTCTCCTTCGGCGCCGATCAGCGCCTCGGTGAGCAGACCTCGCTGCACTTCGACTACGCCTATGTCGACGAGGCGACGGCGCTGCTCGGCAGCTCGGCCAGCGGTGCCTTCGCCTTCGACGACGGCGCGCAGTCGCATCTCGGCACGGCCCGCTTCGCCTACCGGCCCCTGGCCTCTCTGGAGCTCTTCGCGCAGGCGACCCTCGGCATCTCGACGCTCGACGACGAAGGCGGCATGCTCAACGATTGGAGCACGGTTACATCCGATGCCTTCGCATTCGGGGCCATCGCCGACAGCGTGTTCAAGGAAGCCGACCGGCTTGGCGTGGTGGTCGGCCAGCCGTTGCGCGTGAGCTCGGCATCGGTGGTGATCGATGTTCCCACCGGCCGCACGCTCGATGGCGGCGTCGAGCGCAGCCAGGAGCGTGTCGAGGCGACACCGAATGGCCGCGAGCTCAGGCTCGAGCTCGCCTATCAGCGCATGCTCGAGGCGAAGCGTGCGATCGCGGGATGGCTGGTGCTCCAGCACCAGCCGGGCCACGCGGAGGATGCGGAGCCGGCGTTGGGCGTGGGCCTGCGCTTTACGGAGAAGTTCTGAAGGGCTATCGCTCGTACTGCACCTTCCCGGTGCCGAATGTGACGAACGTCACAGCCCGCCGCATTGGATCGTGAAAATAGTTGTGATCGGTACAAAGGCTGAATGTGAGACGGGTCGGGACTGGTTTGGCGCATGAGCCGTCTCGACAGCTTCATACGACGCCTCGAAGCCCAACGCGCCTGCCTCGACACCGCCGCTCG
>CAZGUW010000232.1:0-7944 GCA_964528705.1 uncultured Geminicoccaceae bacterium
TCGTCTTCGCCGTTCAGCTCGGCTGGCTGCCGTCCGGCGGCTTCGTGCCGATCAACGAGGACCCCTTGGGCTGGGCGCGCTGCATGGCCCTGCCGGCCTTCACCCTCGCCATCACCCAGATGGGCGTCATCGCCCGGATGACGCGCTCCTCCATGCTCGACGTCATCAGGCAGGATTACGTGCGCACCGCCCGGGCCAAGGGCATGCGCGGCCGCACCGTCATGTTCCGCCATGCGCTCGGCAACGCCATGGTGCCGATCGTCACCGTCGTCGGCGTCATCACCGGCGTGCTGCTCAGCGGTGCCGTGGTGATCGAGATGGTCTTCTCGCTGCCCGGCGTCGGCCGGCTCATCGTCGGCGCCATCCAGCGCCGCGACTACCCCATCATCCAGGGCGGGCTGCTCGTCACCGCCTGCGTCTTCGTCTTCGTCAACATCGTCGTCGACATCCTCTACGGTGTCTTCGATCCCAGGGTGCGCGATGGCCGCTAGCAACGCCGCGGCCGATCTCTCCCTCGCCGCGGAGATCGCCCGCGCCCGGCGCCGGCGGCGGACGGATTTCCTCCGCCGCCTCGTGGCGCACCGCTCCTTCCTGATCGGGGCGGTGATCCTCGCCCTCTTCGTCCTGGTCGCCGTCTTCGCCCCGCTCCTCGCCCCCTTCGGCCCGACCGAGATCAACTACCGGGCCATCCTCTCGCCGCCCACCGCGCAGAACTGGTTCGGCACCGACGGCTATGGCCGGGACATCGCGAGCCGGGTGATCTACGGCACCCGCGTCTCCCTGCGCATCGGGCTCGTGGTGGTCGTCACGACCGGCATCCTCGGCACCATCCTCGGCACCGCCGCGAGCTACGTGGACTGGCTCGACGGGCTGATCATGCGCACCCTCGACGGGCTGATGGCCTTCCCGGGCGTGCTCCTCGCCATTGCGCTTGCCGCCGCGCTCGGCCCCTCCGAGATCAACGCCATCATCGCCCTTACTGTCACCTTCACGCCGCGCACCGCGCGCATCGTCCGGGCCAGCGTGCTGGTCGTGCAGGGCATGCAGTACATCGAGGCGGCGCATGCCGTGGGGGCAGGCCACGCCCGGATCATCTTTCGCTACATCCTGGCGAACGCGCTCTCGCCGCTCATCGTCCAACTCACCTTCGTCTTCGCCGTCTCGATCATCGCCGAGGCGATCCTGAGCTTCCTCGGCGTCGGCCCGCCGCCTCCCGCGCCATCGCTCGGCAACATCATCGCCGACGGCCGGAGCTACATCCAGGAAGCCTGGTGGATCGCCGTCTTCCCCGGCATGGTGATCGCCGTCGCCGTGCTCGGCCTGAACCTCATGGGCGACGGCCTGCGCGACGTCATCGACCCGCGCCAGCGCGCCGTCGGCGGGCATTGAGCACCCTCAACCGATGACGCCCCGGTTGCGCAGATCGGCGATCCGCGCCGCGTCGTAGCCGGCCTCGGCCAGTAGCGCCTCCGTGTCCTGCCCGAGCCGGGGTGCCGCGCGGGGCGCCACCGGCTCGCCCGTCCGGAAGGGCGAGCCCAGGAGGGAGAGCGCCGCATCACCCTCGCCGGCGACCTCGACCAGCATGCCGCGCTCCCTCGTGAAGGGCGATGCCAGCGCCTCCGCCATGTCCTGTATGGGCGCCGCCGGCACCCTGCCCTGCAGGTGCTCGAGCCACGAAGCGGTCGTGTCGGTCATGAAGGCGGCATCGAGCCGCTCCTCCAGCTCCGCCCGGTGTGCAAGCCGCCCGGCGAAGTCCGCGAAGCGCGGGTCCCGCGCCAGCTCCTCCACGCCCAGGACCTCGCAGAGCACGGAAAAGAAGCGCTCCTTGTTGGCCATGATGTAGATCCAGCCATCCGAAGTCCGGAAGAGCTGGCAGGGGACCAGCGACGGATGCGCCGAACGCGGCAGCCGCATGGTCCTGTGCCCCGCATTGGCCGCCCACGCCGCAAGATAGGTGAGATTGGCGAGCCCCACATCATAGAGCGCCACGTCGACGTCGCGCCCCCGCCCGCTGCCGCGCGCCTCGAGCACGCCCGCGACCAGCGCGAGCGCCATGGCGTAGCCGGTCATGAAGTCGACGATCGAGAGCCCGAAGCGCGAGGGCGGCGAGTCCGGCTCGCCGTTCAGCGCGAAATAGCCGGCCTCCGCCTGGATCAGGTAGTCGTAGCCCGGCCAGGCCGCCCGGCTGCCCTCGCGCCCATAGGCCGAGAGGAAGGCGCAGACGATCCGTGGATTGACCGATGCCAGGTGCTCGTAGGTGATGCCGAGCTTCGCCGGCACGTCGCCCCGAAGGTTGCAGGCGACCGCATCGGCCCCCTTGGCGAGGTCGAGGAACACCGCATGGCCCTCGGGTGAGGCGAGGTCGAGGGCGAGGCTTCGCTTGTTCCGGTTGAAGGACTGGAAGAAGAGGCTTTCCGCCGTCTCGCCCATGCCGGGCTCGAAATAGGGCCCGAGCGAGCGTGCCACGTCGCCGCCCTCGGCCGGGTTCTCGATCTTGATCACCTCCGCCCCGAGATCGGCGAGCGCCTGCGTGCCGAAGGGCCCCGCCCCATAGAGCTCGACCGCCAGCACCCGCACCCCCTGCAGCAACCCCATCCGCCTCCCTTTCCCGGCCCTTGCCCCTTGCCTTTTCTCCGCTCGTCCGGCCAAGCTCAAGGAAATCCACGACCGGCTCTGCCGCAGGAGCACGCCCCTGTTCGCCGCCTTCCACGAGATCGCCCCCGGCCGCATCCGCGAGCTCACCGGCCTGCCGTTCGAGGCCTTCGCTGCCGGGCAAATCTTCCACCACCGCCCCGGCATCACCGTGAGCCAGGGCGAGAACGCCGACGAGGCGCTCGTGACGCTGAACCAGGCCGCCCTGCACTATGACGAGCACTATGCCGGTGCGACGGAGTTTGGCCGGCCACTCGTGGTCAGCACGCTGACCCTGCAGCGCGCCGTCGGCATGGGCTGGAAGACCTTCGGCCGCCGGCGCGCCATCCTCGGCTTCGGCTCGATCCGCCTCACCCACCCGGTGCTCGGCGGCAACACGCTCTATGCGGCGACCAGGATCCTCGCCGTCGCCGACGATCCGGCCGACGCCGATTGCGGCATCGTCACCGGCGAGACGACGCTCACCCGCGCCGACGGCACCGAGGTCGCCGTCGTCACCTGCGACCAGGCGATCTATCGCCGCGACCGCGGCCCCTTCGCCGCCCTCGACTACTGAAGGAGTGCCGCTCGATGACCCTGCACCCTTCGCACATCGCCATCGGCGAGAACGAATACGTCGAGACCCTCGGCCTCGAGCTCGACGCCATCGAGCCCGGCCTCGTCATCGAGCACCGGCCCGGCTTCGCCTTCAGCCTTGCCGAGGCCCGTTATCGCTCGGCCCTCGCCGGCGACCACGCGCCGGTGGCGGTGGACCCGGCCTTCGCCGCGCTCGCCGGCGGCGGCACCCCCGCCATCGCCCAGACCTGGGTGCTCACCGCCGTCGTCGCCGCCACGACCCGCGCCTTCGGCCGCGTCGTGGCGAACCTCGCCTGGGAGAATGTCCGCTTCCCCGGCCCGGTCGGGGATGGCGACTTCGTGCTCGTCACCTCGACCATCCTCGGCAAGCGCAACTCCGCCTCCCGGCCCGAGCAGGGCATCCTGCACGTCAGGACGGTCGCCGCGACCCGCACCGGCACCGAGGTCTGCAGCTTCGAGCGCCGGCTCCTCGTCTATCGCGGCGCCAGCGCCCCCCATCAGGCGGCGGGCTACGCCTGACCGGCTTGGCGCATGGGCCCCGTTCGCCTATGAGCCGGACATGCCCGACCTGCGCCCCGCCCCCGGCCCCGACTGCCCCGACTGCCCCCGGCTGGCCGCCTTCCGCCACGCCGCGCGCGAGCGCGAGCCGGACTGGCACAACGCCCCCGTACCCTCCTTCGGCGATCCCGAGGCCCGGCTCCTGATCGTCGGCCTCGCCCCCGGCCTCGGCGGCGCCAACCGCACCGGCCGCCCCTTCACCGGCGACGGTGCCGGCTTCACCCTCTACCCCGCCCTCGCCCGCTTCGGCTGGACCCGGGGCAGCTTCGACGCCCGCACCGACGACGGACTCGAGCTCGTCGACTGCCGCATCACCAACGCGGTGCGCTGCGTGCCGCCCGAGAACAAGCCGAAGGGTGCCGAGATCGCCACCTGCCGCCGCTACCTCGAGGCCGAGATCACGGCCCGCCCCCGACCGCTGGCGATCCTCGCCCTCGGCCGCATCGCCCACGATTCGACACTGCGCGCCCTCGGCCGCCGCCCGGCGGCGCACCCCTTCGGCCATGGCGCCATGCATGACGTCGGGCCGGGCCTCCTGCTCGCTTCGAGCTACCACTGCTCGCGCTACAACATGAACACCGGCCGGCTCACCGAAGCCATGCTCGACGACGTGCTGCTGGCCTTGCGCCGCCATCTCGACGCTCGGTAAGTTCGGCCGACAATTCAGGGGAGACGACCTTGGGCATCCTGCTCGGCTGCATCGCCGACGACTTCACCGGCGCCACCGACCTCTGCAACACGCTGGTCAAGGAGGGCATGCGCACCGTCCAGCTCATCGGCGTCCCCGAGCCCGATCTGCCGGTCCCCGACGCCGACGCCGTGACCATAGCGCTCAAGTCGCGCACCGCCCCGGTCGCCGATGCCGTCGACGAATCGCTCCAGGCCCTGCGCTGGCTGCAGGCCGCCGGCGCCACCCAGATACTCTTCAAGTACTGCTCGACCTTCGATTCGACGGAGAAGGGCAATATCGGCCCCGTCGCCGACGCGCTCATGGAAGCCCTCGGCGCCGGCATCGCCGTCGTCTGCCCGGCCTTCCCGGAGACCGGCCGCACCATCTACCAGGGCCATCTCTTCGTCGGCGAGAAGCTGCTCAGCGACACCCACATGCGCCACCACCCGCTGACGCCGATGACCGACAGCAACCTCGTCAACGTCATGGCGGCCCAGTCCACGAAGCCTGTCGGCCTCGTCCCCTTCGCCACCGTCGATGAGGGTGCCGGGGCGATCGCCGAGCGCTTCGCCGAGCTCGAGGCCGGCGGCATCGCCTATGCCGTCACCGACGCTGTTGCCGACCGGCACCTCCGCCACCTCGGCGAGGCCATGGCCGACCATAAGCTGATCACCGGCGGCTCCGGCATCGCCCTAGGCCTCCCTGAGAACTTCCGCCGCCGCGGCCGACTCGCCCGGCACGACGCCCCGGCCCTCCCGGCGGTGGACGGCTTCGAGGCCGTGCTTGCCGGCTCCTGCTCGGCCGCGACGCTGGAGCAGATCGACCGCATGGCCGACCGCAACCCGGCCCTCAAGCTCGACCCTTTCGCCCTCGCCGACGGCTATGCCGCCGAGCTCGCCATCGACTGGGCGAAGGAGCACCTCCCTTCCGGCCCGGTCCTGATCTACGCCAGCGCCCCCGCCGACGACGTCGCCGAAGCGCAGAAGGTGCTCGGTCGCGAGCGCGCCGGCAGCCTGATCGAGGACGCCATGGCCGCCATCGCCAAAGGCCTGGTCGAGGCGGGTATGCGCCGCCTCGTCGTCGCCGGCGGCGAGACCTCGGGTGCGGTGGTCAAGGCACTCGGCATCGAGGGCCTCGCCATCGGCCCGCAGATCGATCCCGGCGTGCCGGCCTGCACCAGCCTCGGCGACAGGCCCCTCGCCCTCGCCCTCAAGTCCGGCAATTTCGGCGGCCCCGACTTCCTCACCCGGGCCTTCGCCCACATGCCCGGCGAGAGGCGGCGCCCGTGAGCGAGAACAAGCTTCGCGAATCCATCTGCCGCTTCGGCCTGTCGATCTTCGAGCGCGGCCTGACCTTCGGCAGCTCCGGCAACATCTCCGTCCGCCTCGACGACGGCTGGCTCATGACACCCACCGGCGCCACGCTCGGCACGCTCGACCCGGCACGCCTCTCCAGGCTCGATGCCGACGGCCGCCACGTCTCGGGCGACAAGCCGACCAAGGAGACCTTCCTCCACCTCGGCATGTACGCAAACCGTGTTGGTGCGAGGGCCGTGGTCCACCTCCACTCGACCCATTCGGTCGCCGTGAGCTGCCTCGCCGACATCGACCCCGCCGACGTCATCCCGCCGATCACCGCCTATTACGTCATGCGCGTCGGCACCCTGCCGCTCGTCCCCTACTACCGCCCGGGCGATCCGGCCCTCGGCCCGGCCGTCGAGAAGCTCGCCGGCAAGCACCACGCCGTGCTGCTCGCCAATCACGGCCCCGTCGTCGCCGGCACCAGCCTCGAGAACGCCGTCTTCGCCACCGAGGAGCTGGAAGAGACCGCGAAGCTCTGGCTGATGCTCCGCCACGAGAAGATCCGCCCCCTGACCCCGGAGCAGGTGGCCGACCTCAAGGCGCACTTTCCAAGCTGAGCCTGTCGGGCCGAGCTGAGCGCCTCAGCCGCCGGTCGTCTCGAGCAGCGATTCGAGGGCCTCGAGCCTGTCCGCCTCCGCCGGCTGCTTGTCCCATCTGAGCCGAGAGATGCGGGGAAAGCGCATCGCGATGCCGGACTTGTGCCGCTTCGAGCGGTTCAACCCCTCGAACGCCACCTCGAGCACGAGGCCGTGCCCCGGCTCGGCCCGCACCGCCCGGACCGGGCCGAACCGCTCAACGGTGTTGTCGCGCACGAAGCGATCGATGCGCAGCAGCTCCTCGTCCGTGAAGCCGAAATAGGCCTTGCCGACGGGCGTCAGGGCACCCGCCTCCGTCCAGACACCGAACGTGTAGTCGGAGTAGAAGCTCGACCGCCGCCCGTGCCCGCGCTGCGCGTACATGAGCACGGCGTCGATGATGAAGGGATCGCGCTTCCACTTGAACCACGGGCCCTTCGGCCGCCCGGCAAGATAGGCGCTGTCCCAGCGCTTCAGCATGACCCCCTCGACGACCGGGCTCGGCGGCTCGGCGCGCCGGGCGGCGAGTTCGTCCCACGCCGCGAAGTCGATCAGCGGCGAGAGGTCGAGCCGGTCTGAGCTCCCCGCCGCGACCACCGTCTCCAGCCGCGCGCGCCGGTCCCGGAAAGGCAGCTCGCGCAGATCGTCACCCGCATGAACGAGCAGGTCATAGGCGCGGATGAAGGCGGGATAGGCCGCCAGCGTCGCCTTGCCGACGGTCTTGCGGTTGAGCCGCTGTTGCAGGGCCGCGAAGGGTGCCACCTCATCCGCGCCGCGCACCAGGAGCTCCCCGTCGAGCGTGCCCTCGAACGCGATCGCCTCCAGCGCATCGGGAAAGGCTGCGGAGATGTCGTCGCCGCTGCGGGAATAGAGCCGACGCACGCCCTGATCGCCGACCAGCTGCACCCGGATGCCGTCCCACTTCCACTCCGCGGCAAAGTGCGAAGGATCGAGCGCCGCCAACTCCCGCTCGCTCAAGGGCGTCGCCAGCATCACCGGCCGGAAGGGTCCGCGCGCCAGGTTCACGGGCTTCGCCGTCCGCCCGTCCAGCCAGGCGAAGAGCTCGCCATAAGGGGCGGCGAGCCCGTGCCAGAGCTCCTCGATCTCGGTGACCTCGACGCCGCCATGCTCCGCCAGCGCCACCTTGGAGAGCCGCGCGGAGAACCCGGTCCGGAGATTGCCCGTCACGAGCTTCAAGAGCGCGTAGCGCGACGACGGATCGAGCCGGTCGAGGAGATCGCCCACGATCGAGGCTGCAGCCCCGCGGGGGGCCGAGGTCAGCCGTTCGACGACCGCCGACAAAGGCGGGTCCTCACTTTCCCCCTCCGCCTCCCAGATCAGCGAGATCGTCTCGGCGAGGTCGCCGACGTAGTCGTAGGAGAGCCGGAACAGCACCTCGTCCACCCGCTCCGCCACCATGGCCCGCAGCGCTGCGGGCTTCACCGTCGGCATGTCGAGATCACCCGTCAGCGCCGCCAGCGCGTAGCCCCGGTCCGGGTCCGGCGTGGCCCCCAGATAGCGCCGGACGAGTGCGACCTTCTCGTTCCTGGAC
>CAZGUW010000233.1:0-2138 GCA_964528705.1 uncultured Geminicoccaceae bacterium
CGCAGCGTGCTGGTGCCGACCGGCGCCGACCTGCCGCTCTCGGCGAAGCAGCAGCAGGTGCTCACCGCCTTCGCCATGGGCGGCCCGCAGCCGGCGGCGGCGCTCGCCCGGGCCGCCGGGGTCTCGGCCGGGGTGGTGAAGACCCTCGTCGACAAGGGCGTGCTCCGGAGCGAGACGGTGGCCCAGGGCCTGCCCGACCCGCCCCGCTACCAGCCGCCCGACCCCGCCCGGCTGACCCCGGCCCAGGCCGAGGCCACGGCAGCGCTCCTGGCCGCCCTCGATGACGGCTCAGGCGGCGAGGTGCTGCTCGAGGGCCAGCCCGGCGCCGGCAAGACCGAGATCTACCTGGAAGCCATCGCCGCCACACTCGCCCGCGGCCGCTCGGTCCTGGTGCTGCTGCCGGAGATCGCGCTCGGCGCCCAGTGGCTCGACCGCTTCACGTCCCGCTTCGGGGCGGAGCCCTTGCTCTGGCATTCCGGCCTCACCGCCATGCAGCGCCGCCGCGCCTGGAAGCTCGCCGCCGCCGGCCGTGCGCCCGTCGTGGTCGGCGCCCGCTCCGCCCTCTTTTTGCCCATGCCGGAGCTCGGCCTCGTCGTCATCGACGAGGAGCACGACACGAGCTTCAAGCAGGAGGACGGCGTCATCTACGACGCCCGCGACGTCGCCCGCCGGCGCGCGGCCCTGCAGGACGCCCGCCTCGTCACCTGCTCCGCCACGCCGTCGCTCGAGACCCTGGGCCTCGCCCGGAGCCACATCACCGTCGCGGGCCGCTTCGCCGCGAAGTCCCGCCCCGCCATGGCGCTCGTCGATCTCCGCCGCGACAAGCCGCCCCGCGGCGCCTTCCTCGCCCCCGCGCTGCGCCAGGCTCTCACCGCCGCCCTGGAGCAGGGCGAGCAGGCCATGCTCTTCCTCAATCGCCGCGGCTACGCGCCTTTGACCCTCTGCCGCGCCTGCGGCTTTCGCTTTCGCTGCCCCAACTGCTCGGCCTGGCTCGTCGCCCACCGCTTCGGCCGGCGCCTCTCCTGCCACCATTGCGGCTACGGCCAGCACCAGCCCGGCCACTGCCCCGACTGCGGCGCCGTCGACAGCCTCGCCGTCTCCGGCCCCGGCGTCGAGCGCGTCCAGGAAGAGGTGCGGGCCCTCTTCCCCGACGCGCGCACGGCGTTGATGACCAGCGACACCGTCACCAGCGCCGCCAGGGCCTCGAGCCTCGTCGAGGCCATGCTGGACCGCCGCATCGACATCCTCATCGGTACCCAGCTCATCGCCAAGGGCCACCACTTCCCCGACCTCACTCTGGTCGGCGTGGTCGACGCCGATATCGGCCTCGCCGGCGGCGACCCCAGGGCCGCCGAGCGCAGCTTCGCCATGCTCTATCAGCTGGCAGGCCGCGCCGGCCGCGAAAGCCGCCCCGGCCGCGTCCTGATCCAGACCTACCTGCCCGACCACCCCGTCATGGAAGCCCTCGCTAAAGGCGACCGCGCCGCCTTCATGGCGGCCGAGCAGGAGGAGCGCGAGCTCTCCGGCATGCCCCCCTACGGCCGCCTCGCCGCCCTCATCCTCGCCGGCCCCGACGCAAAACTGGTCAAGCAGGAGGCGCAAAAGCTCGTCCGCTCCGCCCCCGACCACCCGGACTGGCACATCCTCGGCCCCGCCCCGGCACCGCTCGCTCTGCTCCGCGGCCGCTGGCGCGAACGCATCCTCGTCAAATCTCCCCCCGACCCCGACCTCCCCGACAAGATCGCCGAGTGGCTGAAGCCGCTCCGCCTGCCGGGTGCGCTACGACTTCAGGTGGACATCGATCCGCAGAGTTTTTTTTGAACCTTTTGCCTGGGCGGCTCAGTCCGCCACATCCAGCTCACGCAACACCGCCTCGATCGGCCCGAGCAGCGCCGCGTCCGGCTCGACGCCGAGCTTCTGGCAGAGCTCGACATACTGCTGGCACATCGGCCCCATCCAATGCACCACCGCTCGCGGATGGCGCAGGAAGGTCGGCCGCAGCGCCTCGATGGCCTCCACATTGCTCGCCAGCGCTTCCGCCAGCCGCTCCAGCCCTTCGAGGCAGTTTGCCTGGACGGCCAGCGACAAGGCGAGGTCGGGGAGGAAGGCGTCGGGCCGCGCCTCGGCGAGGCGGCGGC
>CAZGUW010000233.1:2238-7900 GCA_964528705.1 uncultured Geminicoccaceae bacterium
AGGAAGGCGTCGGGCCGCGCCTCGGCGAGGCGGCGGCGGATGGCGACGGCCTCCTCGGTGGCGTCCAGGGCTTCCTCGCGCCGGCCGAGCGCGTCGAGCATGGCGCCCAGATTGTTGAGGCTCGAGGCGAGGTCGGGAAGGAAGGCGTCGGGTCGGGCCTCGGCGAGGCGGCGGTGGATGGCGACGGCCTCCTCGGTGGCGGCAAGCGCCTCCTCGCGCCGGCCGAGCGCGTCGAGCCAGACACCGTGATCGTTCGCATGGCCCGCGCGTTCCGCGAGGCGGGCTTCGTCCCCCTCTGCTCCATCCGGCCTGGCAAGGATGCCGCAAACGTTGGCGGCAAGCGGGGCGCAGGCAAGGGACGGGTAGGGGAACGGGATCAGTGCTGTGGCGAGGCGGCGGCGGGCGGGGTCGGCCGTGATCCGCTCCAGATGGGTCTGGAGGCAGATGACCGGCAGGGGGTCGAGGGCGCGGCCGACCTCGATGAAGGCCCGGCCGGCGGTTTCGGCGTGGGCGGCGATGGCGGAATCGAGGAGGGGCGTTCCTGCCGGACTGCGCAAGGCGAGGCGGGTGAGCACCGTGGCGGCGGCGGTGTGCCGCTCGGGCTGGCCCGGGGCGAAGACGAGCGGCAGGATGGCCGGATGGTTCCCCAGTTCCCGGGCAACGAGCTGCTCGCCCAGAAGGTCGGGGCGAAGGGCGCCGGCGGTCCGGCTGTCGGGGTAGAGGCGGGCGATGAGACGGGCCAGCAGGTCCAGCTCGATGGCGGTCTTGCCCCGGGCCAGCGGCAGCGCTGCGAGGGCCGTGGCCGGGTCGACGAAGCCGTCGACCAGCGTGCCGTAGAGTATCGCCTCGACGAGCAGCCGGCGCTCCCGCTCGGGGGGCAGCCCGACACTGCCGAGCGCTTCTTCCCAGGCCCGGCGTTCGCGCCGGAGCGTCCAGTCGAGAAGATCGTCCGTGGCCGGAACGGCTTCGCCCGCCGCCGCCGCGAGCGCGGCGATGTGGATGTAGAGTGGGATGCCGTAGCGATCGGGTGAAAGATCGGGAGGCGCAGTGGCTGCTTCCGCAAGGCCGAGCCTCTGCGCGAAGATCCGCCGGGCGCTGGTGAAGATTTCGGTACGGTGCCCGTCCGTCGCCTCGATGGGCACGAGCCCGATGGTCGAGCTGTGGCTACCCATCAGCTCCTGCACGTCCGCATCGGCATGGCCGAGGGTCTGCCACCATTCGGCTTCGGCGCGAGCGAGGAGGAGAAGGCGCAGCTTCGGCGCGCGACCAGTGCGGGTGCGGCGCAGGAGACGGACGAGCGCGTTCTTGCGGGTTTCCGCATAGTCGACGACGACGCAGACGGGCCGTTGGTCATCGCAGAGGCGGCGGAAGCTGTCAGGTGGCGGGTCATCGGCCGCGCGGTCGAGAAAGCCCGCCCGCCATCCCTGATCGCGGAGCCGGCGGACCAGCTCCATGGCGAGGCGGGTCTTGCCGAGGCCGCCCGGACCATGGATCAGCCGGACGGCGCGTGTCTTTTCATCGCCGCACCAGTCGAGGAGTGCTTGCAGGTCCGCTTCGCGGGCCGGATGGAAGGGAACCACGGCGTAATCCGGACGCAGCAGCCAGCTCGGCTGGCCGGCATCGCCGGTCATCAGCCGGCGGCCGTCCGTCAGCAGAAGGCGGGTCTGGAGCTCGAGCAGGGCCGTGGCGGTTTCTTCGGGCAGGGCGGCGATGGCGTCGCGCATGGCGAGCAGGGCGCGCAGTGCCTCGGGCAGTAGCTGGTCGAGGGTCTGTCGGTCGCCGAGCCAGGTGCGATAGATGCCGGTGAGGGCGTTCTGGAGCAGATTCCGGTGGGCCGGGTCGAAGTGGGCGCGGCCGGCGTCGAGGATGGCGATGGCCACCGCTTCCTCGCGCATGGCGTGGTGGTCGACGATGGTACGGAGCGTGGGCGCGTGGCCGGTCAGCACCGCTTCGAGCTCGGCCGCCACCGCATTGAGGCTGATGCCCGGAGCCTCGACGGCCATCGCCTCTTCGAGCGCGCGTCCGGCCTGTCGCGCCAGCTTCTTCAGGTCGGGTGGGCCATTCTGGCCGAAGAGAACGTCCGCGCCGGCGGTGATGGCGCTATAGGCCACGCCGGTCTGCCAGCCGACAAGGCCGAACGCGGCGATCTTCGCGATCTTCGTCCAGTCCGGCATGGTCCGGCTCTCACCTGAGGCATGCTGTGCAACTCAGGGTGGGCGGACACCGACACTGTAGTCAAGCGCGCCGAGCCGAAGGACGGAAGGGGCCCGGGGAAACTCGGTTTCCCCGGCCTGTTCGTCCCGACAACCTCAAAGCAGATTCGCGTGCCTTCTCGCCAAATCCGCGTTCTCCACACCCAGCCGCTCCATCAGCTCCACCACCGTCAGGTCGAAATACAAAGAAAGCGCCAGCTCGAAGCCGCTGCCGAGGGGCAGGTCGGGGGAGGGCGGGTCGGCCATGGTGCGGCCGGGGAGGTGGAGGACGAGGTCGGCGCCCTCGACCTTGTCCGGTGCCGTGGTGACGACGGCGGTCCTGGCCTCGGCGCTGCGGGCGGTGGCGAGCAGCGCGTCGCCGGTGGGCAGGCGGCCGAGCGCCAGGGCGGCGATGAAGAGGTCGCCCCGGCCGACCGGCGGGGCGGCGAGCTGGCCGACGAAATGGGCGTCCAGGCCGAGATGCGCCAGGCGCATGGCGAAGCCCTGCACCGCCATGCCGGTGCGGCCGACGCCGTAGAGGGCGATCCGCCTCGAATCCAGCACGGCGGTGGCGAGTTGCTCGACCGTGCCCTCGGGCATGGCGGCGAGGTTCCGGCGGAGCTCCGCCAGGATGCGGTCGAGACGGTCGAGCGTGGTCATGTGGGGTCCCTGTGCAGCACGCCGCGGGCGAGGAAGATCTCGGTGATGGCGTCGACCGCCTCGGTGAAGGCGGGCTCGCGGCGGGCCGCGATGCCGCGTGGCCGTTCCAACTCGATGTCGAGGATGGTCTCGAGCCGGCCGGGCCGCGGCGTCATCACCACCACCCGGTCGGAGAGCAGGACGGCCTCGTCGATCGAGTGGGTGATGAAGAGGACGGTCTTCTTGGTCGCCAGCCAGATGCGCTCGAGGTCGAGTCGCATCTGCTCGCGGGTGAGCGCATCGAGCGCGCCGAAGGGCTCGTCCATCATGAGGAGCGGCGGCTTGTGGACGAGGGCGCGGGCGATGGCCGCCCGCTGCTTCATGCCGCCCGAGAGCTCGTAAGGCCGCTTGGTGGCGAAGTCGGCGAGCCCGACAAGCTCGAGCAGTTCCTGCGCCGCCGGGCGGTAGGTCTCGACGTCGAGGCCGCGCATGTCGATGTTGAAGAGCACGTTGTCGATCACCGTCCGCCAGTCGAGCAGGATCGGCTGCTGGAAGACGACGCCGCAATCGGTGACCGCACCCCGGACCGGCCGGCCGAGCACCGAGATCGACCCCTCCGTCGCCTGCGCCAGGCCGACGATCATCCGAAGCAAAGTGGACTTGCCGCAGCCAGAAGGGCCGACGATCGAGACGAACTCGCCCTCGGCAATGGCGAGATCGACGCCGTCGACGGCGACCACCGCCTCCTCGCCGGCGCCGAAGACCTTGCGTACGCCATCGAGCACGATGCCGGTGGCGGCGCGCGTTTCGTCCATCGATTCCTGCATGCGCACGACCAGCCGTCTGATGGGAGCTCGAGGGGAAATTCCCGTGTGCCGGGACGCATTTAGCTTGTGAGCGCGGCGGCGGCCTGTCAATCTTTGCGCCAACTGACGAAACAAGGGGAGGCTTGGAGTGGCGACGACGCGGTCGGGCACATCCGGGGCGCTGGCCGGTTGGCTCGGAGCGATCGCGGCGCACGGGCGGACCATATTGAGCTTCGTGAGCCTGCTCGTCGTCTGGGAGGCCTGCGTCCACCTCCTCGAGCTCAAGCCCTACATCCTGCCGCCGCCATCGACCGTCCTCTACACGCTCGTCGCGAAGGCCGGGACGATCGCCGGGGCGGCCTGGTACACGGCGCAGCCCATGCTCATCGGCTTCGCCTTCGCGGTGGTCATCGGCATCGCCCTGGCACTCTCGTTCGCCGTCTCCCGCCTCTTCGAATCGATGGTCTACCCGCAGATCGTCTTCCTGCAGATCATCCCGAAGATCGCCGTGGCGCCGCTCTTCATGATCTGGTTCGGCTACGGCCTGACCTCGAAGGTGCTGATCGTCTTCCTCCTCTCCTTCTTCCCGGTGGTCATCTCGGCGGTGCAGGCCTTCCGCTCGGTCGATCCCGAGATCATGGACCTCGCCCGCGTCACCGGGGCCAGCGCCTGGCGGATGTTCTGGAAGGTGCAGGTGCCGCATGCCCTGCCGACGCTCTTCACCGGCATCAAGGTCGCGGCCGCCCTTGCCGCCACGGCCGCCGTGGTCGCCGAGTTCGTCTCCTCCGACCGGGGCCTGGGATATCTCCTCGTCGACTACACCAACCGCTTCGACACGCCCGGCGTCTTCGCCGCGATCCTCGTCCTCAGCCTGATGGGCCTCCTGCTCTACGGTGCGGTCGAGCTGGTCGAGCGGCTCACCATCCCCTGGCACGTGTCCCGCCGCGCTGCCGAGGGGCCGACCCTGGCGGCAACCTGACCGATACGGTCCAAACGGAGGCTTCGATGCTCCTCAAGCGAACCCTTGGCACCCTCGCCGCCGGCACGATGCTGGCCTTCGCCACCATGGGCACGCCGCCCGCGGCCGCCAATGACGAGGTGACCTTCCGCCTCAACTGGCTGATGTACGGCTTCCACACGCCCTTCTATCTCGGCCTCGAGCGCGGCTACTACACGGACGAGGGCATCGACCTCACCATCGGCGAGGGCCAGGGCTCGGTGCGCGCCGTGCAGACCGTGGGTGCCGGCGGCGACATGTTCGGCCTCGCCGACGGCGGCAGCGTCACCGCCGGCGTCGCCCGGGGTGCCCCCGTCAAGGCGGTCATGGCGGTCACCAACTCCTCGCCCTACTCGCTCTCCGTGCGCGCCGACACCGGCATCACCACGCTGAAGGAGGTCGAGGGCATGACCATCGCCTCGGCCCCCGGCGAGGCCGGGCTGCAGCTCCTGCCGGCCCTCTTCGCCCGCAACGACGTCGACATCGACGAGGTCAGGATCCTCCGCGTCGAGGGTGCCGGCAAGATGGTGGCGGTCATGGAGGGCCAGGCCGAGGGCCTGATGGCCGGGCTCGACAACCAGTCCCTGACCCTGCCCCGGGAGGGCGTGGATCTGGTCGATTTCGGCTATGCCGCCAACGGCACCAACACGGTCGGCCTCACCATCTTCACCCATACCGACACGATCGAGGAGAACCCCGACCTCGTCCGCCGCTTCGTGGCTGCCACGGTCAGGAGCTTCGAGGCAGCGCTCGCCGAACCGGCCGCGGCCATCGAGGCGGGCCTCAAGGTCAAGCCGGACCTCGATCCCGACCTCTCGATGGAGCAGCTCGAGGTCGGCTTCGGCCTGATGTCCAGCCCCGCCAGCGAGGGCATGCCGCTCGGCCAGTTCGCGCTCGAGGATTGGGCCGGCACGCTGGAGCTGATGAAGGAGTACATGGAGCTCGAGACCGACATCGAGCCGGACGTGCTCTTCACCAACGAGTACGTGCCGGGCTGAGCCGCCGTTGACCACGACCGCACCGCCACC
>CAZGUW010000234.1:0-7867 GCA_964528705.1 uncultured Geminicoccaceae bacterium
CGTGATCGACCGGCCCAACACGCGGATCGTCGGCTGCTTCCCGCGCTCGCGGCTGATCGTGCGCGGCGCCGGGCTGCGCTTTGCGGCGGATGCCACCGGCATCGAGGAGGTCGTGGTGCTGGGCGGTGCCGAGCGGGGTGCCGTGGGCTTCGAGGGGATGAGCGACGGATTCGCGCTTCGCTGCCGCTTCGAGGGCAGCGACGGCGCCCTCGCCCTGACGGCGAACAAGGTGCGGCGCCTGACAGTGGCGGAAAACCGGCTCGAGGGCGGGGGCATCGGCGTCTTCGGCGGCAGCCGGGAGGTGGAGATCGAGGGCAACGCGGTCGAACGGTTCCAGGCAAGCGCTGTCCTGATCGACGAGACGTCTGGCGAGATCGCCATTCGGAATAACCGGCTGGTCGACGGGCTGGGCTGCGGCATCGAGGTCGGCAAGCGGGCGGACCGGCTGCTGATCCGGGCGAACGAGATCGTCATGTGCCGGGGCGAAAAGACCTTCCTCGGCGGGCCGGCCGGCGGCATCGTCGCCCTCGATTCGGTCGACGGGCTCATCGTCGAGGACAATCTGATCGAGCGGAACGCCACGGACGCGCCCCGCGATGCCGCCGGCATCTTCGTCGCGCGCGGCACGGCCATCGAGATCCGGCGGAACCGCATCCTCGGCAATGGCCGCACCGAGATAGACGAGGGTGCCATCACCGGCGGCATCGTGATCACCGCCGTCAGCCCGCCGCTCGACCAGGCGGGTGCGAGGCCGCATCGCTTCGATCCGGCGCTGGTGGTCGAGGGCAATGTCGTCACGGCCGAGCGCGGGCATGCGCTGCTCGTCATCGGCGAAGGCGACATGCGCGTCCAGGGCAACACGCTGATCAGCCGCTTCGGCACGGCCCGGGGCGTCGGCCCGAACGACCTCGATGCCCGCGACATGGCGTCGATCGTGCTGCTTTGCATCGAGCGGCTGCATGGCCTCGCCCCGAAGCTGATCGAGGCCGCGTCGAACGGCATCGAGGCGCCGCTCCAGGTGATCGGTATGGCCGACGAGCTCAGGGTGCTGGCACAAGGGCGGGTGCTGGTGCAGGGCAACCAGATGGCGCTCGAGCGCCAGTTCGCCATGGGCCGCGAGCGGCCGGTGCTGGCAGCGGTCGCGGTGTACGGCTTCGAGGATGTCGATCTCTCGCACAACCAGGTGGAGCTCGACCGCAACGAGGCGAGCTTCTGCGTCGATACGCTGGTCGTCGGGCGTACCGCGCGCCAGCTCGGCAACCGGCTGACCGAGCCCGAGGGCGACGCACTCGCATCGCTGCTCTCGCTCGGCTTCGATCTCAACACCTGCGCGCAGAACCAGGGCAGCCACTGCATCCTGCCGCGCGGCTTCGCTCGGCTCGTCACCCGCGACAACCTGGTCGAGTTCCCGAACGACCTCTGCCCGCGCGGGTGAACGGCGCCGACGGTCAGTCGATGTCGCGGGCGAGGTGGAAGACGCAGTCGCCGCGCTCGACGCGGCCCATGGTGCGCTGGCAGATCACGAGGCCCGACTGGCGGAAATGGCACGGCACCGGCGACCGGCCCGGGTCCTCGGGGAAGTAGACGTGCCCGGCGAGATCGCCGGCCTTCACTTCGGCGCCGAGATCGACCGCCTGGACAAAGAGCCCGCGCTCCGGCGCGTAGACGTACCAGGAGCGGTCCGGCACCTCGACATAGCGCGGGCGCGGCGGTGGCGGCAGGTCGGCAGGCGCCTCCATGACGCCCAGATGATCGAGGAAGCGGCGCATGCCCGCCTCGATGACCCGGATACCCTCGAGCCGGACGGCACCTCGGCCGCCGAACTCGCCGCCGAGTGCCACGAGCTTGTGCGAGAGGGCGCAGGCCGAGGAGAGCGTCGGCTCGTTGGTGAAGGCCCAGACCATGGCGAGCGGCGGGGCGAAGGCATCGAGGGCAGCCCGCGCCCGACGGTCGAGATCCGCGTCGCCTGAAAGCCGCATGGTCGCCAGCGTCAGGTAGTCGAGCGAGGCGCCACCCGAATGGAAGTCGTGCGTCGCGTCGCACATCGGGAAGAGCACGGTGTCGAGGTAGTGGGCGATCTTGCCGGTGGGTCCATTCGTCGGATCGCCCGGGAAGGCGCGGTTGAGGTTGCCGTCATCGAGCGGCGAGGTGCGCGTGCCGGCCACGGCGGCCGGCAGGTTGGTGGCGGTGAGCACGATGATGCGGCCCTGCACCTCGGCCGGATCGACCTTGCGGACGAAGTCGCACAAGGCGGCCTGGCCCTCGTACTCGTCGCCATGGTTGCCGGCCATGAGCAGCACGGTCGGGCCGCTGCCATTGGCGATGACGGCGAGCGGGATGGGGATGGTGCCGTAGGCCGAGCGGGTGACCGAATGCGGCATGTGCAGGAAGCCAACCTGCTTGCCCGGCGCATCGTAGTCGACATCCGTCCAGAGCGGTGACCTCGCCTTCTCCACCCCCCTCACTCCTGCCAGTCGATGCCGAGATGGGCGAGGCAGTCGCCGCGCTCGACGGCGGTGATGGGCCGCTTGCAGAAGGCGACGCCGGACCGCTGGAAGCGCACCTCGCGGGACGGCTGGTCCGGTTCGTCGATCTGGTGGATCCAGCCGCAGACCTGGCCGGCCTCGACCTCGTCGCCGAGGCGGAAGGCCGGCTCGAAGGCGCCGCGGCAGGGTGCGTGGACGTAGAAGTCGGGCCCGGCCACCTTGAGCAGCCTGGAGGGCGGGCGGGCCTCCGTGGCGGGCTTCTCCATGACGCCGAGGAAGGCCAGGAAGTTCTCGATTCCGCGGCGCGCCACAGCCAGCGTGTCGAGCGTCACCGTGCCGGCGCCACCCAGCTCCGTGCCCATGCCCAGCACACCCTTGCGGTCGGCGGCGCAGGTGATGGTGGCGGCCGCGATGCCGCCGCCGGCGGCCGGCATGCCGCCGCCCTCGACGACATAGCCGATCGGGGCGCCATAGGCCTTGAGCGCCTCGAGCTTCCGGGCGAAGAGCGGGTCGTCCGGCCCGTCGCGACGGATCAGGCCGCTCGGCACGTAGTCCAGCGTCTTGCCGCCCGAGTGCATGTCGAGCATCGCGTCGCACATCGGCAGGAGCACCTCCTCGACGTAGTGCGCGATGGCAGCGGTCGGGCGGTTGTCCGGGGCGTTGGCCTCGCCCGGGAAACTGCGGTTGAGGTTGCCGCCGTCGATCGGCGAGCAGCGGCTATGGTTCATCGCCGCCGGCAGGTTGGTGGCCGGCAGGATGATCAGCCGGCCCTGGATGCGCCCCGGGTCGAGCTCCTGGATCAGCCGGACGAGGGAGATCTGGCCCTCGTACTCGTCGCCGTGATTGCCGCCACCGAGATAGACGGTGGGGCCGCTGCCGTTCTTGAAGACCGCGATGGGGATGCCGATCCAGCCATAGGCGGAGATGTTGCTGGAATGCGGCAGCCGGAGATGCCCCACCTGCCGGCCGGCCTTGTCGAAATCGAGCGGGCAGGCGATGCGGGATTGCGCGGTCACGACGTTCTTCTCCTCAGCTGGTCGGTTCGTGCAGCAGGTGGCAGGCGGCCCGGTGTCCGGCTGCGGTTTCCAGCAGCTCCGGCTCGACCCGGCGGCAGACATCCATGACATGCGGGCAGCGGGTGTGGAAGCGGCAGCCGGCCGGCGGGTTGGCGGGGCTCGGCACGTCGCCGCGGATCGCGTGCGCCCGCCGGCGCCGCGCCGGGTCGGCGACCGGGATCGCCTGCAGCAGGGCCTGGGTGTAGGGATGCTGCGGCCGGCGGTAGAGGTCGCGCTTGGGGGCGATCTCGACGATCTGGCCGAGATACATCACCGCCACCCGGTCGGCGATGTGCCGGACGACTCCGAGGTCGTGGTTGATGAAGAGGTAGGTCAGGCCGAACTGCTGCTGCAGGTCCTGCAGGAGATTGACCACCTGCGCCTGGATCGAGACGTCGAGGGCGGAGACCGGCTCGTCGCAGACCATGAGCTTGGGCTGCAGCGCCAGGGCCCGGGCGATGCCGATGCGCTGCCGCTGGCCGCCCGAGAACTCGTGCGGGAAGCGCTCCGCCTGGTAGGCGGCGAGGCCGACCGTGCGAAGCAGCTCGGCGACCCGGGCACGGCGCTCCGCCGCGGTGCCGACGGCGTGGATCTCGAGCGGCTCCGCGACGATCTCCTCGACCTTCATGCGCGGGTTCAACGAGCCATAAGGGTCCTGGAAGATGATCTGCATCTCGCGCCGGATCGGCTTCATCGCCTCCGGCTCCAGCCCCTCGATCGGCGCACCCTCGAAGAGCACGCTGCCGGCGGTGGGCTCGATCAGCCGCACCAGCATCCGTCCCGTGGTGGTCTTGCCGCAGCCCGATTCGCCGACGAGCCCGAGCGTCTCGCCCTTGCCGACGGCGAAGTCGACCCCGTCCACCGCGCGGACCACGCCCGTCTGCTTGGCGAAGAGGCCGCGACCGCGGATCGGGAAGTGCTTGGTGAGGCCCTTCGCCTCGACGAGCGCCGTCATGTGGGGACCGCCAGCCGGTCGAGGTCGTAATCGACCAGTCGGATGCAGGCGGCCCGATGGGCCTCGCCGGCATCGATGAGCGGCGGGTGGACGGCCGTGCAGGCCTCCTGCGCATGGGGGCAGCGCGGCGCGAAGCGGCAGCCCGGCGGCAGGGCGAAGGGGCTCGGCACCATGCCGGGAATGGCATCGAGCCGGTCGCGTTCCTCGTCGATCGAGGGAATGCTGCGGAGCAGCCCCTGCGTGTAGGGATGGCTCGGCCGGGCGAAGGCATCCATGACCGACGCTTCCTCGACCACCCGACCGGCATACATCACCATGACGCGGTCGACATGCTGCGCCACGACGCCGAGATCGTGGGTGATCAGCACGACGGCCATGTGGAACTCCTCCTGCAGCTCGCGCAGGAGGTCGAGGATCTGCGCCTGGATGGTGACGTCGAGCGCGGTCGTCGGCTCGTCGGCGAGCAGGAGGCGCGGGTTGCACGAGAGGGCGATGGCGATCATCGCCCGCTGGCGCATGCCGCCCGAAAGCTGGTGCGGATACTCGTCGAGGCGCTGCGCCGGCAGGGCGATGCCGACGCGGTCCAGCATCTCGACCGCCCGGTCGCGCGCCGCCTTGCGGCCGATACCCTCATGGAAGCGGATGGTCTCGACGATCTGGTCGCCGATGGTGAAGACCGGGTTGAGCGAGGTCATCGGCTCCTGGAAGATCATCGCGATGTCGGCGCCCCGGATCCGCCGCATCCGCCGCTCGGGGAGGCCGATCAGCTCCTGGCCGTCGAAGCGGATGGAGCCCGCCGTGATCCGTCCCGGCGGATCGGGGATGAGGCCCAGGACCGAGAGGGCGGTGACACTCTTGCCGCTGCCCGATTCGCCGACGATGCCGATCACCTCGCCGGCCTCGAGGTCGAAGCTCACGTCCTCCACCGCGGCAAAGGTGCCATCGTCGCCGGAGAACTCGGTGCGCAGATTGCGTACTGAGAGTAGTGCCAATTGTTCAGCCCTGCTGCACGCGCATGCGCGGATCGAGCGCGTCGCGCAGCCCGTCACCGAGCAGATTGAGGCCGAGCACCGTCATGGCGATGGCGAGACCCGGAAAGAGCGTGATCCAGGGCGCCTCGCGGATGTACTGCCGGCCCTCGGCCACGATGTTGCCCCAGGTCGGGGTCGGCGGCTCCGGCCCGACACCGAGGAAGGAGAGGATCGCCTCGGCGAGCACCGCATAGGCGAAGATGAAGGTGAGCTGGACGATCAGCGGCGCCAGCGAGTTGGGGAGGATGTGGCGCCGCATGATCCGCCAATTCGTGGCACCACAGGCCCGCGCCGCCTGGACGTACTCCATCTCGCGCACCACCAGGACGGAGGCGCGGACGATGCGGGCGGTGCGCGGCGTGTAGACGGCGGCAAGCGCGATCACCGCGTTGATCGCCGAGGCGCCGAGCGCAGCGGCGATGGCGACCGCGAGCAGGATGGCCGGGAACGCCATCAGCGCGTCCATGATCCGCATCAGCGGGTTGTCCAGCCTGCGGAAGTAGCCGGCGGCGGCGCCGATGGCGGTGCCGAAGATGCCGGTCAGCAGCACCACGGTGAAGCCGATCTCGAGCGACAGGCGCGCGCCGTAGACGACGCGCGAGAGCAGGTCGCGGCCGAAATTGTCGGTGCCCATGGGGAACTCGAGCGAGGGCGGCTCGAAGCGGTGACGGAACTGGATTTCGTCGGGCGGCAGGGGGGCGATCAGCGGTGCGAAGACCGCCATGAAAAGGACGATCGCGAAGAGCGCCGTGCCGGTGATGAAGAGCTTGTGGTGGCGGAGCCGGCGCAGCACGCGGTTGCGCCGCAGCCGGGCCAGCCAGCCCTCGTCCCGGGCCAGGGTTGCGGCCTCAGTCGCCATCGCGGCCATACCGGACACGCGGGTCGAACCAGGCGTAGAGCACGTCGACCACGAGATTGACGATGAGCAGCATGGCGGCGACGAAAAGCATTCCTCCCTGGATCACCGGGTAATCGCGCCGGAGGATGGCCGAGGCCATCAGCCGGCCCACGCCCGGGATCGAGTAGACCGTCTCGATCACAACCGAGCCGCCCAGCAGCAGGCTGAAGATGATGCCGGTGACCGTGACGACCGGGATCATCACGTTCTTGAAGGCGTGCTTGCCGACCACGATCCAGGGCGGCATGCCCTTCGCCTTGGCCGTGCGGATGTAATCCTGCCGCAGCACCTCGAGCATGGTCGCCCGGGTGATGCGGGCGAGCAGGCCCATCTGCAGCATGGCGAGCGAGACGGCCGGCAGCGTGGCGGCGGCGAGCCAGCCCCAGGGGTCCTCGAGGAAGGGCACGTAGCCGCCCGACGGCAGCCAGCCGAGCCAGACGGCGAAGAGGATGATCAGCATCAGCCCGAGCCAGAAGTTCGGCAGGGAGACGCCGATCAGGGCAACGCTCATCAGGATCTGGTCGATCCAGGTGTTCTGGCGAAGGGCCGCCAGCGTGCCGCTGGTGAGTGCGGCGAGCAAGGTCAGGAAGAGGGCGTAAAACGAGATCGAGAGGGTGACCGGCAGGCGCTCGAGGATCGAGGTGGTGACCCCCCGGCCGAGTAGCAGGCTCTGCCCCAGATCGCCCTGCAGGAGATTGCCGTACCAGGTCAGGAGCTGCGTCAGGAACGGCTTGTCGAGGCCGAGCTGCTGGCGGATGTGCTCGACCTCGGCCGGCGTGGCCGAGAGCCCGGCGATGATCATCGCCGGGTCTCCCGGGACCAGCTTCATCAAGAGGAACGAGATCAGCGTCACCAGCAGCATGACCGGTATGGCGCTGACGAGGCGGCCGGCGATGAAACGGATCATGCCGCCGGCTCCCTGGTCTGCCTCAGCCTCTCAGTCTGCCTCAGCCTTCGAACCAGACGTTCCAGAGGCGCGGAATGCGGAACGGCACGAAGCCGTCCACGTTGCTGCGCACGCCCTGGACCTTCTGGATGTCGCCCATCACGATGGCATAGACGTCATCGTAGAAGATGGTTTGCACATCATTGAAGGCGGCCTTGCGACCTTCGGCCGTCTCCTCGAGCTGCATGCGCGACCACGCATCGTCCAGCTCCGGATCTTCGGGCGCCCGCGACAGGTTGGCGGGCGGCACGAGATCGACGACCGCCCCCTGCGGGCCGATCGACGGGCCGGTGCCGAAGCCGGTGAAGAACATGTTCCAGGCGTTGGTGTTGTCACGTTCCTGCCGCGAGGTCGGCCAGTCGACGACCTTCAGCTCGGCATTGATGCCGATGTCCTTGAGCTGCTCGGACATCACCAGCGATGCATTGTACATGTTGGTGTAGTCGGAGTTGGTCAGCAGGACGACCGGCTCGCCGTTATAGTCGGCCTCCTCCAG
>CAZGUW010000235.1:0-7816 GCA_964528705.1 uncultured Geminicoccaceae bacterium
AACGTGGCATTCACTGCCGGGCTCCTCTTCCCCTCGGCCGAGGCGGAGTTGACGCCGGAGGGGCGAGCCGCGCTGAACCAGATTGCGCTCGAGCTCAAGCAGCTGGTCGATGCCCTGCCGGACGACCTGCCCTGGATGTTGCGCATCGACGGGCATACCGACGACCTGCCGATCCGCAACGGCCGCTTCCGCTCGAACTGGGAGCTGGCAGCGGCGCGCGCCAGCTCGGTCGCCGAGTATCTTGTCGACTGGGGCCTGCCGGCGGATCGCCTGATCGCCGCCGGCTTCGCCGACACGCAGCCGCTGGTGGCGGGCACGAGCGCCGAGGCGCGGAGCCAGAACCGCCGCATCGAGCTCAAGCTGACCGTGCGCTGAGCAGCCGCCGGTCAACCCCGGATGACCTCCACGGCGTGGCGGGCGCTCAGCCGCCGCTTGCCGACCGTTCCGCGTCGATATGCTCGTTGAGGGCTGCGAGCGGCACCGCACCCGGCAGGAGCGTCTCGCCGACGACGAAGCTCGGCGTGCCGCTGATGCCGAGCGTCTGGGCGAGGCGGATATTGTCCTGGATGTGGGCGCGCACGGGCTCGCTCTCCATGTCGGCCATGAGCTGGTCGACATCGAGACCGTTCGCCTCGGCGAGCCGGCGGATCGTCGCGTCATCGATCCGGTCCTCGGCCATCAGGGCGAAGTGCATGGCGGAATAGGCGCCCTGCCGGTCGGCGGCGAGCGCGGCCTTGGCGGCGAGCAGCGAATCGGGGCCGAGGATCGGAAATTCCTTCATCACGACGCGCAGCTCGGAGTCCGTCTCGATGAGCTCGTTCAGCGAGTCGACCATCGACCGGCAATAGCCGCAACGGTAGTCGAAGAATTCGACCAGCGTCACGTCGCCATCGGGGTTGCCGATCGCCGGATCGCGCGGATCGGCCACCAGCATCGGCCGATTGGCGACGATCTGCTCGCGCTGTTGCTCACTGGCAGCCATGTCGCGCCGGCGCTGCAGCTCCTCGATCGCCTGCATGATGACCTCGGGCTCGCGCAGGAGGTACTCGCGCACGATGCGCTCCACCTCCGCCTGCGGCAGCTCGTCCGCCGCACGGCCCGGGATCCCGGGCAGGACCAGTGTCGCGGCCAGGGTGGCGAGGCCGAGCGTCCGCGGAAGCAGCCCGTTCATGCGTATCATAGTACCAACTCTCCATGCCGTGGGCGACCTCGGGTCGCTGCAGCCGTTGCACATAGAGGCATGAAGGTCACGAGGCCAGCCCGGCCGGCGACACGAACCGGTGAGCGTTGGCTCGGGCGGCCCGGCCGCCTTGCGGTTGTCGGGTCAACGGCGATGGAGTCGCAACGCTCGTGACACTGGATCAGGCTCTCGTCATCGCCGTGGTGATCGCAAGCATGGTCCTCTTCCTCTGGGGCCGCTGGCGGCACGACATGGTTGCCATGGCGGCCCTCCTAGCCTGCGTCGTTCTCGGCCTGGTCCCGGCGGGCGAGGCCTTTTCGGGCTTCGGCCATCCCGCCGTGATCACCGTTGCCTGCGTGCTCGTCCTGAGCCGCGGCCTGCACGAATCGGGCGCGGTCGACCGGCTCGCCCGGGCCGTGCTGCCGAATGATGCCGGCAGCTTCACCACCATGGCCGTGCTGACCGTCACTGCCGCCTGCCTCTCGGGGTTCATGAACAATGTCGGTGCGCTGGCCCTGCTCATGCCGCTCGCCATCCAGCGCGCTCAGAAGATCGGCCTCGAGCCCGGCCAGATGCTCATGCCGCTCGCTTTCGGCTCGATCCTGGGCGGCATGACCACGCTGATCGGCACACCCCCCAACCTGATTGTGGCCGGCTTCCGTGCCCGGCTCGGCGAGGGTGGCTTCTCGATGTTCGACTTCACCCCGGTGGGGGCGGCGGTCGCCATCGCCGGCATCGCCTTCATCCTCCTCGTCGGGCACTGGCTCGTGCCGCGTCGGCAGCGCGGCTCGGCCGAGGGCTTCGACATCGCCGCTTACCTGTCCGAGGTCCGGGTCGCGGAGAACGGCAAGGCCGCCGGCCGGACGCTCCGCGAGATCGAGAAGGAGCTCGACGCCGCCGACGCGCAGGTGCTCGGCATGATCCGCAACGAGGTGCGCCTCGTCGCCCCGGATCCCGACCGGCAGGTCCGGGCGGGCGATGTGCTGGTCATCGAGGCCAATCCGGAGCCTTTGGCGGAAGCGCTCAGCGCTCTCGACCTCGAGTTCGAGGAGACGCGCTCTCGGGGCGAGGACGTGGGCGATCCGGCGCCGGCCGAGGGCGAGGGCCGCAGCAACGATGACGGGGAGGGGCCGCGCCTTGCGGAGTTCGCCGTCCTGCCCACCTCGCCCATCGCCGGCCGTTCGGCCACGAACCTGCATCTGCGCCGCCACTGGGGCATCAACCTGCTCGCCGTGTCGCGGCGCGGCGAGCGCAACATGCGCCGGCTGCGCAATCTCCAATTGCGGGTCGGCGACGTCCTCCTGCTGCAGGGTGCGACGGACTCGCTCGGCGATTTCGCCAGCCAGTTCAACCTGGTGCCCTTGGCCGAACGCCCGCTCCGCCTGCCGAGTGCGCAGAGCGCCGCCACGGCGGCGGCGATCATGGCGGGTGCGGTCATCCTCGTGACCTTCGGCATCCTGCCGGCTGCGGTCGCGTTCGCGGGTGGCGTGCTGGCGGCCATGCTGACCAACGTGGTGCCGCCGCGCAGCGTCTACCAGGCGATCGACTGGCCGGTGATCGTCCTGCTGGCCGCCCTCATCCCCGTCGCCGGGGCCATGGCCGAGACGGGCGCCGCCGACCTGCTCGCCGGCTATCTGGTCCAGAGCGTGGCGCGGGGCCAGCCGGTCGTGGCGCTGGTGCTGATCCTCGTGGTCACCATGTTCCTCTCGGACTTCATGAACAATGCGGCCACCGCGGCGGTGATGTGCCCGATCGCCATCGGCACGGCCGCCGGCCTCGGCGTCGACGCGGACGGCTTCCTCATGGCTGTCGCGGTGGGCGCCTCCTGCGCTTTCCTCACGCCCATCGGCCACCAGAACAACACGCTGATCCTGGGTCCGGGAGGATTCCGCTTCGGCGACTACTGGCGCCTCGGCCTGCCGCTCGAGGTCGTCGTGACTGTCGTCGCGGTGCCGCTGATCCTGCTGGTCTGGCCGCTTTGACCGTGCTCTGATAGCCTGTCACGCGATCGTCACGAGGTCGGCTTAACGACCGCGCTCATCTGCCAGCAGCCAGCGATCGACGCCGATAGCCGAGAGAGTCGGCCGGCGCGTCATCAGGGATGGAGAGCATCATGACCGCAAGCAGCAAGACCCGTTTCGGCAGCACGTCCGGCATCGGGCGCCGGCGCTTCCTGCAGGCGACGACCGCCATCGGCGCCGGCGTCGCCGCCCCGGCGATCGTCAGCCGGCGCGCCCTCTCGTCGTCGGGCGAGCTCAACCTCTACAGCTGGTCCGACTACGTCTATCCGGAGATGATCGAGTCCTTCGAGAGCCAGACCGGCATCACGCTGAACCTCGCCACCTACGGCTCCAACGACGAGGTCCTGAACCGACTGCGGGCCTCGGGCGGCACCGGCTTCGACGTCGTCATGCCGTCGATCACCTACACCCCCGTCTGGCACGAGCAGCAGCTCCTGCAGCCGCTCGACGAGAGCCGGATCGACGTCGCCGGCATCATCCCCTCGATGTGGGCGAGCTCCGAGGGCCTCGGTGCCGTGCAGGACGGCAAGCGCTACACCACGCCCTTCAACTGGGGCACCGAATCGCTCTGCATCGACACCGAAGCCATGCCGGCGACCTATGGCGAGCTCGGCTACGGGTCGCTCTGGACGCCGGAGATGGTGGGCCTCGTCACCTGCCGCGCCCACTCGGCCCTGCTCGGCATCGGCCTCTATCTGGATGCGATCGGCGAGGTGCCGTCCGAGCAGATGCGCGTCACCTATGCCGACGAGGCGAAGATGCGCGAGGTCTACGAGAAGTGCCTCGCCTACGCCGTGGAGCGCAAGGACCGGGTCATCCAGTTCTGGTCCAACGCCCAGGAGACCGAGGCGGCCTTCCTGCAGAACGGCGCCGCCATCGGCCAGACCTGGGACGGCCCGGCCATGCGGATGCGCACCGATTCCGGTGGCCGCTACACCTACCTCGCGGCCAGGGAGGGTGCCCTCACCTGGATGGATTCGATGGGCATCCCGACAGGGGCAGAGAACATCGAGCAGGCCTATGCCTGGATGAACTGGTACTACAAGCCCGAGAACGCGGCGATCCACGTGCGCCTCTCGGGCTACAACTCCTGCACTGAAGGTGCAGCCGAGCTCGCTGGCGAGGACTACGCGGCGAACTTCGCCGCGGCTTACCCGGGCAACGCCATCGAGAACCTCTGGTGGTACCCGGCCGAGCCCACCTGGTTCGTCGCGGCCCGCAACGAGTTCCGCGACCGCTTCCTCTCGGCCTGAGGTTCGCGCGCCCGGCCGGCGAGCTTCTCGCCGGCCGGGCCGCACAGCCGGATCCGGAGCCGATGCTGGCGGGACAGAGCGTCACCCTCGAGCGGGTGAGCATGGCGTTCGGTGATTTCGTCGCCGTGCGCGAGGCGGACCTGCATATCGAGGCAGGCGAGTTCTTCTCCTTCCTCGGCCCCTCCGGCTGCGGCAAGACCACCATTCTCCGCCTGATCTCGGGCTTCAACGAGCCGACCGCCGGCGTGATCCGCATCGGCGGCGCCGACATGGCCGGCATCGGCCCGAACCGCCGGCCGACGGCGCTCATCTTCCAGAATCTCGCCCTCTTCCCGCTGATGAAGGTCTGGGAGAACGTGGCCTTCGGCCTTGAGGCCCGGGGCGTCGCCCGGGCCGAGCGTCGGCGCCGCGCCGGCGAGCTGCTCGAGCTCGTGGCGCTCGAGGGGCAGGGCGAGAAGCTCGTCTCCGCCCTCTCCGGCGGCCAGCGCCAGCGGGTCGCCATCGCCCGGGCCCTGGCAGTGGAGCCCGCGGTCCTGCTGCTCGACGAACCGCTCTCAGCCCTCGACCTCAAGCTCCGGCAGAAGATGCGGGCGGAGCTTCGCACCATCCAGCAGAAGACCGGGGTCACCTTCGTCTACATCACCCATGACCAGGGCGAGGCGCTCACCATGAGCGACCGCATCGCCGTCATGAGCCATGGGCGCATCGAGCAGGTCGGCACGGCTGATGCCATCTATCGCGAGCCGGCCTCCGCCTTCGTCGCCACCTTCGTCGGCGAGAGCAATGTGCTGGCCGGGCGGGTCACCGGGACGTCGGGCGACGAAGCGATGCTCGAAACCGCCCACGGTCACCTCGCTGGCCGCAACCCGCACGGTCTCGGAACCGGCGCGCGGGCGCAGCTCGTGGTACGCCCCGAACGATGCCGCCTGCTCGATGGCGACGCCCCGGGCAACCGGCTCGCCGGCACGGTCGAGCGGCTCGACTTCGAGGGGGCCTTCGTCAGCCTCGTCATCCGGCTGGGCGACGGGGCCGAGGTCACGGCCCAGCTCGCCAATGACGGCAGCCTGCCGCGACTGCAGCCCGGGACGCCCGCCGCCATCGGCTTTCCGCCGGAAGCCGCACTCCTCCTGCCGGCGACAGGCGATGGCTGAGCTCTTCCGCCGGCTCGGCGCCGTGGCCGGCGCTCTCGTGCTCGGCACGGTGATCCTCTGGGTGCTCTTCCTCGTCGTCCTGCCGCAGCTCTTCATGGTCGACATGTCGCTCCGCCCGCATCTGCCGGTGCCGGAGCAGGGCGGGCCTGCCGATGTCCGGAGCCTCGCCAACTACGTCACCCTCTTCGCCAATGATGCGCATCGCGGCATCTTCCTGCGCACCATCTTCTCGGCGGCGCTGGTGACGGTGCTCGCCCTCCTCGTCTGCTACCCGGTCGCCTACTACCTGGCGCAGGTGGCGCGGGGGCCGACGGCGGCATTCCTGGTCCTCGGCCTCGTCGTGCCCTTCTGGGTCAACGAGATCCTGCGCACCTTCTCCTGGTTCCTGATCCTCTCGCGCAACGGCCTCTTGAACCAGGTGCTCATGGGCATCGGCCTCACCGACGCACCGATCAACATGGGCGGGGTCGGGGCCGTCATGGTCGGCATGGTCTACGCCTACATCCTCTTCATGGTCTTTCCGCTCTACAACGCTATCGAGAGCCTCGACCGGAACCAGATCGAGGCGGCCCGCGACCTCGGCACCTCCTGGCCTCGCATCCATGCCCGCGTCGTCGTCCCGCACGCCAAGCCCGGCATCGCCGTCGGCTGCATCATGACCTTCATGCTCGCCGCCGGCACCGTGGCGGTGCCGCAGCTGCTCGAGGCGCTGCCCGGCGGCACGAATGCCCGCTGGTTCACCCAGGTCATCTACAGCCTCTTCTTCGACGGCGGCGACTGGAACAGCGGTGCCGCCTACGCCTTCGCGCTGCTCGTCTCCTGCGTGATCTTCATTTTCGTCATGATGCGTGTCTTCCGCGTCGGCATTGCGGACGTGGCGAAATGAGCTCGAGACGGCTGGTCGACCTCTTCGTCTACGTCTACCTCGCCCTCTTCTTCGCCTATCTCTTCCTGCCCCTGGTCTTCATGGTGGCCGCCGCCTTCAACGACAGCCGCTTTCCCACCATGCTGCCCTGGCAGGGCTTCACCCTCGACTGGTTCTGGGGCTTCGACAGCCGCGGTCGCGCCATCGGCCTCTTCCAGGACGGGCGCATGGGCATGGCGATCTGGAGCTCGGTGCTGATCGGCCTGGGCGTCATCCTCGTCTCGATCCCGGTCGGCCTCGCCGGTGCGCTCTTCCTCCAGACCATCCGGACCCGGGCTAAGTCCTTCCTCTACGGCGTCATGGTCTCACCGATCCTCACGCCGGGCGTGATCCTCGGCATCTCGACCCTGGTCTTCTGGCGCTACGTCTTCGACATGGGCGGCGGCCTCGGGCTCGCGGTGATCGCCCAGAGCACCTTCATCGCCGCCTACTGCATGCTGCTCTTCCTCGCCCGGCTGGAGCGCTTCGACCGCACCCAGGAGGAGGCCGCCCTCGACCTCGGCGCCAGCCACGGCCTGATGCTGCGCCGGGTGATGCTGCCCTTCCTCCGCCCGGCGCTGCTCTCCGGCGCCGTGCTCGCCTTCCTCCAGTCCTTCGAGAACTACAACACGACTCTCTTCGTCATCGGCATCGAGGACACGCTGACCCTCAACATCGCGACGCGCGTGCGCCTCGGCCTCACCCCGGCTGTGAACGCCATCGGCGTCATCATGATCGCGCTCACCATCCTCGGTGCCGTGATCTACGAGATCCTCCGGCGTCGGGAGGCGCGGGCGAGGTCCGTCGAGCCGAACGCCGCCGGGTAAGGCCGTTCAGCCGTCTTCCGGGATCGGGCACCAGCCATTCGGGCCGGGCCGGAACTGCGGAATGTGCGCGAGACCGTGGACGAGGTCCGCGTCGGCGCCGAGCACCGGTCGCCAGTCGCCGGCTTCGGTGAGGACGACGCCGACACCGACCAGCTCCGCCCCGGCTGCCCGGACGAGCTCGATCGAGCCCTTGAGGCTGGAGCCGGTGGCGACCACGTCGTCGACCAGCACCACCCGGCGCCCGGCCAGCAGTGGCACGGCACGGCGGTCGAGCAGCAGCCGCTGCTCGCCCTTCGAGGTGATCGAGGTGATCTTCTGCTGCAGCGCGTCGCCGAGATGCAGCTTCGGTGATTTCTGCAGGATGACATAGCGGTCGAGGCCCAGCGCCCGGCTCGTCTCTATGGCGATCGGGATGCCGAGCGTGGCGGTGCCGACAACGATGTCCGGCCGCAGCGGGGCCAGCCGCTCCGCCAGCTTGCT
>CAZGUW010000236.1:0-7803 GCA_964528705.1 uncultured Geminicoccaceae bacterium
CATCTCGCCGTCATACTCGAAATCGACCTGCCGCTCGTCGAGGGCGCGGACCGCGTCGCGCACCCGGGCCGCCTTGCTGATCCGCGGGTTGCCGAAGGAGGCGAAGGAGAGGAAGGCGACGCGCGGGACGAAGCCCATGCTGCTCGCCACCTCGGCCGTCTGGATGGCGATGTCGGCGCAGACCTCGGGCTCGGGCAGCTCGTGCACCGTGGTGTCGGCGATGAAGACGGTGCGGCCCCTTGCGATGACGATGGAGAGGCCGAACATCCGCTTTCTCGGCAGCGGGCTGATGACGAGGCGGATGTCCTTGATCACCGTGTTGTAGCGGCGGGTCAGGCCGGTCACCATGGCGTCGGCGTGGCCGCAGGCGACGAGGCAGGCGCCGAAGACGTTGCGGTCCTGGTTCACCAGGCGCTGGCAGTCGCGGAAGAGCAGCCCGTTGCGATGCTGGCGCTCGTAGAGGAAGTCGGCATAGAGGCGGTTGTGCGGGTTGAGCCGGGCGTTCTGGATCTCGATGCCCTCGAGGCTGCTCTGGCCCATGCTCTTCGCGGTCTCCCTGATCCGCTCCTCGCGGCCGACCAGGATCGGCAGGCCGAGCCCGCCATTGCGCCAGGCGAGGGCGGCGCTGATCGCCTTCTCCTCCTCGCCCTCGGCGAAGACGACACGCTTGGGATGGGCGCGCACGCGGTCGATGATGAGCTGCATGCGGCTCGCCGTCGGGTCGAGGCGCGAGCGCAGCTGCTGGCGGTAGCGCTCGAAGTCGACAATCGGCTTCATGGCAACGCCACTCTCGACGGCCGCCTTGGCGACCGCCGCAGGCACGTGGGTGATGAGCCTCGGGTCGAAGGGGGTCGGGATCATGTAGTCCGGGCCGTAGCGCAAGCGGCGGCCGCGATAGGCGGCGGTCACCTCCTCCGGCACCTCCTCCCGGGCGAGCGCCGCGATGGCGTAGGCCGCGGCGATCTTCATGGCGTCGTTGATGGTCGACGCCCGGACGTCGAGGGCACCTCTGAAGATGTAGGGGAAGCCCAGGACGTTGTTCACCTGGTTGGGGTAGTCGCTCCGCCCGGTGGCGATGATGACGTCATCGCGGATCGCCTTGGCGTCCTCGGGCGTGATCTCGGGGTCCGGGTTGGCCATGGCGAAGATGATCGGGTTCGGCGCCATCGAGGCGATCATCTCGTTGGTGAAGGCGCCCTTGGCGGAGAGGCCCATGACGACGTCCGCACCCTTCATCGCGTCGGCCAGGGTGCGGGCATCGGTCGGGATGGCATGCGCCGACTTCCACTGGTTCATGCCCTCGGTGCGGCCCTGGTAGATCACGCCCTTGGTGTCGCAGATGGTGACGTGGTCGTGCGGCATGCCCATCGCCTTGATGAGCTCGGCGCAGGCGATGCCGGCGGAGCCGGCACCGTTGATCACCATGCGGGCGTCGGCGATGGAGCGGCCGGTCAGGTCCAGGGCGTTGATCAGCCCGGCGGCGGCGATGATGGCGGTGCCGTGCTGATCGTCATGGAAGACCGGGATGTCCATGAGCTCGCGCAGGCGCTGCTCGATAACGAAGCATTCCGGCGCCTTGATGTCCTCGAGGTTGATCCCGCCGAAGGTGGGGCCGAGCAGCTTGACGCAGTCGATGAAGGCGTCGACCTCCTCGGTGTCGACCTCGAGGTCGATGCCGTCGATGTCGGCGAAGCGCTTGAAGAGGACGGCCTTGCCCTCCATCACCGGCTTCGAGCCGAGGGCGCCAAGGTTGCCGAGCCCGAGCACGGCGGTGCCGTTGGAGATGACCGCCACGAGATTGCCCTTGGCGGTGTACTCGTAGGCCCGGGTCGGATCGGACTGGATGGCGAGGCAGGGTGCCGCGACGCCCGGGCTGTAGGCGAGGGAGAGATCGCGCGAGGTGGCGAGCGGCTTGGTCGGGGTGACCTCGACCTTGCCGGGCCGGCCGCGCCGGTGCAGCTCGAGCGCCTCCTCGCTGGTCACCGGCTCGTTCGAATCGACGATCGAGCGCGGGATGACGGGCTCGTCGGCATCCATCAGGTCGTCATCGCCGAGCAGGTCGTCGGCCGGTGTCGAAGCATGCCGCTGCGGCTGGCTCGTCGATGTCATGTCGGTCGCCTTCCCCCTGGGTTGCTCGTCCGGCCACCGGCGGGACGCTCACCGGATGCCAGATAACGCGCTTGGGTCATCTCTCACAAGTACCGCAGCACCGGCCATGCTTGCAGGACGCGGCGCCGGGCCCATTTCAAGAACGGTTGGGACTGCCTCGAAAGACCGACGATGAACGCATTGCGCACCGGCATCCTGCTCGCGGCGATGACCGGCCTCTTCCTCGCCGTGGGCTTCATCCTCGGCGGCGAGGGCGGGCTGCTGATCGCGCTCCTGCTGGCGCTGGGCATGAACTTCTTCGCCTACTGGAACTCGGCCAACATGGTGCTGCGCATGCATAATGCGCGGGTGGTGACGCGCGCCTCCGCACCGGAATATTACGGCCTGGTCGAGGATCTCGCGAAGCGGGCCGGGCTGCCGATGCCGCAGGTCTACGTCATCGAGACCGACCAGCCCAACGCCTTCGCCACCGGGCGGAGCCCCGACCACGCGGCTGTGGCGGCGACCACGGGTCTCTTGCGCAGCCTGAGCCGCGAGGAGCTGGCGGGCGTGATGGCGCACGAGCTCGCCCACATCAAGAACCGCGACACGCTGACCATGACGGTGGCCGCGACCATCGCCGGCGCCATCGGCTTCCTTGCCAATTTCGCCATGTTCTTCGGCGGCCGGGGCGAGAACCGGCCGAACCCGATCGCCATGATCCTCATCATGATCCTGGCACCGATGGCGGCCGGGCTCGTGCAGATGGCGATCTCGCGCACGCGGGAGTATTCGGCCGACCGCGACGGGGCGGCGATCTGCGGCCATCCCCGCTGGCTCGCCAACGCGCTCATGAAGATCGAGCAGCTGGCGCGCGGCCGGGTCATGCCGACGGCCGAGCACAACCCGGCGAGCGCCCACATGTTCATCATCAACCCGCTGATCAAGGGCGGCGTCGACAACCTCTTCCGCACGCATCCGAAGACCGAGGAGCGGGTGCGCCGCCTGCTGGCGATGGAGGGCGGCCAGGGATCGGGCAGCAGGACGACGAGCCGGGCCTCCTCGCCCGTCGGCCGGCGCACGCGACGCGGCGGCAGCGTGCCGAGCGCCGGCGGCTGACGCTCAGGCGCTCTTCGCCATGGCGGGATCGGCCGGGTCGGCGGCCGGCTGGACGGCGCTGGCAGCCGCCTGGGCGACGCGCTGCCGTTCCTCCGCCGTCATGCCCTCGCTGTCGGCCACCTGCACGGTGACCCGACGGTCGGCGAAGCGGATGCCGGCGGCGGCGAAGGCACGCTGGACGGCGTTGTAGATCTCCCGGCGGGCGACGAACTGCTTGCCCGGCTTGGCCATGAACTTGCCGCGGATGACGAGGGCGCTGTCGTCGAGCGTGAAGACGCCCTGCGACTTGAAGGGCTCGATGAAGTCCGGGCCGAGCTCGGGGTTGGCGAGCAGGTCCTGACCGATCTTCTTGAAGATCTTGCGCACCTGATCCGGGTCGGTGTCGAACGGTACCCGGAACTGGAGCTTCATGATGACCCAGTCGCGGCTGAAGTTGGTGAGCTGGCGGATCTCGCCGAACGGCACGGTGTGCAGGGGGCCGCGGTGGTGGCGCAGGCGGAAGGAGCGGACCGAGATCTTCTCGACCGTGCCCTTGACGCTGCCGACATCGACATATTCGCCGACCCGAAACGCGTCATCGAGCAGGAAGAAGGCGCCGGAGACGACGTCGCGAACCAGCGTCTGGGCGCCGAAGCCGACGGCGATGCCGACCACGCCGGCGCCGGCGAGGAGCGGCCCGATGTCGACGCCGAGGGCGGAGAGCGTGATCATCACCGTGATCACGCCGATGGTGATCTGGATGGCGCGCTTGACCAGCGGCAGGAGGGTGGCAAGACGGGAAGCTCCGGCGCCACCCATGTCGCCGTGCTCGGCAGGCTCCGCCGACTCCGGGCCGGCTTCGCTGGCGATCCGGCGGTCGATGGCGATCCGGGCGAACTCCCAGCCCAGATAGGCGACGAACCAGGCAAAGCCGATATCGACGAGCGCGTCGCTGATCCGGTCCCCGACACCGGCCGTGGCGGCGGCCCGCAGATCGACCGACCAGACCTCGGCGAGGATCATGAAGCTCGCGATCCAGAGCAGCAGACGCGCGGCGCGGATCATCACGGTGGCGACCGTGCCGCCCTCGTCCGCCTCGTCCCCGTAGCGACGGCGGTAGACCGCGCTGCGCTCGAGCACGGCGTCGACATAGGGAACCAGCACCAGCATGGCGATGGTGACGAGGCCCGCGATCGGCGGCAGCGGTACGGCGAGCAGGCTGGACACCGCATAGAGCAGGAAGATCAGCAGCACGGCGACCACCGTGAGCGTCGGCGTCAACCGCGCCATGATCCGGCGCACCGGGCTCGAGACATCGAAGACGAGGATGGCCGAGGTGAGCGCCTGCCGGCCCCGGATCGCCGCGTAGATCACGGATGCGACCAGCGCCAGGCCGGTCGCCTGCCGGAGCAGGTCGTGCTCGGCACCCGGCTCGCCGAGGAGGGCCAGGATGGCGCAGCCGACGAAGCCGAACGTGCCGATCGCCGCGATGATCTTCATCCAGCGATGCAGGAAGGCGGCATCGGCATCGGACATGTCGTTCATCCGGTGCCGCCTGTGGCCCGGATTGAGGAGGAAATGCGAGGCCATCACGAGAGCCCTGAACGCGACGAGCGCACCGAGCAGGCCGAATGCCGTGGCCCGGGTCGGGCCGTGCGACTCGGTGAAGGCGAGGAGCGCCACGAGGGCGACCAGGGCGAAGACCACGAGCCCCAGGAGATCGAGCGCCAGGAGACCCAGCAGGTGCAGGCTGCGGGTTAGCAGGTCCTGGGTCTCGGCCTCCGAGGCCACCAGCCGGGCGCGCGCGCCGGCAAGCCGGCGACGCACCAGGGCCTCGGCCAGCATGGCGACGATGACGGTCAGGACGCAGCCGGCGATGACCAGCAGGAGCGTCCCGGCGGAGCGGCCGTCGTGCAGCCGTTGCCAGGCGGTGGCGAAGGCGCGGGGGACGTCGTCGACGGCGGCGAGCAGCTCGCCCACGCGCTCGCGCACCACGGCCGACCGGTCCGTCAGCGACCCGATCATGCCGGCCGTGCCGCCGGAGCCTTCGTCGACCACCGGCGTGGCGACGGCCAGCCGCTCCAGGAGCAGCGAGCGCACCTCCTGGTCGCTCAGCCGGGCGACGAGCGCTGCCGCCGCCGCGGGCGAGAGGTCGCCATCCGGCGTCTCGAGGGCCGTGCCCACCGCGGCGCCGTCCGCCTGGCTGCCCGGGACCGGCTGCGCCCCGGCCGGGGTGGCAACCAGATGGAGGAGGAGGATCGCAACGAGGCCGAGGACGGGCAGGAGCCGTAAGGACGAGCGGTCGCCCGAACGCCGTTTCTGCGCATCTTCCAGCATCCCCTGACCCATCGCTGCCGCCTTCCTGCCTTGCGCGTCGAGCATGGCCCGATCCGCCACGAGGGACAAGGTTCGGCCCGTGGCTCAGCCGGCGGGCACCGCCGGCGCACGGCCGAAGAGGCGCGTCACGAGCGAGCGCGGCGACGTGTCGGCGGGGAGGTCGGGGAGATCGCCCGGCGTGGCGAACAGCACCACATGCAAAGGCTCGGCCCGGCCGCGCAGGGTGACGTCCCGCCGCTCGGCCGCAACGTCCGCCCCATCGGCCGCGACGCCGGCCCGCTCGAGCAGGTCGGCGGAGATGACGAAGGCCATGTCCTGCTCCTTGGCGACGCCTTCGAGACGACTCGCGACGTTGACGGCATCGCCGATGGCGGTGAGGCTCGTGCTCCGGCCGTAGCCGAGCTCGCCGACGATGGTGGTGCCGAGATGCACACCGATCACCATGCGCAGCGGTTGCGGCAGCTCGCTTCGGAACTCGTGGTTCAGCCCGTCGAGGGCGGCACCCATCGCCCGGGCCGCCCTGAGCGCCTGGCGGGCGGCGCTCTCGGCGTCGGGGTCGAGGCCGAAGAGCGCCATGATGCCGTCGCCGATGAACTTGTCGACATGCCCGCCGGCATCGTCGATCGCCGCCCCCATGGTCTTGAAGTAGCGATTGAGCAGGTGGACCACGTCGAACGGCAGGCGGCCCTCGCTGAGGCGGGTGAAGCTGCGGAGGTCGGCGAAGAGCACGGCGATCTCGCGCTCGATGCCATGGCCCGGGTTCATCGGCCGGAGCGCCTCGCGCGAGGTCGCCTCGGCCGGCATCAGGAGAGCCAGCGTCACGTCGCCCCTGGGCCGGGTCTGGCAGGCGAGCCGCACGTCGGGTGCGGCGCCCAGCCGCTGCAGCACGCGTTCCTCGGCCGGTGCCGGCGGCGGCAGGGTTTCGGTGCCGGACGTGATGCGCACCCGGCAGGTGGAGCAGCGCCCGCGCCCGCCGCAGACCGAGGCGTGCGGGATGCCGGCGAGGCGGCTGACCTCGAGCAGGCTGGTGCCGCGCTGGGCCCGCACCCGCCGCCCGCCCTCATAGGTGACGGCAAAGCTGTTGCGCCGCTCGCGCCAGAAGGCGCGGGCCGAGCGCGCGGCGAGCGCCAGGAGGACGAGACCGAGAAAGACGCCGATGATCAGCTTCTCGCCCTGGTAGACGAAAGCCAGCTCCGCCTCGTCCATGGGCCAGCGCTCGGCCCTGGCGAGGCCTGCCAGCCATTCCGGCTCGGCTGCCGCTTTGGCGTGGAACTCGCGGGCGGCGCTGATGAAGCCGGCGAGCGAGAGGGTCGGCACGAGCACGGCCAGAGCGAGCAGCGGGCCGACGATCCTTCGGTACCAGCCGTGCAGGCGGAGCCAGTAGTGCAGGCCGATGCAGCCGTGCAGCCAGACCAGGACGATGAGGATCGATTGCTGCCAGGCATAGGTGGGCCAGATGACGAAGAGCTCGAACTCGTAGCCGATGGGTGCGCCGAGGGCCTGGAAGATGCCCCGGCTGCCCATGTAGTGCAGGGCGAGGAAGAAAGGGATCAGCACGCCCGAGGCGATCTGCAGGTACTGCCAGGGCGCCATCCTGAGGCCGCGGCGCTCATAGAGCGACCACAAGGCGGCCAGGATGTGCACGACGAAGGCGGCGAGCAGGATCGGCCAGAACTCGGGGCGATGCCAGAAGCCGAGCCATTCGCGCGCCGGATCCATCGCCTCGAACGAGACGAGGCCGAAGGCGTGGTTCAGGAGATGCGTGGTGGCGAAGGCCATCAGCACGAGGCCGGAGCCAAGGCGCAGGCCGCGCCAGGTCGGCCATCGCAGGTGCCGTGTGCTCATCCTCGACCTCGCGGGTATTCGAGGCGGCTCTTAGAGCCTGGCCGAGGGCTCGGCAACTCAGGAGGCGGGCAGGTAGCGCTCGATGGCGCTGGTGATCTCCGGACCGCCGGGCCGCGTCGCCGACGGCCATGCAGCGACCACCTCGCCCGTGGGCGCGATCAGGTACTTGTTGAAGTTCCAGCGCGGCCCGGCACCCTCACCCAGCACCTCGCGGAAATGCGCAAAGAGCGGATGGCTCTCGGGGCCGCGCACATGGCTCACCGTGGTCAGCGGAAAGGTGATGCCGAACTCGACGTCGCAGAACTCCTTCACCGCCGCGTCGCTATCCAACTCCTGGTTGAAGTCGTCCGACGGCACGCCGAGCACGACGAGCCCGCGCTCGCCATAGCGCTCAAAGATCTCCTGCAGCTCGGCATACTGGTCGGTGAAGCCGCA
>CAZGUW010000237.1:0-7783 GCA_964528705.1 uncultured Geminicoccaceae bacterium
GCCAGTTGGTCTGCATCAGCCGGACCTTGTCCGGCCAGCGCTCCAGATCGTCGATGGCGGCGAGCAGCTCGTCGGCGAAGGCGGTGATCCGGAAGACCCACTGGTTGAGCTTGCGGCGCTCGATCTCGGCGCCGGAACGCCAGCCCCGGCCGTCGATTACCTGCTCGTTGGCGAGCACCGTCTGGTCGACCGGGTCCCAGTTGACCCAGCTCTCCTTGCGATAGACGAGGCCGCGCTCGAGCATGTCGAGGAACATCGCCTGCTCGTGCTTGTAGTAGTCGACATCGCAGGTCGCGAACTCGCGCGACCAGTCGAGCGCCAGCCCCATCTGCCCGAACTGGCTGCGCATCTCGGCGATGTTGGCGTAGGTCCAGACACCCGGATGCACGCCCTTCTGCATGGCGGCGTTCTCGGCCGGCAGGCCGAAGGCGTCCCAGCCCATCGGATGCAGGACGTTGTAGCCCTGCGCCCGCCGGGCGCGCGCCACGACGTCACCCATGGTGTAGTTGCGGACGTGCCCCATGTGGATGCGCCCCGAGGGATAGGGAAACATCTCGAGGACGTAGTATTTCGGCTTCGTCGGGTCGATCTCGACCTCGAACGATCGCCGCTCGTCCCAGACCTGCTGCCACTTCTGCTCGGTGGCACGAAACGGGTAGCGCGACATCGAAGGCCTCGTGGTCGGGGAAGAAACGACGCCCTCTCGGGCGCTGGTGAAGGACGTCAGCCCGCCGTCGAGGCGACGCGGAGCTCGCGGGCGCGGGTGAGGATATGGTCCTCGATCTCGCGCGAGGTCGTCGCGTCGGCCGGCGCGTCGAGCCAGTCGCCGGTGTCATCGCGCTGCTGGCGAAAGACCGACACGCTCACCGAATCGGCCCGCAGCGCCGCATCGCGGATCTGCACGTGCAGCTTGACCCGTTCACCGGGCGTGGTCGCCGGCTGGAACCAGTCGGTGATGATCAGCCCGCCAAAGGGGTCGGCCGAGGCCAGCGGCATGAAGTTGATGGTGTCGAGCGTCGCCTCCCAGAGGAAGGCGTTGACCCCGATCCCGCCACCGACGCCCTCGTTCGGGCCGCGGGCGCGATCGGTGCTGAACGAGATGAGCGGGCCGCCGTCACCGGTGATGGTGCCGAAATCCTCACGAAAGCTCCAGTCCCGGGAATCGCCGGCCTGCGACGGCGGCGCCGGCTCCGACTCGATGCCCTCGCAGGCGGTGACGGCGAGGACCGCCGCTAACATCAGCCAACGGCCTCGCGAGGCCACGGATTTCTGGGTCATGGACTTGCGGGTTTCCATCGTATCAACGCGCATCGACGCCGTGTCCGGACGTCATAGCACGCCCGACCGACAAAGCCAGACCCGCCTGCAGGAGAGCGATCGACCACGTAGCGCCAGCGGGGTCAGAAGTTCAGGCGGAGCCCCACCCGGCCCACAGTGAGGGGCTCGTTCGCCAGGCTGTCGCTGACCGCGACGTCGCCCTCGAGGGTCAGCCACGACATCGCCGCCAGATCGGTGCTGAACATCAGCACGTCGCCCGACGGCCCGGTGGTGCGCGGCACATGGCCGTAGACGAGCCGGGCGCTCATCGGGCCGTAGCCGACACCGGCGGCAAAGACATCCGCCGCCTCGCCCATCAGGTTGGTCCGCCCGTAGCTGCCGGTGAGCTGCCAGTCGCTGATGCCGAAGGCACCGCCCAGCGCCAGGCCGTGGGTGGTGTCGGTCGAGGGCTCGACCAGTCCGACGGAGCCCAGGCGCAGCCCCTCCGCATAGCGGTTCTGCACGCCGAGCGTGAGCGACAGCGGCTGCCCGGCCGGCTCGGCCGACGGATCGACCGTGGACGGATTGATCAGCGAGCCGATGGCGCGCGGCGTGAAATCGAAGGTCAGGCCGGCGACCGATCCGGTCGTGCCCATGCTTTCGTCACTGCCGGAGCCATCCAGCGACGCATCGGTGCCGGCCACGCCATAACCGCCCGGCACCAGTTCCATGGCAGCAGCCGGCCCGCCGGCAGCAAGCCCGACGAGCGCAGTGAAAGCCAGGATCGGCAGGAAGGCTGGCAGCAGTCGCATCTTCAACTCCGGTCGCACCAGCAACCAAGGCGATAATATGGCTTCGCCGCCCCCCGACGCAACCATTTCACGAAAGAGCGCGCCCGATTGGACGCACCTGTTGCAGACCCGCCCGGCGGCCAAAGCCGTTGGCGACACGCCTTACCGGACGGGCAGAAAATGGCAAAACGGCGGGCCGAAGCCCGCCGTTCCGCTAAGTCAGGTCGGTGCGGCCGATCAGAAAGCCACCCGGACGCGGGCGACGCCGGTCACACCGTCGTCGTCACCGCCGGCATCGCGGTCGAACCACGACACGTCACCCTGCAGGGCCATGCCGGGGAGCAGACCCATGCTGGCGCTGAGCACGACGTTGTCGCCTTCGCCAACGCCGCCACCACCATTGGTGACCTTGGCGTAGGTGACCGAGAGATCGGCCGGGCCGAAGCTCGCCGCGGCGCCGAGCGTGCCACCGTTACGGTTCGAGCCGCCACCGGGGGCGTCCTTCTCGACCCAGTAGCTACCGGCAACCTCGAAGCCCCAAAGGCCGATCACGGCACCGATGTTACCGGCCTGGTAGTCGTCGTTGCCGTTGTTGCCGTTGGCCGTGCTGGCGACGACCGAGGCGAGCAGGTCGAGGCCGCCGAAGCTGTTGCTGTAGACCAGACCACCCTCGATCCAGTCGTCGAACGCGCTCTGACCGTTGTTGGTCTGGGCGACGTTGTTGCCTTCGTCGTTGAAGTTCGGCGTGTAGCTGACGCCCACCGAGAAGCCGGCGAAGGTCGGGGAGTAGTAGCGGGCCTTGGTGCTGTCGCTGGAGTTGACCGGCGCGAACTTCACCGAGCCGACGACACCCTGACCGTCGATACCGCCGGTACCGGCGGCGATCGTGTAGGCGCCGAGCTTCGAGTTGTCGACCACGCCGTCCTCGTTACCGAGGCGGATGCCGCCGAACGAGCCGTCGATGAAGATCCAGTTCTCGTCGATCGGGTTGTTGGCGCTGGTCACCGAGTCGGTCTCGAACTCGACCGTCATGCCGTAGCGGATACCGGTCTCGTCGTCGGTCTGCACGCCTTGGACGTGGATTTCCGTGTCGGTGACGAAATCGAAGCTGGAAGCGCTCCGACCAAGGGCCTCGCTGGCGTCGCCCATGGTCGCGTTGAAGTTCATGAAGCCGTTGATGTTGACGTCGAACGCGGAGGCGGTCGACGGGACGGCGAGGGCAGCGGCGCCAACAACGGCGGTCGTGCCCAGCAAAGCGGTACGCAAGTTCATCTTTTTTGTCTCCTCGTCACCCCAAAGTGGGATCGCCTTCGGGTTCATCAGGCGGCGCCGCCGATCGGCTCCGCGGATGGGACGCTGAAGGCGCCCCGTCATCCGGACCCCGTGTTATTCATTGGGTCGAGCACGGCGCAAGCCGAAGCCATAGCGACATCCGCCATTGGGGTTTCACTGTGTCGAGCCTGCAACAAGCCGGTATTGCAGGCGTTTAGGCCGTTCTCACCTGTCCGTGGGACAGGCCAGCCGCCGAAGCAACCGGGCCGTGACATCCGCACCGTCCATTCGAGGCGGTGGCCCGGGCGGCGCCGGACCGGCCAGCACCTCGGCGACCAGCCGGGCGAGCCCGTACGGGTCGAGCTGCCCCGCCGGGAGCGGATGCAGCAGCCCGCGCCCGGCGAGCAGGTCGCAGCGCTGCGTCTGCTCGGTTTCGCCGTCCTCCGCATAAGGGACGACCACCGCACGGCAGCCGGCGGCCAGCACCTCGACCACGGTGTTGTAGCCGCCCTGGCTCACCGACAGCGCGCAGCGGCCGAGCAGCGCGCGAAAGTCAGGGCGGGCCCGCTCGATCACCAGCCCCGGCCGGGCCCGCCGGGCAATCGCCCCGAACTCGGCCTCCGGCACCTGCCAGCCGACCAGGACGCGCCAGGCCGGCCCGCCCCGCGCCAGATCGCTCGCCTCGATGGCCGTCTCGAGCAGACGCTCGCCGACCCGCCCGCCCCCGGCCGAGACGACGATCTCGCCGGCCCCGTCAGTGGCCCGGTCGTCGTCGGGCAGTGCGGGGTCCACGACGTAGCCCGTTTCGACCAGCCGCTCGCCGAGCCCCGCACTCGCCGGGAAGGTGGCGCTGAACGGCACGAGCGCCGGGTCGCCGTGTGCCAGCACCGCATCGAAGGTCAGCGCCCGGGCCAGCATCTCGGCTTCCCGCTCGGGCCTCTTCTTCTGCACGAGGATGTCGCGCACCGAGCTCACGATCGGTGGCCGGGGAACGCACGCCCGCGCCACTTCGAGCAGCGGCTCCAGCTCGAAGCGCATCTGGCGCCGGCCGAAGGGAAACATCTCGAGCAAGAGGAGGCGCGGGCGGCGTGCCTCGAAGGCCTCGACCAGCATCCGGGCGCGCTGTTCCTTGAACGCGTCGTCGACGGGCTCGCCGGCGGCGTTCAGCAGCGTGGAGAAATCACCGGCCCGGCAGTGCACGGGCTCGAGCTGCAGGAACTCGCCGCCGGCGAGGTCGAGGGCCGGGACCGGCGGCCCGCCGCAGGCGAGCGTGACCTCGAGCCCGCGCCGGCGCATCGCCCGGACCAGGGTCGCGGCGCGGGTGAGATGGCCGATGCCGAGGAGATGCTGGACCCAGAAGAAGACATCGACCAAGCGCCCCGGCCCTCAGCCCGCGACCGCGATCAGCGCCATGCGCTCCATGTCGGCGATGAACTTGTCGAGCGCCGCCTTGCCGGCCGCCGGGAAGGCCTGGTCCAGCTCGCCCCGGCTGAAGCCCGGTCGCGCGAGCACCCACTGAACCATGCCGGCGACCTCGCCCGGCACCCCCACGGCCTGCCGGCTGCCCTCCTTGACCAGGCCGAAGCGCCCCTGCTGCTCGATCAGCCGCACCCCCGTCGCCTTGACCACGTAGGCGAGGTCGGCGGGATCGAGCAGCCCGGGGAAGTCGAAACTCTCGCGCTGGTAGCGGTAGCCCGCCTGGAACGCCTTGATGTCGGCCACGGTCTGCGGCTCGGCCAGCACCTCGCCGATGCGCGTGCCGAGCGTGCCGAGATGCGCCGCCAGCGCTGCGGCGTCGCCGCGCGGCAGGTTGCGGCGGCAGAGCGGGTCCGCGATCATCCGCTCGAAGAGATAGCTCACCACGTCGATGCCGATCGGGTAGGTGACGCCGAAGGCGATGTGGATGCAGCCGCCGTCATCGGCGAGGGCGTAGTGATACTGCCCGCGCGGCAGATAGAGGATGTCGCCGGGCTTCAGCCGGACCTCCTTCCAGAGCTTGCCCTTGGCCTTCTCGTGCTGCTCCTGCGGCACCGTCTTGAAGATCGGGTGCGCGATCGGGTCCTCGGCCCGCCCCTCGAACACCGGCCAGACCTTCTCGCCCTCGCAATGCACGGCAAAGACGTCGTGGGTGTCGTAGTGGACGTTGAAGCCCTGGCGACGCTTCGAGGACTGGTAGAGATTGCCCTGCACCTTGCCGCCCAGCGCCGTTTCCATCGTCCGGGCGAAGGCGCTGAGCTCCGGCGTCAGCTGGTCGATGTCGTTCAGCACGAGCGTGGCGCCCTGCTTGATGTACTGCTTGACCTTGGCCGCATCGACGGCCGGCCGGCCACTCACCGCCATGTCCCGGCCGAGGAACGCCGCGGGCGGCACCTCCTCCTTGTCCAGCACCATGACCAGCCGCTCGGCGTCCCAGATGGTGTTCATGCCGAGCAGGCGGTTGAGCACCGACCAGCTCATCACCTCCTGGAACTTCTCCGCCCCGCCCTCGATATGCACCGGGCGCTTGCCGAGATAGTCGCGCAGGAACGTCTCCCCGCCGAGCGGTGCGAGTATCTCGTCGAAGCCCATGCTCATCGGGACACCTCTTGACTGGTCGCCATCGGCCGGCACCTGTAGCAGCGATGCACGGACAGGACCAAGGGGGCCCAGCGCTATGAACGACACGGTGGACGTGGCCGCCAACCTGGCCGCCGTGCGCGCCCGCATCGCCGAGGCGGCTGCCGAAGCCGGGCGCGATCCGGCGGCGGTGACGCTGATCGCGGTCGGCAAGGCGCAGCCGGTCGAACGGATCGAGGCGGCGCTCGAGTCCGGCCAGCGCATCTTCGGCGAGAACTACGTGCAGGAGGCGCAGGGCCGCTGGCCGGCGCTCCGCGCCCGCTACCCCGATGTCGAGCTCCATCTGATCGGTGCCCTCCAGACCAACAAGGCGAAGGACGCCGTCGCCCTCTTCGACGTCATCCAGACCGTCGACCGGCCACGGCTCGCCGCCGCCCTCGAGAAGGAAATGAAGAAGCAGGACAAGACGTTGCGCTGTCTTGTTCAGGTGAATACCGGGAAGGAGCCGCAAAAGGCCGGAATCATGCCCGAGGAGACAGAGGGTTTCGTCGGGCTCTGCCGCGAGAGCCATGGGCTCGACGTCCGGGGCCTCATGGCGATCCCGCCGGCCGACGAGGACATCGCGCTGCACGCCGCCTTCCTCGCCAAGCTCGCCGGGCAGTGCGGCCTTGCCCAGGTCAGCATCGGCATGAGCGACGACTACGCCGACGCCGTGCGCTTTGGCGCCACCCATGTCCGCGTCGGCAGCGCCATCTTCGGCGCCCGCCGGCCGCGTACCGCGTGACTCAGGCGATCTTCTCGTAGAGCATCTGCGCCTCCGGCGCCGGGCCGCGCCGCTCGCCGAGCGCCACGACCTTCAGCACCGCGACGCCGGACGGCACCACCAGCGTGATCACGTCGCCAGGCCGCACCGTGCTGTGCACTTTCTCCACCAGCCGGTCGTTGAGCCGGATCCGCCGCCGGCGCACCAGGTCCACCGCCAGCACCCGCTGCTTGATGAAGCGGGCATGGAACAGCCACTTGTCGAGGCGCAGCCCGCCTTCCGTCATCGCCCGGGACACGTCTCAGGCACCCTCATCAGGCACCGGCAGCGACCTTGAGCCGGGCGAGCACGGCAAAGGGCGACTGGGTCGGCCCGGCTTGGGCGCGCTCCTTGCGATGCGCAGCACTCGGCCGGCGTCGCGGCTTGGCCCGGCGAATGTTGATCACCCCCGGCGGCGCGTCGTCGGAGACCGCCGCCGTCGCGCGAAACCCGAGGCCCGGCAGCAGCTCCATGAACTCGTCCCGGCCGAGCCCGGTGGCGCTGATCAGCTCGCCCGGCAGCGAGAACTGCGCCTCGCCCCGCGCCAGCCGCCGGAGCTGGGCCGCGACCCGCTCGACCATGTCGACGCGCAACGCCAGCTGCCCGATCCGGCGAAAGCCGAGCGCCGTCAGCGCCATGCCGTCGGCCGGCAGCTCGTCGCCGCGCAGCGCCACCCGGCCGGCGGCCGGCTGCCAGGCAGTGGTCCCGTTCGCCAATGCCACGAGCAGGGCAGCCGCCTGCTGGGCCGCCGGCTTGAGCAGGGCCGGCAGAAAGATGTGATGCACGCCGAGCCGCACCCCGAGCCGGGCGACGGCCTTCCGGTCGGCGCCATCGAGCTGGCGCACGAGTCCGGCCGCCTCGGCCGCGTCGAGCGCGCCGAAGGCCTCCACCAGCCGGTAGGCGATGCCGCGGGCGGCGGCCGAGAGTGCCTCGCTGCGCGACGCCGCCTCCAGGTCGAGCAGGGGCCCGAGGCGATCCCGCAGCCATGCCCCGAGCCGCGCCTCGAGCCGGCGCTCGACGGCCTGGCGCGCCTTGGTCGTCAGCTCGTCCGTGGCGGTCACCGCAACGGTCGCAGTGTCCGCCGACGGTCGATTGTTGGCGAGGT
>CAZGUW010000238.1:0-7779 GCA_964528705.1 uncultured Geminicoccaceae bacterium
TGTGCGCAATCTGGAACCATCCAGAACGCAAGACAAGAAGGTTAAGTGGACAGATTATACACCATCTGATGAGAGACTACCATGTTGCGTGACCGCAGAGTTTGGAACTCAGCAAGCGTTCATATTCTTCCTAGCGCTTAGAATCGGTATCAGAAATTATTCAGTTAAATCAATTGTTTATGACGAAGGGTGTCCTGCGACCATTGCTGCCGTCGCTTGTTCAACATCGAGGTCATCGCTGAAGGATAGCCGCCAGCGTGCGGTTGCGACCGATTGATCGGATTCTGCCAACCTCAGAGTTAAGTTGGCGCCCCCCTCACCCCACCGACCACGCCCACACCGCCACCGGCGTCGCGCGGCCGCGCAGCTGCAGCGGCGGCAGCGGGGTCAGGCCCTCCGTCGCGGCGTCGCCCTGCTGGGCGCGCGTCGTCTCGACCGCCGTGGCGGCGACGAGCATGTCGGTTTTGGTTTCGCGGGTCATGGCCTGGAGGCGGGACGCCACGTTGACGACGTCGCCGTTGGCGGTGAGCTGGACCTGGTCGCCGCCGCCGACATGGCCGATGCGGACGCGGCCGTAATTGATGCCGACGCGGAGGCGGAGGCGGCCGAGGCCGGCGGCCCCCGCCTCGTCCTGCCAGGCGGGCGTGGCCTGGAGGAGGGCCTTGCCGCATTGGATGGCGCGCGCCGGGTCGTCGGCCATGGGCTCGGGCAGGCCGAAGATGACCATGACGCCGTCGCCGCTGAAGGCGGCGACGACGCCCCTGGTGGCGCGGGCGGCCGTTTCGACCAGGGTGTAGTAGCTCTGGAGCAGGGGCTGCAGGCGGTCGGGGTCGATGGTCTCGGCGGCGGTGGTGAAGCCCTCGAGATCGCAGAAGAGGATGGCGGCGAGCTGGCTGCGCTCGACCTCGGCGGCACTCTCGGCCGTGCGGTCGCGGAGCAGGGACGGCACGTAGCGCTCGAGGTGGCGGCCGCGTGCCTCGCTCCGCCGGCTGCGGCGATAGAGGCGAAGGGCGCGCCAGGCGAGTGCGGTGCCGGCGGTGCCGATGACGCCGAGCGTGGCGAAGACGACGTTGAGCCAGAGGCCGAAGAAGGCGAGCGCCAGCGCACCGATGGCGAAGGGCAGGGCGACGAGGAGGGCGGCGATGAGGATGAGCACGGGTGCCGGCAAGGGGGCCAGCATGAGCAGGCCCGAGGCTGTGCCGAGTGCTATCAGGGCGAGGTCGAGCCGGCGCACGTCCGTCGAGCGGTCGATGAAGCGGCCGGTGAGCAGGTTGTCGAGGGCGTTGGCGAAGATCTCCACGCCCGGCACCTGCGGGTGGAAGGCGGTGCCGAACCGGTCGCGGACCCCGGTGGCGGTGGCACCGACGAGCACCACCCGGCCGGCCATGGTCGCAGGATCGAGGCGGCCGTCGAGGAGGTCGATGAGCGAGTGCTGCGGGAAGGTGCCGGGCGGGCCGTAAGCGTCGAGCACCAGGCGGGACTGCCGGTCGAGCGGGGCGGTGACGTCGCCGAGGCGGAGGCTCCGGCCGACATCGAGGATGATCTCGTCGCGCGGCAGGTTCAGGAGGCTGATCGCGGCCTGCACGGGCAAGGACGGGTGCCAGGCGCCGTCGAAGCGGATGGCGGGCTGGAGGAAACGGAGCTCGCCCTCGGGCTCGACGAAGACATTGACGTGGCCGAGGGCCGCTATTTCGCCCAAGGGCGCGAAGGGGAGCCAGGCGCCGGCGGGCTCGCCCAGGGCGTCGACGGCGTCGGGCGAGGTGCGGACGATGGGGATGGCGTTCCTCGCGAGCGCCAGCCGGTCGGCGAGGGTGATCTCGGCCGGGTCGGCGAAGCCGAAAGCCATGGCGAGGACGGGCTTCGGGCTCCTGTGCAGGGCCGTGACGAGGGTGTGGCCGGGATCGGCGTCGCCGGCCGGGGTGTCCGCCTCGAGCAGGAGGAGGTCGAGGGCGACGACGGCGGCACCGGCCTCGCCGAGCGCTTCCAGCGTGGCGGCGAGCTCGGCCCTGGGGGGAGGCCAGTGGCCAAGGCGCTGCAGGGTGGCGTCGTCAATGACGAGGATCGCCACCCGGTCGCCGGGTTCGCGGGTCGGGCGGAGCTTCAGCCGCCAGTCGAAGCTCGCATAGTCGAGCTCGCGGAAGATGCCGGTGTCCTGCCAGCGGACATAGGCGGCGGCCAGGACCAGGAGAAAGACGAGGCAGGCCGGGCCGATCAGCCGCATCAACGGCCGACCGCGGTCCTGGCTTCGAAGTCGGCGACGCGGCCGGCGCCCCATTCCTTGACGGGTCCGAGCGGCTCGCCGGTGGTGGCGTCGACGCCCTGGCCGGCGGTGAGCACGGCTTCGCCCGGACCTTCGACGGCGGTGACGGCGACCGTGCCCGAGGCGGTGAAGACGGCGGTGGTGGTCTCGGTGCTCTCGACGATGAAGTCGGTGGCACGGGCGGCGCCGACGGCGGCCCGGCCGCGGACCTCGAAGATGTCCGGCCGGGCGGGGCCGAGCACGGCGCGGACGATGCCGTCGAGGAGGTCGAGGATGACGCTGCCGCCGCCGTCCGGCTGGGCGGTCTGACTGGTGACCACGAGGCGGCTCGCCTCGCCGATGGCGAGCGTCGCACCGCCGGCGAGCTGCAGGCTGATCCTGGCGCTCGCGAGCGTGCGCAGCTCGTCGCCCTCGTGCACCACGGCACCGACATGCAGGATGCGGGTGCTGCCGCCGCTGGTGGCCGTCGCGGTGCCGCGCAGCCAGGCGACGACGCCGGCTTCGGCCGCGCGTGCCGCGTGGCCCCGGCCGAGCACGCCCGCAGCCAGGGCGAAAGCGAGCCCCCGCTCGAGGCAGCGGCGGCGGGTCGGGCGCCAGCTGGGTGGTGGGGCGTCCATTGCCGGATGGTGGCTCAGAGTCGCTCGACCTGCAACAGCTCGCGCGGGCCGACCCAGGCCCGGTCGAGGAGCCCGGCCGTGACCTTGGCCCCCGCTTCGTCGCCCATGGCGCGCTGCGCCTCCAGCAGGCCGAAGAGCGACCAGCCATTGTTGGGGGTCGCGACGAGCGCGTCCTGGAAGTGGCGGGCGGCGGCCTCGGGCTCGCCCGCCATGAGCTCGACCGCGGCCAGGGTCTGGATGACCGGGTAGTGCCAGTAGGGCGGCTCCATGTAGGGCACGGCGGCCTGCAGGGCGGCGGCCTCGAGCAGGCGGCTTCGGGCCGTGGCGAAGTCGCCGGCGGCGGCGGCGATCCTGGCGCGGACGACATGTGCCGCGAGGGCGAGGAGGTCCGGGGCCGGGACGTACTGGTCGACCAGCTGCTGCAGGGCGGGGTCCATCGCGAGGGTCTCGATCGCGGCGGCTTCCCGGGCGGCGGCTTCGGCGTCGCCGGCGCGGGCGAGGGCGACGCCCCTGGCGTAGTGCCAGAAGCCCTTGACGAAGGGCATGGCGTCGCCCGGATCGGGCAGGGCCATGACCGTGTCGAGATCGCCGAGCTGGGCCGTGGCGGTGAAGGGGGCGGTCTTGATCGCCTGGATCCAGGCGACCTCGGCCGTCACCTCGTCGGACATGACGGCGGCGAGCTTGTGGGCGGCCGCCATGGCCGAAATGGCGTCGCCCGCCATGGTGGCGCTGGTCAGGACGAAGTGGACGTTGTGCGGGTAGTAGCCGAAGCGGTAGATGCCGGCCTCCCCGCCGGCGGCCTGCCATTGGGCGAAGAGGGCCTCGTCGGCCTCGGCGGCGGCGAGGTTGGTGGCGAGCGAGTCCTGGTAGCGGCCGACGCGGTAGTAGATGTGGGCCGGCATGTGGACGATGTGCCCGGCGGTCGGCATGAGGGCGGCCAGCCGGTCGGCGTGCGGCTCGGCGCGCGCTGGATCGGCCGAGGCCTCGACCGTGTGGATATAGAGGTGGATGGCGTGGGGATGGTCGGGGTCGGCGGCGAGCACGCCCTCGAGCAGCTCGACCAGCCGGCCGGCGCGGCCCTTCGGCGTGACACCGTCGGCTTCCCAGTAGTCCCAGGGCTGGGCGTTCATGACGGCCTCGGCGGCGAGCACCTGGATCTCGACGTCGTCGGGATGGGCTTCGGCCGCTTCCAGCATGGCGTCGGCATAGGCCTGGTCGAGGGCGGCGCGGTCGGCGTCGGCGGCCATGCTGTAGCGGGACTTCAGTGCCTGGATCAGCGCCTGCTCACGCGGGCTCGCCCCCTCGATGAGCAGCGTTGCCATGGCCATGGCCTGGAAGGCCGGCTGGATGGCGTCGGCGTGCATGGCGTCGTTGATGTTGGGGCCGAGTGCATAGGCCTCGCCCCAGTAGCAGATGGCGCAGGCCGGGTCGGCCGCCTGGGCGGCGCGGAAATACTCGGCGGCGAGCCGGTGGTTGAAGCCCATGAGCCAGGCATAACCCTGGGCGGCCAGCGCGCGGGCCTCGTCGCTCGTGGTGGTTGCCTCGAGCCGGTCGGGGCCGAGGCCGTCCAGGATCGGCAGCCCGGCCCCCGGCACTGCCTCGGCGGCGGCGGGGCGGGCGAGGGCGGCGAGCTGGACGCCCGGCTTGAAGAGCTCGTTCCTGGCGTAGCGCAGCCCGCCGCAGGCGCTGGCGGCGACCCTCGCCGGGTCGAGCAGCTCGCTGACGTCGGGTGATGTGGGCTGGGCGATGGCGCTGCCGGCGAGCAATGCACCGGCGAGCGGGCCGAGGCCCAGGAGCGAGGTGGAAGCGGCTGTCATCTTCGCCATGGACGTGTTCCCCCATGCAGGATGCAACGCTTGTTCCCCGACCTTACCACATCTGGCTGTGACCGGTGTTACACGACGGGCAGGAAGGGCCGTTTATCGCCGCTTCAGAGATGCGCCTTGGCGAGCATCATGTGGCAGCCCTTCTCGCCGTCGACGGTCTGGGTGACGCGGAGATCGGCGGCGAGGGAGCTGAGCATGTAGGCCTCCTCGCGGCTCAGACCCGTACGCCGCCGGATGTGGGCGATCATCTCGCGGACGGCGATGCGGGCGGCCTCGTCGAGCTCGGCATGCAGGCCCATCGCGATGAGGTGGGTGGCGGTTTCGGCGAAGGGGTAGGCGTAGTCGAGGTCCTTCCTGACGGTGAGGCGGAAGGTGCCGCGCATGCCCGTCTCCAGGGCGGTGACGCAGACCTCGCCGTCGCCCTGCATGCCGTGGCCGTCGCCGGCCGAGAAGAGCGCACCCTCGTTGAAGACGGGCAAATAGAGGGTGGTGCCGGCGCGCAGCTCCTTGTTGTCGAGATTGCCGCCGAACTTCCGCGGCTGCATCGAGGAGCAGCGGCCCCAGTGCGGCGGCGGGGCCACGGTGACTACACCGAAGAAGGGATCGAGCGGGAGGTCCTTGCCCCAGGGCAGGCGGGCGGTGCCGGCCTCGAGGTCGATCATGGGGTGGATGATGGCGAGGCTGTCGAACTCCCGGGGCAGGGTGCCCATGAGCGGCTTGACGGCGGTCCAGCCCCAGCGGTCGATCGGCGTCACCTCGAGGATGTCGATCTGCAGCACGTCGCCGACCTCGGCCCCCGCGACATGCACGGGGCCGGTGATCATGTGGCTGGTCGGCCCGGGCGGGCAGCGGCTGAGTGCTTCGAGGTGGCCGGGCTGGACGAGCGAGCGGTCGGGCGGCAGCTCCGCCTCGCGGGCGGCGGCCCAGCTCGAGAGCTGGACCGTATCGCCCGAGGCGATCTGCAGGACGGCCGGCCGAGCCGCGTCGATATAGCCCCAGGCGATGTTCTCCGGGGTGGCGGGCAGCTCGTGGTGGCTCGGCATCGGCTCTCTCTTTCAGGCGGTCGTTCAGGCGAAGGCGACGACGCCGGTATGGACGTCGTACATGGCGCCGGCGATGGCGATGTCGCCAGACTTTTCCATGCCTTCGAGGATCGGGCTGCGCCGGCGGATGCGCTCGATGGTCAGCTCGACGTTCTTCTCGGCCACAGCCTGGACGAAGGCGGCATTCTTCGAGCTGCGGTCCGCCTCGAAGCCCTCGACCGCGGCGACCGCCGGCTTGATGTTGGCGAGGGTCTGGGTGAGGTTGCCGAGCACCACGTCGTCGCAGGCACCCTTGATCGCACCGCATTCGGTGTGGCCGACGACCAGGATGAGCCGGGCGCCGGCGGCGGCGCAGGCGAACTCCAGGCTGCCCAGCATGTCGTCGTTGACGAAGTTGCCGGCGATCCGGGCGGCGAACACGTCGCCGATGCCCTGGTCGAAAGTCGTCGTCGCGGACTCGCGGGAGTCGATGCAGCCGACGATGGCGGCGAACGGGTGCTGGCCCGTGGCGGTGGCCGCGACCTGGGGGGCGAGGTCGCAATTGAGCCGCGTGCCGGCGACGAAGCGGGCGTTGCCGTCCTTGAGATACTGCAGCGCCATGTCGGGCGTCATGGCCGCCTGGCTCTCGGCACTCTGGGCGGCGCAGGTCTGGGCGGCGAGCGCCGGCCGCGCCGGCAGGGCCAGTGCCCCGCCGCAGCCGCAGGCCAAGAGCGAACCCCCGACCGCCTTGAGGAAATGCCGGCGCTCGACGTGGTGCTTGTGCATTGCTGCTCTTTCTTCAGGTGCGCGCTCGCCGTCAGCCGGCGAAACGGATGGAGGGGGTGCCCCGGACGCCGGTCTCGATGGCGAGGACCGCACCCTCGGCGGGGTTCTTCGCGAGGGCTTCGGCATCGAGGCCGTGGCGGGCGGAGGTGACGTAGAGGGTGGAAAGGTCGGGGCCGGCGAAGCAGCAGGAGGTGGGCTGGGTGACCGGCAGCTCGATGATGCGATCGACGGTGCCGTCGGGTGTGAAGCGGATGATCGCGGAGCCGGCGAAACGGCAGTTCCACAAGAATCCATCGGCGTCGATCGCCGAGCCGTCGCAGTAACCCGGCAGCTTTTCGTCGCTGAAGACGCGCGACGCGCCGAGGCGACCGTCGTCGCGGACATCGTAGGCGCGGATGACGCCGGTCCCGGTGTCGGCGAAGAGGAGGGTCCGGCCCTCGTCGGTCCAGGCCAGCGTGTTGGAGAGGCCGACCCCGTCGACCTCCCGGGTGATGCCCCCGTCGTGGCGGATGCGGTAGAGGGCGCCGGTCGAGCCCGTCATTTCCTTCGGGCTGCCGTCGGGGTTCAGGTTGTTCTGCATCGTCCCGACCCAGAAGCTGCCGTCGGGCGCGCATTTGGCCTCGTTGGTGCGGTTCTCCGGCCGGTCGGGCTCGTGGGCGACGAAGAGCTCGAGAGCGCCCGTGGTCTCGTCCATGAGGTAGACGCCGTCGCGCATGGCGAGCAGGAGGCCCGGGCTCTTCTCGCAAGGCACGACGGCCGAAGGGAAGTCCCGGAGCTGCCAGTGGTGCCGCGCGCCGGTGGCCGGGTGCCAGCGATGGACACGCTTCTGCGAGATGTCGACCCAGAGAAGCACGTTCTCGATATCGTCCCAGAACGGCCCCTCGCCGACGCCGTTCTCGGCATCGAGCGCGATCTCGATCCGCATTTCCTGTTCCTCCCCGCCGCTTGCGCCCGGACTATGGGCGCGCGAAACGGCCGAGGCAACGTACTCCAGTCCGCCTCAGTCTTCCGGCAGGTGGCAGGCGCAGGCGAGCTTGTGGCCGTCGGGGTCGCGGACATAGGCGCCGTAATAATCGGCGTGGTAGTGGGGGCGCAGCCCGGGCGGGCCTTCGCAGGTGGCGCCGGCGGCGAGCGCGGCTTCATGGAAGGCGCGGACCGTGGCGCGGTCCTTCGCGACGAAGGCGACGGTCTGGCCGTTGCCGACGCTGGCGGGGCGACCATCGATCGGCCGCATCAGGTAGACATGCGGCGTCGTCTCCGGCCCTTCG
>CAZGUW010000239.1:0-7756 GCA_964528705.1 uncultured Geminicoccaceae bacterium
ATGGCGTCGTCGTCGGCGACCACGTCGGAGGCCAGGAGCACGACGAGGTCGTCCCAGGCGTCCTCGGCCTCGAGGTGTTTTCTGATCCTCGGCAGGTGGCTGACGGTGCCGCTGGCGGTCGTGATGTTCGCGGCACCTTCGAGGTGCTTCAGGATACGGCCGAGGCGGGTGTAGGTGGAGCTGTGGGCGCCGGCGATGAGGTCGACGATGCTGTCGTCCTCCTGGAGCTCGCGGGCGATCTGGCCGGCGGTCACCTTCTCCCAGCTGCCGACCTTCTCGCCGGGGCGGCGGGTGACCTCGTAGCCGGCGTTGTAGCCGAAGACCGGGTTGCGGACCCCGGTGGTGGCGCTGACCGGCACGTCCCAGGTGTCGGCCATGTTCTGCATCATGGTCTCGCCCATGTAGCCCTGGGCGACCTCGCAGCCGAAGAGCGTCACCTTGCTGTCCTTGCCGAAATAGGGCCTGAGCGTGGCGAGCCGGTCGCGGGCGGCCTTCGGGATCGAGACCCTGACGACGCCGCTCATGTTGCCGGAGCTGCCGTGGCCGATCAGCTCGAGCTCGCGGAGATAGGGCGCCTCGTCGGAATCGGCGTCGGCCCGGGCCTCGCGCATGCGCTCGTGCACGGCATCGACGAGGCCGTCGATGGTGCTGACGCTGACCTCGCCCTGGATGCTGCCGATGAAGTCGGTGGTGTTGCCGAGGAAGCGCCGCAGCCGCGTGCCGGCGGAGCCTTCCTTGGGCTTGTACTTGCCGGACCAGGTGTGGATGTCGATGTCGACCGGCACGGGCGTTTTCTTTGTCCTTTTCTTCGCCGGGGTGGGGGCCGGGCCGGCATCGGTGCCGCGGGCATCGGCGACGAGCTCGCGCTTCGGCCCATCGACGAGGTCGGCGACGGCACCCCGGACGTCAGCCATCGTCGTCGGGCTCGTCGTCGTGCAGGTGGACGTTGAGCTCGTCCGCCGCACCGTAGGGGCTCGGGTCGTCGAGCTGGCTCGCGGCGAGGCGGGCCTGGCGGCGCTGGTTCTCGAGCTCGCGGCGGGCGTTGGCCAGCTCCTTCGCCTTCACCTCCTCCACCTTGTCGCGGAGGTCGAGGTCGCGGTGCTGCATGACGAAGTCGTCGCAAGCGCTGCACTGGCCGAGCGCCGCCTCGGCGACGACGCCCTCGGTCGGCATGTCGGCGACGAAGGGGGCGCGGTCGCGGGCGTAGAAGGCGTCGAGATTGAGGGCGCGGGCCTGCTTCGCCCAGTCGAAGCCCTGCTGCGCCAGAGCGCCCACATTGGAGAGGCGAAGCGCACCGCGGTGGCCGACGAAGCCGTCGAAGCGGAGCTCGAAGAGGGAGGGCTCGATGCCGAGCGCCAGGAGGCGGTCCCGGATCTCGACCTCGTCCATTTCCGCCCAGATCGCCTGCATGTAGAGAAGGAGGTGGTCGTTGACGTGGCAGACGAGGCGCTCGTACTCGACCTCCTGCAGCGCCAGCTCCATCTGCTGGCGCCGGGCTTCGGTGGCGGCCTGCTGGTGGGCGAGCCGGCTCTCCTCGCCGGCCGAGTCCGGCACAGGGGGCGGCATGAGGGCGAGCGCCTGCGCCTGGTCGTAGCGGCCGCGGAGCACGTTGATGGCGGTCTCCAGCCCCTCGTCGTCCGGCACGATATCGGCCATCAGCGGCGCTACCAGTGCGGCGATGGCGGCGAGCCCGCCGGCGGCGGCGACGATGGCGCCGACGATGGCACCACCCAGGGTCATGGCCGTGGCGACGATGGCGCCGGCCGCCACGAGCCCGCCCGAGGCTGCGACCGTGGTGACCACGGCGATGGCGGTGTTGATCCTGCGGAAGAGCGCGTCGACGTCGCCGAGCTCGGTGAAGAAGGCGGTCGCGGCCTCAATGACGGCGCGGTTGCGAGGGGCCCCCTCGGCCATGCCCTGCGCCGCGGCGAAACGGCCCTGCAGGGTCTCATAAGCGCGGGCGAGCTCCGGGGCGACCTCGCCGGCGACCGCCCACCAGAGCCAGGAGCCGGGCCCGCCGGCGCCGGCATCGAGGCTCATCTGGAAGACCACGCCGGGCGGGGCAGCGGTTTGCGCCATGCCGAAGAAGCCGCCGACCGCCGCCACGCCGTCCGAGACGAGCTGCGTCGCCCCTTCGTAGAGGTCGACCATGGCGTCGTAGGCGGCACCGGCGAGGTCGCCCGGCGAACCGGCTGAACTGGCGGCGGAGTCCAGCCCGTCGCCATCGGCCCCTGCCGCCGCGTCGACGATGCCGGCGGCCCCGCCATCCGCACCGCCCATCTCGCCGGCCGTGTCCAGCCGGGCATTGGCGAGGAGGCGAAAGGCGGTGAGGGCCGCCTGGATCTCGCTCTCGAGGCCGCTGGCCGCCTGGCGCACGGTCTCCTCGTCCATGCCGGCGGTCGGCAGGCCGAGCTTCTCGCGGGCGAGCAGGAGCTTCGCCGCCTCGAAGCCCTGATAGTAGGTGTCGCAGGGCAGAAGCGGCTTCAGCGTGCATTCGTGACAGAGGAGCCAGGCCCTGGTCACCGTCGGCAAGGTGAGCGGCACCAGGAGGTAGGGGTGCACCTCCTCGGTCGCCGTGGTCACGCTCAGCCGCTCGGTCACGGCGAAGAAGTGGTAGTTCAGCGTATGGCAGCGGTTGGGGTTCTCGATCCTGGTGGTCGAGGTCGTCTCGTGGCCGCTCTCGCCGGCGATCTCGACGGTGCTCGACGAGGCCTTCTTCAGCCGGTCGGCCTGGGTCGCCGTCGTCTTTCTGAGCTGCTCCTCGGTCTCGGTCAGCGAGGTTTCGAGGGTGTTGTCGACATTGCCGCCGATGCCGGCCTCGCCACCGCCGCCGACCTCGGCTGCCTTGACCGGCACCGAGGCGTCGACATGGCCCTTGAGATTGCCGTTGACGCCGGTCTTGAGCGTGTTGCTGACCGCCTTGGTGACGGCGAGGGACCAGCTCTCGTCGCCGACGATCTCGGTCGAGACGTCGTGGTCCACCGATTCCACCGTCTCGCGCCGCTCGGTGCTCTTGCGCCAGGTCTTGACGACGATCTCGGCCGACGCACCGGCCGGCAGGGCGACGCTGCGCAGGAGGCGGCCGCGGAGATAGCCCTCGCTCGCCCAGTGCTGCGCGTAGCGGACACCGAGCGCCCAGACAGCGTCGGTCGGGCTGTCCTGGCCCGGTGCCAGGGGTGTCAGATCGAGGCCGGTGAGCAGCCGGAGCGTCACGTCGACGACATTGTCGCCCGTGCGGCGGATGAGCGTGCCGGCGAAGGTCGGCAGGGCGGCCGCCTGGGGGCCGGCCGATCGGGCCTGCAGCGCCGGCGGCGGGGCAACGGCGAGGCGGCCCGGGCGGCGGAGGTCCGGCCGGTCGAGCAGTTCGCGGACCGCGGCCTCGTCGAGGCGGCCGGGCTCGCGCTCGGCCGCCGGGTCGCCGGCGTCGCGCGCCGGGTCGCCGCGCAGGAGGCCCTCCCAGACCGAGCGCACGGTGGCGGCGTCGATGGCCTCCAGCCGATTCATCTTCAGCCCGGCCCGGAGCACCGCCAGGGCTGCCCGGTTGTCCATGGAGCGCCCGCGGCGCCGGCGCCTTGCGTAGCGGCCCGGGTGGATGGCGGGCATGTCCCGGCCGGCGAGGCTCTTGCGCCGCAGCAGGAAGAACTGCTGGTAACGTACCGTATCGACGTGCGGTTCGGCCTGCAGGCGCTCGCAGTCGATGAACTGGGTCGGCGTCTCCGGCATGGCGCAGCCCCGTTTTTCTTGTTCGCTGGTCTTGCCCGACTATGGCACAGGCCGGCGCGGCCCGAAAACCCGGTCCTCTCCGGCCGAGCAGGCATGCTTGCGGCACAGGGCAGCCATGCCCGGGAGGACGGACCTGCCGGTGCCCGTCGCTTGCGCACCGGAGGAGATGCGTGCATATACCCGCATCATGCTCGAGGTCGCCTGCCACTGCACCAATGCCCGCCGCGCCGCCCGGTCGCTGACCGAGCTCTACGACGCGGCGCTGGCACCGTCGGGGCTCAAGGTGACGCAATTCGCGCTGCTGCGGGCGACCGGGCGGCTCGGGCGGCCGACCATCTCGGCGCTGGCCGGGGCGACCGGCCTCGACCGCAGCACGCTCGGCCGGAACCTGCGGGTGCTCGAGCGTGCCGGCCATGTGCGGCTCGGGCCGGGCCGGGACGAGCGCACGCGGCTCGTCGAGGTCACGAAGGCGGGGGCCGACGCCGTCGCCGCCGCGTTGCCGATCTGGGATTGCACCCAGGCGGCCATCACTGCCGAGGTGGGTGCGGCCGCCATCGAAACCTTCGAGCGCGTGCTGCGGCGCCTGCAGCAGCTTTCGCCATCGGGACAGACGTCGCCATGAACCCTTTCGGCCAGGGCAGGGCGGTCCTCGCCCTCCTTCTCTGCGGCTCGCTGATCGTCGCCGTGGCGCTCGGTATCCGGCATTCCTTCGGGCTCTTCCTGCAGCCGGTCTCGATGGCCAATGGCTGGGGCCGGGACGTCTTCGCCCTCGCCATGGCGGTGCAGAACCTCGTCTGGGGCCTGGCCCAGCCCTTTGCCGGCATGGTCGCCGACCGGTTCGGCGCCCGGCGGGTGATCATCGCCGGCACCGTCCTCTTCGCCGCCGGCCTGCTTTTGATGGCCCAGCCGCTGGGTGCGCCGGCCTTCATCCTCGCTGCCGGCGTGCTGGTCGGCCTCGGGCTCGCCGGCACGACCTTCCCGATCGTGATGGGTGCGGTCAGCCGGGCCCTGCCGCCCGAGCGGCGGAGCATGGCCTTCGGCCTCACCATGGCGGTGGGCTCGGCCGGGCAGTTCGTGTTCCTGCCCGTGATCCTCGGCCTGCTCGACGGCTTCGGCTGGGCCGCGGCGCTTCTGGCCCTCTCGGCCCTCGCCGCCTGCATGCTGCCTTTGGCCTTCATGCTCGGCGCCGACCGCGGCAGCCAGGGCCAGCCCGCGGGCCCGACGGCCGGTGCGGCGTTCCGGGAGGCCATGGCGCACAAGGGCTTCTGGCTCCTGACGCTGGGCTTCGGCGTCTGCGGCTTCCAGCTCGTGCTCATCGGCGTGCACCTCCCGGCCTTTCTCGGCGACCAGGGCATCGACATCGGCGTCGCCACGACCGTGCTGGCGCTGATCGGCCTCTTCAACATCCCGGGTACGCTGGCGGCCGGCTGGCTGGGCGCGCGCTTCGCCAAGCCCGGCCTGCTCGTCTGGATCTATCTCGGCCGGTCCGCCGCCATTGCCGGCTTCGTCTATCTGCCGATCACCACGGGCTCGGCCATGGTCTTCGGCGTGCTCATGGGCCTGCTCTGGCTTTCGACCGTGCCGCTCACCAACGGCACGATCGCCACGCTCTTCGGGGTGCGCAACCTCTCCATGCTCGGCGGGGTGGCGTTCCTCAGCCATCAGGTCGGCGCCTTCCTCGGCGGCTGGCTCGGCGGCATCGTCTACGACCGGCTGGGCTCCTACGATCTCGCCTGGGCGGTCGCCATCGGGCTGGGGCTCGTGGCGGCCCTGCTCAACCTGCCGATCCGCGAGCGCCCGGCGGCACCGGCGCCGGCCGGAGCCGCGGCATGACCGGCGGCACCCGCCGGGCCGGGCTCTGGCTCCTCGGCATCGCCGGCACCGTCGTTCTCACGCTGGCCTGGCGGGGCTACGACGAGGCGAGCCTCATCCTGATGTTGCAGAGCCTGCCGTTTTGCGGCTGAGCGCCGTTCAGGCGATGGCGGCGGGCCTGAGGCCGGCGATCGCCGCGGCATAGTCCGGCCTGCCGAAGATGGCCGAACCCGCAACCAGCACGTCGGCGCCGGCCCTGACCACCTCCTGCGCGGTCTCGGTGTTGATGCCGCCATCCACCTCGATGCGGATGCCGCGCCCGGCGGTGAGCGCCTTCACCTGCCGGGTCTTCTCCAGCATGGCCGGGATGAAGGCCTGCCCGCCGAAGCCGGGATTGACGGTCATCACGAGGACGAGATCGAGCCGGTCGAGCACGTGCTCGATGGCCGCGACCGGGGTGGCCGGGTTGAGGGCGACGCCGGCCTTCCTGCCGAGGCTCTGGATGAGCTGCAGCGAGCGGTCGAGATGGGTCGCGGCCTCGGCGTGGACGGTGATGAGGTCGGCACCCGCCTCGGCGAAGGCGGCGATGAAGGGATCGGCCGGTTCGATCATCAGGTGGCAGTCGAAGAGCTTCGCCGAGCTCTTGCGGATCGCCCTGACGATGCCCGGCCCGAAGGTGATGTTGGGGACGTAGTGCCCGTCCATGACGTCGAGATGGATCCAGTCGGCGCCGGCCTGGTCGACCGCTGCCACCTCGGCGCCGAGCCGGGCGAAGTCGGCCGCGAGGATCGAGGGGGCGATCAGCACATCAGGGCTCAAGGTCCGGTCTCCACAACTGGTTGGGCTGCCTGCAAGTCATGTCCGCCAATAGACAATAACCGGGTGCAGCGCGGGTATGATTAGTCGGTTTTCACCTTGTCGGCGAGGCCGTTAAGGTTTCAACTGCGAGCCTCGACCAGAGGGGGGAAGGGGAAACGAACATGCGCATCATTCTGCTTGCGACCGCCGCATTCTTCGTCACCGGAGCCGCGGGGGCTGCCGAGCCGACCCGCCTCGACGCGGCGCAGCTCGACTGGATCACCGCGAGCGTCGCCTCTGCACCCGATGCCCCGGGCGCCCGTTCCACGGGCGGAACCCTTGCCGACAGGTTCGCCGCGCTCGCGGTCGAGCATGGCGAGGAGAAGACCGTGGACGGCCCCGGCCCCGTCGCGAAGGGTGTCACCGGTGTTGTCGTCGTGCCCGGCGATGTCGGGCCGGCAGGCGCCGGCCCGGGTGTGGCCGCTCTCGACGGTGCCGGCGCGGGTGATGCCGGCCCGGGCGGCATGATCTTCTACCCGGGGCAGGGCACGGTCCGGGTCACCGTTATCGACTCCACCGGTGGCGCCGTCGACCAGGGCACCGGGCCGGCCACGCTGGCGCCGGCGCTCGGGGCGTTCGCCGGGGCCTTCGACAACGGCGCGTTCACGGCGATGCGCGGCCAGTTCCCGGCCATGGGCGCCCTCCCGGCGGCCGGTTTCTCCCCGTCCTTCACATTGGGCAGCGGCGGCTGAGCGGCAGGCCCGACGACCCTTCCCCCGGAACCGCCGCAATCCGACTGTGGCCGACTGTGGCAGCTTCGCGTTTTTCGGCGCGCGGTCCTTGGTGCTTTTTGAACTTGTCGAATGCTGTAATGCGGTCCATCGTATCATAGTATCGAAAACGACCAAAGTGGGGGGAAGGCCAATGCGCAGCGTCGTTCTGGCGATGTCCGCACTCCTCGTCACCTCGGGGGCAAGTGCCAAGGAGCCGATGGTTCTCGACGAGTTCCAGCTCGACCGGGTGACCGCCGGCGCCGATGGCGAGATAATCACCTATGCCGGCAGCAGTGTGGTCAAGGTTACCGTCGTCACTGTGCCGGGTGGCGATTCGAGCACTGTCGTCGAGCAGGCCACAAAAGGGGTCAGCTCGGCCGATGGCGCTGCCGTCACCTTTGCCGGCAGCAGCGCCGCGCCGACGACGCAGAACGCCACCGGCAGCGGTGCCGTTTCCGGCAAGAGCCCGAGCGGTGCCGAGCCGTCGATTGATGTCTACGCCAGCGTTTTCAGCAGCAGCGCGCTCGGCGCGTTGATCGAGGCGTGGCTCGCTGCGGGTGCCTCGCCCTCGGCGGTGCTGGCGCAGGTGGTGAACGCGGCCCTGGCCGGCGGCGACTGACCGGCCCGCTCAACGGCCCGACCCGACCGAC
>CAZGUW010000240.1:0-6859 GCA_964528705.1 uncultured Geminicoccaceae bacterium
GGAGGAGATGACGGCCTTGCCGTGGCCGGGGCCGGCGGCATGGAAGATGCCGTAGAGAAAGCTCAGGCCGACGAGGCCGAATCCGGCGAGCGGGCCGCTTTCCGCCACGGCCCGCAGCGCCGTCGCCAGGCCCTGATGCAGCTCGCGCTGCACGGCCACGGTCCAGGCCACGAGCCGCGCCCAGGCGGCGCCCATGTCGAAGGTCCAGAAGAGACCGATCAGCACCAGGGCGAGAAGCACGAGGCCGAAGGGCCAATGGCGGGCCGCCGTCCTCACGGGCACTGCACCGTCGCCACCTCGGCGAAGTGGACGCCGAGGCCGTCGCCGGCCGACTGGGTCATGTCGAGCGCGTAGGCGAGGCTCACCATCTCGGGATCGGGTGTGGGTGGCATGACGAAGGTGCTGCACCTGTCCTCGGGGATGCCGTCGAGCACGGGGCCCGTGCCTTCGGCGTAGAGGACCTCGATATAATAGGTCGGGTCATAGACGGCGAGCGTGATCCCCTCGGCACCCGGTGCGACCGGCTCGGCCAGCGGGATGGTGAAGGTAAGCGCCAGCCGCTCGCCGCGCAGGCTGGTCTCGAACCGGGTGACGTCGCCGAGCTTCAGCCGCTCGCCATCCTGCCTGACGTCGAGGAAATAGTCGTACGGGCGCAGGTTCGCGAGGTTCTCGGCCGCTACCTCGCGCAGGAAGTCGGAAGGAGCGGTGCCGGACGCCACGAACTCCTCGGCGATGAACGCCGTGTAGAACTCGTCGAAGAGCCAGTCGAGCTCGACCGCGGCGAGCCGCTCCTCGGCATCGAACTGCAGCCGCGTGCCGAGATCGATCCAGTTGTGCGGATGGGCCAGCGCTGTTGTCGCCGGCAGGCAGCAGGCGAGCGCCAACAAGATGCGGTGCGGGTTGCGCATGGTGTCCCCGGCTGGTTGGCCCTCCGCCATAGGCGGCGAAGCGCCGTCGCGCAATCGCGCCGGGCACAGCTGCGTCAGAACGCGATGGCGAGGCCGAGGATCGGTCCGTGCAGGGTCATCTTCCACTCGAACTCGTTGTCGCCGTTGCCCGTCGAGTAGTCCTGGTAGAGCGCCCGGTAGCCGGCGAGGAACCTGGCGTTGTCCTCGCCGAAGAGGTCGAAGCTGTAGCCGACCATGCCGGCGGCCTGCCAGGTGAAGTCGGCGCCGACGCCGAAGCCGCCGATATCGCCGAGTGCCGTGACGCTCCACTTCTCGCCGATCTGCCAGAGCGTGCGCACGCCAAAGATCGGGTCCACCCAGTCCTGGTCGTCGCTGCCCTGCGGGCCGCCGTTCCGGACCTTGAGCTTGAGATCCAGATAGGTGTAGCGGATGCCGGCATAGGGATCGACGACCACCTTCGGGGCGAAGGCGCCGGCCTCTGGCAGGACGGTCCAGGGACCCAGGCGGTAGAAGCCGCCGACACCGGACCATGAGGCCGTGGCATCGGCCCTGATGCCGATGCCGTCGGCGTCGGCGTCAAGTCCGAGATCGGCGTAGATCGTGTTGGCGAAGACGCCAAAGCGACCCTTGCGCACCTCGCCCTCGATCATCGCCGCGTAGTCGAGATTGTCCCAGATATCATGGAAGCTCACATCGGGCTCGCCCTTGATGCCGCGGACCTTGGTGTCGCCCTCGAGCGCCAGCGCCCAGAAATAGGGCGTGAGCTGGACCTGCCACTCGTCGGCGACGAGGTCATCGGCCGCGAGGGGCACCGCCGGCCCGGCCGCGCTGAGCAGGATTGCGAGGCCGGACGCGGCGAGGTGGGTTCTGACGCCGTCCAAGGCGGGGCTCACTCGACCGGGGCGAAGATGGTGCCCCAGTCGTCCTTCATGCTGATCACATGCCAGCCGCTGCTGTTCGCCTCGTCCATCAGGGCCTGCGAGAACGTGCCGAACTTGGTGTCGGCTTCGCCGTTGGCGGGGCCGTAGGCGTATTCGCGGTCGGCATCGTCGTGAAAGACGAGCATCATCAGCCGCTCGCCCTCGCCGGCCGCGGTCCACTCCAGCATCTCGCGGTCGCCGTCCGAGTTGCCGAAGGCGGCGATCGGGCGCTTGCCGATGAACTTGTTGATGCCGACGGGCTTGCCGTCCTTGTCGTCGATGAAGTCGATCTTGGGCTCGCGCATCAGCACGGGCTCGCCGTCCTGCATCTCGAACTTCGTGACGATGCTGGACCCGATCACCTGCTGGGCGGGGATGCCGTAGACCTCCTCGGTCATGGGCCGCATGAACTCCACGCCACCGCCCGAGACGATGTAGGTCATGAACTCGTTGGCGCGCAGGTAGTCGAGCAGCTCGAGCATGGGCTGGTAGGCGAGGTCCGTGTAGAGGCGGTCGAAGTGCGGGTGCTTCGCCGTGGTGAACCAGTCGCTGACGATCGCCTCGAAGTCGGCCGTGCTCATGCCTGCATGTGACGCCATGACCAGCTCGACGATGCCCTTCTCGCCGGATTCGCCGAGCGCCTGCAGGTCGTTGTCGAGCACCGCCTTGAAGGGCTGCTTCGTCTGCCACTCCGGATGCTGTGGCGCCAGCGTCTTGACCCGGTCGATGGCGAAGACGAGCTGCGTGTACATCGGATGGGACGGCCAGAGCGTGCCGTCGTTGTCGAAGGTGGCGATCCGGTCGGCGGGGGCGACGTAGTCGGGCCCGCCTTCGGTGGTCACCGCCTCGACGAAGGTCGTGATCGCCTCCTTCGTGGCGCCGTCGTTCCAGGACGGCAGCGGGTCCGCCGGCTGGATGAGCGACTCGGTCGTCGAGCATGCGGTCAGGAGCGCCAGAACGGCGGCAGTGCTGGCGATTCGTTGCGCCGCGCGGGCAATCATCATTGTATCCTTTCTTCGACGATCACAGGAGCGGCTCCTTGATCAGGGCCGGAATCACCGGAATGATGTTGAGCTTGAGCAGGAAGCGGGGGCCGTAGTCGTCCTGGTCAACGACGAAGTACTCGCCGCCGAACTGGAACTTGACCGGCGTGCCGCCGATCCGGGTGGTCTTGGCGACAGTGAGGCCGATCGGCACGCTCCACTTGTTCCCCGAACCGGCTTCATGATCGTAGGTGATGGTTGGGTTGAAGCCAATCTGCCAGGCGTCGGGGAGGTTGTAGAAAAAGAAGTAGAGGAGCGAACCGTGGCTGGTGGCCGGATTGCCGCCGGCATATGACCACCAGTATTGGCCCAGCGCGCCTCCCGTGAAATGCTTGTTCTTCAGGACGCCGACCAGCGCTGGCCCCGCCTCCCAGCGGTCGCTGCCCAGATCGTCGCTGGTTGCGGTGGGGAAGACGAAGGTCGGCCCGGCCCCATAGGTCAGCTTGTTGTCGCCGAGCGTGAGGTCCGCATCGGGCACCAGGAGCAGGGGCAGCTGGATGTCGGCGAGACCGGTCTTGCGATCGACGCCGCCGGTCCCATCCGGCACCGGCACGCTCGCCACCGGCACCACCGGCCGGGTGATCATCTTCAGATCGTCGGTGAGCGGGACCGGCAGGACCGGCTGGAACAGCATGGTCTGCGCATGGCGATACTCGGAGGTCGCCTCGCCCTGGACGAAGTTCCAGTCGAATTCGGTGAACAGCGCCCAGACATCCGAAGTCGGATCGGCGAGCTTCTGGCCGACCGCGGCGAGGTTGCCGTGCGGCGAATCGGCGCCCGCGGCCCCGCCCGGCGCCGCATCCTTGCCGGCAGCGGGTGACGGGGCCGGCTGGCTGCTCGCGGGCGGGGGCGGCTGAACGTCATCGCGGGTGGTGCCGGCGCAAGCGCCCAGGGCAACCACCAGCAGACCCGATGCCAGGCGGGCGATCATGCGTGTCGATCGGGACATCTGCGCTCCCAGGTGGCTGCGATCCTGGCGGGTTGCTGAAGCCGTGGGCACCCACGGTGCCGGAAACCCGTTCTCAGGATTCTCGACGCCGCAGGTGCCGCGAAGGCAACGTCAGTTGCCGGAAGGCAGGGACAGCTTGAAGCCGTCCTTGGCCAGCGCGTCCCGGACGTACTCGAACCGCTGGTACTGGGTCAGGGTGATCGGACCCGCGTACGTCTCGCTCTGCAGCTTGCGCGGCGGGTACTCGACATAGGTCTTCATCAGCTTCTGCACCGATTCGTTGGCCGGGACCACGGCCCAGGTGCTCTCGGCGAAGGTGGTCATGAAGATGTCGTAGCGCTCCTGCGGATCATCCAGGAGATCGAAGACCTGCGGCACCGTGGCGACGTAGCTCTCCGGACCCTTCCAGCCGAGATTGGTGTCGACCGCGAGGCCGCCCGTGGCGGCACCGTCGTCGCCCCGGAGGTTGAAGACGTACTTGAAGGGGCCGACGCGCACCGCACCGGGGCTCAGCTCGTCCTCGGTGAAGTAGAACCAGTCCTTGCGGTCGGACGGGCCTAAACCGGTCCAGACGGGGGTCATGTCGTAGCTGTCGAAGATGATCGGCTTGTCCTCGCGATCGTTCTTCGGCAGCTCCTGGCCAGCGAGCGAGGCGAAGGTGGCCATCAGGTCGAGGCCGCCCACGATGTCGTGGCTGACGCTGCCGGCCTCGACATGGCCCGGCCAGCGGACCATCGACGGCACCCGGCTGCCGCCCTCGCGGACGGTGCCCTTGGTGCCGCGGAAGGGCGTGTAGCCGGCATCCGGATAGACGTCCTGCCAGGCGCCGTTGTCGACCGTGTAGAAGACGACGGTGCTGTCGGCGAGACCGAGCTCGTCGAGCTTGTTCAGGACGTTGCCGACGCGGGCGTCGAGTTCGACCACGGCGTCCGCATACTTGGACTTCGAGATGGACTTCTGCTCGAAATCGGGGTGCGGCAGGTTCGGCTGGTGGTTCTTCATGAAGTTGACGTTGATGAAGAACGGCGTATCCGGATCCTGCGCCGCGTCATCGAGGAACTCGAGCGCTGCCTCCTCGACATAGGCATCGAGGTAGGGGATGCCGACGACACCCTGATCGGGAGTGTCTACGTATTCGCCGTTGACCTTCCAGACCTCCTCCGCCTTCTCGCCGGCATTGCCGGAGAGCGCACCCGTGGTGATCTTCTCGAACGTCTGGCGCAGCTCCGGGCTCATCGCCAGGTGCCACTTCGGATCGGGGTAGGTGTAGGCGTTGAGGTGATAGAGGAAGGCGTACTTCATCACGTCGTAGCCCTGGGCGTTCGGCAGCGCGTAGTCCGATTCGCCCAGATGCCATTTGCCGGTGAAGTAGGTCTTGTAGCCGGCCTCCTTGAGGACCGAGCCCAAGGTCCACTCCGCGGCCGGTAGGCCGCCGCCCTGGCCCTGGAAGGCGACGGTGGTCATGCCGCTGCGGTTCGGGATGCGGCCGGTCTGGATGGCCGCACGGCCCGGCGTGCAGCTCGGCTGGCCGTAGAAGTTGGTGAAGACCATGCCTTCATCGGCCAGACGGTTGAAGTTCGGGGTCGGCATGCCGCGCCCGGCGCCGCCGAGATAGGGGCCGAGATCACCCCAGCCGGTATCGTCGGAGACGATGAGCAGGATGTTCGGCCGTTCGGCGTCCTGCGCCGCGGCTTGCGTGGGACCGGCCAGCATGGCTGCGAGCGCGATCGGTATCGCCGCCCCCAGCAGTCTGCCTTGCGAGCTGTCCATCAAGTCTTCCTCCGTTCCGTTGCAGTTCCGGCTTTCAGCCGCGTCGTCCCCGCCATCCGCCACGCGGCTCCCTGCGCTCATGGCGCAAAACAAGGAACCCGTAGGCTTCGGCCTCGAGCTCCTGCAGCATCCTCTGGCACGCCGCGACCCGCCCTGGCAGGGAAGGGGCGACCGTCCGCCAGTGCTCATGCGCCTGCCGCACCGCCTCGAGGTCGTCGCAGACGGCGCGGAACTCCGGCTCGCAAAGATAGAGTCGCCGGATGGCAAGTTCGTGCTCCGGACGGCGTTGCGACAAGCGATGGACGCTCGCCACTATGCGACCTCCCCGAGCCAAGTGACGTTACCAGTGGACAGAGCGTCCCATCCGAGGGCGCAGGCATGGAGGTGCGAACAGGTTCGCACCTGACGCGTGGATCGGTTCAAACCTCGATCGAACAAGGGTTTCGATCGTCGGGGCGCACGGCTAGAGTGCAATAGGACTTGGAATCGCCGACTGGTCTTTTTGAGGTAATCTTCTTTGGCCGCATACACGAGCCACGCCCCAATCGACGAGGCGATCGACGCTGCACAGCCGCCGCGCGACGTCGTGCGGGAGCAGCTGCGGCGCATCCTGGCAGAGCCGACCTTTCAGGCGAGCGGACCGCGGCGCGCGTTGCTGCGCTTCGTCGTGGAGGAGACGCTTGCCGGTCGCGCCGACCGGCTCAAGGGGTTCACGATCGCGCAAGCCGTGTTCGACCGCGACGACGATTTCGATCCGCAGACCGACCCAGTCGTCCGTGTGGAAGCGCGTCGCCTGCGCCGCGATCTGGACGGCTACTACGCCGGACCCGGCCGTTCCGATCAGCTCGTTATATCCATTCCGAAAGGAGGATATCTTCCCCGCTTCGATACACGGGAGATCGAGGCCGACGGCGTAGCAGGCGCCACAGGGTCCTCCACTGCGATGTCCGGGGTGTCGCGGACAGCTTTTTCGGGCGAGTTGATGCGCTCCGGTCAGCTCCATGTGCGTTTCGGATGGGCGACCGCCGGCCTCCTCGCGCTGCTGCTCTTGGTCGCGATCGCCATGGGCATTCACCAGCCGCGGCAGTCCGGCGAAGAAGCAGCCGGTAGTCTAAGGCTCCCCTCGGTGCTGGTAAGGCCGTTCCGCGCGGCGGACCGGTCGGTTAGCACCGGCATCCTTGCTGATGGGATCACGAACGAGCTCGTCAGCAACCTGATGCGCTTCCCGGATTTCAGGCTCTACTTGGCTCCGCTTGGTCGCGACGAGCG
>CAZGUW010000240.1:6869-7636 GCA_964528705.1 uncultured Geminicoccaceae bacterium
GAGCGCGACGCAGCGGATGTCGATCGTCGCGTGGCCGAGGAGGTGTCGTATCTGGTGAGCGGCGAGATGGTCCTCGACGATGGCCAGTTCCGTCTTTCCGCGCATCTCGTCGATGTTGCGAGCGGACGAGTGCTCTGGAGCGAGACCTATGCGCGGGATCTGACCACCATGAACCTCGTCGAATTGCAGGCGGATCTGGCGGGTGAGATCGCCTCGACCCTCGGGCAACCTTACGGCGTGGTCCGCAACGACATCCTTGCCCGTGTGGGCACGTACGTACCCACTGAACTGGAGAGCTACTATTGCGTGCTCAGAGCCTACCAGCACCGACGAAGCCTTGACGAGCGCGAGCGTGGCGTCGTGCGCGCCTGCATCGAGGCGGCCGTCCGGCGTGATCCGGCCTATGCCGAGGCCTGGGCGATGCTCGCCTGGCACCATCTCGACGAAGCCCGCTTTCCGGCCGCGAAGTCACCGGACGCGGCCGAGCGCGCCTACACGCTTGCCTTCTCCGCTGCGTCGAAAGCTCTCGCCCTCGATCCGGAGAATGTGCAGGCCCTGAAATCGCTCTCCGCGATCCATCACTATCGCGGCAACTACGAAGAGGGCTGGCGGCTCGCTCGCCTGGCGCTCGAACAAAACCCGCACGATCCCGACACTCTCGCGCAACTCGGCTGGCGCCTCGCCATCCGAGGCCGGTTCGAGGAGGGCGAGGTCTTGCTACGCCGGGCCATCGACCGCACAATCAGCCCGCCGGGCTGGTACTACCA
>CAZGUW010000241.1:0-7522 GCA_964528705.1 uncultured Geminicoccaceae bacterium
CCTCGGCCATGAGGCGGCGCAGGACGCGCAGCCGCGTCTCGTGCGAGAGCGCCGTGAGCGCCGCTACGGCCTGCTGTTCGTCCATCTCCGCTACACCCCGCTTCAGCATTTCGGCGACATGGGCATCGATCGCCCGCTTCGTCAATCATCCGGCAGGGCAGGCGAGGGGCCCGGGCCGCGCGGTCCCGGGCCCCTTCGGTTCAGATGCTGTATTCCCTGGACTTGAACGACAGGTGGCCGACCGAGGCCGGGGCTGCCGCCAGCTTCCTGATGCCTGCCCAGGTCTGCTTGTAGTTCGGGATGATGAACTCGTTGGTGCCGGCATTGACGACGTTGCCCTGCACGCCGGTCGGGTAGGCGAAGAGCATGAAGGTCTCGCCCGGCCGGGCGGTCGCCGTCGGCAGGACCATGGCCTGGGTCGAGCCGCTGTCGTTGTAGACCTCGACGAGGTCACCCTCGCCGAGGTCGAGCGACGCCATGTCGTCGGGGTGCATCTCGATATAGGGGTAGGGCCAGCGGTCCATGACGAACTCGTTCTCCTGATCGAGATAGGCGCTCTGCCAGACGACGTTGGCGCGGCCGTTGTTGATCAGGAAGGGGTAGCTGTCCTTCTGCTCCTGCTTGCCGGGCGCCTCGAGCCCGCGCCACTGGGTCGCCATGAAGTGCGCCTTGCCGTCGTCGGTGCCGAAGCTGCCGTCGGTGTAGAGCCGCTTCGTGCCAATGATCCGGCCGTCGGCGAAGCCCGTCGCCGGCTCCTGGAAGCCGTTGGTGCCCATGGCGGCGAGCCGCTCGTAGGTGACGAACTCACCCCCGCCGGCATTGGCGTGGTAGCCGTCCATGAAGGCGTCTTCCTCGGTCTGCCAGTCGAAGCCCTTGAACTGGTCGGCATAGGCTTCGTCGCCCATCTCGCGCAGCACGCGCTCCATGTGGTTGGCGAGCCGGGCGGCGATCAGGCAGTCGGGCATGGCGTCGCCCGGCGGGTCCATGTAGCGCTGGGTGAGCCGCATCCGCCGCTCGCCGTTCATCGAGGTCAGGTTCATCTCGCCCGACGTGGCGGCCGGCAGCAGGACATGGCAGGCCTCGGCGATCTTCGTCGGGATGATGTCGACGTCGACGGCGAAGAGGCCGCCCTGGCCGATGGCCTCGACGATGGCGTCGACCATGCGCGCGCGATCGCCGTAGGGCACGGAATCCATGGCCGCCTTCACGAGGTCGGTGCGGCGCTTGTAGGCGCGCTTGAACTCCAGGGCGTTCAGCGTGGTCTTGTAGTGGTCGCAGGCCCAGACATGGTGCACCCCGCCGCCGCCCTCGATCAGCAGCTTGTCGATATAGGGGGCAGGCCGGCCGATGAAGCCGTCGGAGGGGCGCACATAGCCCTCCTGGTGGCCGCCCATGCGCACGCAGCCGCCGCCCTCGCGGCCGATATTGCCGGTCGCCAGCGCCAGGTTCACGAGCGCACCGTTGGTGCGGTAGTTGTCGTTGCCCCAGATCAGCCCCTTCTCGTAGGCGAACATGGTGCGGCGGCGGGCACCCTCCTTCGGCTCGGCGATCCAGCGGGCCGCCTTCTCGATGTCGGCGGGGGCAAGGCCGGTGATCTCGGCCGCCTCCTCGAGCGTCGTCCGGTTGGCGGCGAGCATCTCGGCGAAGCCCGTGGTGCTGGCGTCGATGAAGGCCTGGTCGACCCAGCCCTGGTCGGCGATGAAGGTGGTGAGCGCGTTGAAGAGCGCGAGGTCGGTGCCCGAGTTGATCGCGAGGTGCAGCACGTTGTCGGCGCCGGCCTCGACCTCGCAGGCATTGACGGTGACGGTGCGCCGCGGGTCGATGACGATGATGCGGGCCGCCGCGTGCGGCTCGTCCGGCAGCTGCTCCTGCTTCTTGCCGAGCGACGCGCCGCGCAGGTTCGGGACCCAGTGATTGAGGAAGTAGTTGGTCTGGGTCTCGAGCGCATTGGTGCCGACGGCGACGATGGTGTCGCAGAGCTCGGCGTCCTCGTAGCAGTTGTTCAGCTCGCCCACGCCCATGTCGCGCGTGGCGTGCACCTCGGAATTGTAGGCCGGGCGATTGTGGATGCGGATGTTCCTGATCTTCATCGCACCGAAATAGAGCTTGCCGGTGCCCCAGGTGTTCTCGTAGCCGCCGCCGGCGCCGCCGTGGTCGAAGGCCGAGACGAAGAGGCCGTCCTCGCCCTGCTCCTTGATGATCCGGGCGGTGACCCGTGCCACGAGGTCGAGCGAGTCGTCCCAGCTGGTCGGCTGCAGCTGGCCGTAGCGCCAGACCTGCGGCTGGGTCAGCCGCTGGAGCTGCGTCGAGCGCGGCCGCGAGTAGCTCATCTCGGCGATGCGCGCGCCGCGCACCGAGCCGAGGCCGGAATTGACCTCGCAATCGGGGTCCGGCTTGATGACGATGTTCACGTCGCGGCCGTTCTGCCTGACGACGTTGTACATCGATGGCGCGTACCAGTTGGCCGTCTCGGCCGGCTGCTGCTCGCTGAGGTCGGCGCCCATGGCGTTGTCGGCCGGGGCCGTGCCGCCCTGCCGGTTCACGTCCCAGCTATAGGCGTGGTAGCCGCAGCCGACGATGCAGTAGTGGCAGACCACGTTGTGCTTCTTCGCGTCGGCCGGGATGATCGGCAGACGGTCGATGTGGCGCTTGAAGGCCATTTCCGTTTCCCCCTTACGCCAGCACGTTGCTGAGGCGGCCGTAGATCAGCTCGTCGACGCCGGAGGCGTGGATGTCGCCGGCCTCGTCGACCCGGAGCGTGAACTGCGGCAGGTTCTGCGTCGCCTGGCCCCAGATCTGCAGCCCGCCCTTCTCGGGGTCGAAGCGCGAGTAGTGGCCCGGGCAGTTGAGCACGCGATCGGCCGGGTTGTAGAGCAGCGGGAAGCCCTTGTGCGGGCAGAGCGTCGAGAAGGCGACGATGTCGCCGTCGGGGCCCACGCCGTCCGGAACGGCCTTGCCGAGCTTGAGGAGCACGCCCGGTGAGTCCTCGTCCGGGTAGGCGATGTAGAACGGCACGTCGACCTCGAGTTCGGCGATGTTGGCGAGCCGCGTCGTCGGGTAGTCCACCAGCGCCGCGGCCTGCGCCTTCCGGCTCGGCGTCGCCACGAAAGCCGCCGCCGTGGCACCGGCCACGCTGGCCCCACTGCCGCGCAGGAACTGCCGGCGACCCACGTCCACCAGCTTCGGACAACCAGCCATGTCAGCCTCCTGATTCGACCTTTCTATATTTAGTCTAAGATCGAAATGTGGGGTCTGGCAAGGGTGCCCGCGCGGTGCACGGTTGGTGCGGCGGGCCGTCGGTCAGGCGGCGAGGCGGGCGGCGGCCTCGTCGCGGGCGCGCTCGCCGGCCTCGGCGTCGCCGGCCGCCTCGAAGAGCTCGGCGAGCTTCAGCCAGTTGAGGTGGTTGGTGGGGCGGAGCGTGACCCGCTCGCGGGCGAGCGCGCGGGCGAGCGGCCAGCGGCCGTCGCGGATCGCGGCCTCCAGCAGGAGCTGGTGGAAGATGTCGCGCTGGGCGTGGCTGCCGCCGATCGGCAGGAGCCGGTCGCGGATCGGCTGCAGGAGCTCGACGGTCTCGCCCGGCCGGCCGTCGTAGAAGGCGCGCACACCCCGGGCGAGCGGCAGGAGGAAGGGCTCGGCCCGGCGGGCGGCGTCGTTCCCGGGCTCTCTTGCGAAGCGCTCGAGCGAGGCGAGCAGCCGCTCGGCGGCCTCCGTGCGCCCGGCGCGGGCGAGCGGGATCATGGTGTGGGAGTCGGTGAAGGCGATGACGTGGTCGTCGACCCAGCCCTCGGCCCAGCCGGCGAGCTTCTCCCAGCGGTCGCCGACGTCCTGGCCGGCGAGCTCGAGGCGGGCGAGGAGCGAGGGCGCGTTCATCATGTCGGTCGAGATGCGCCGCTCGCCGGGTGCCACATGTGTGTCGTAGAGCGCCAGCGCCGCGTCGAAGTCGCCGCTCTCGACGGCGAAGAGGGCGGCATGCCACCAGACATGGTTCTTGACCGGGCCGCGATCCGCCCAGCGGTCATCCGCGTAGTCGAGCCAGGCCCGGCCGTCCTGGAGGCGGCCCTGCATCTCCATGACGTGCGCCACGGCGTGAATGGCCCAGAGGTCGTCCGGGTTGCGCTCGACGGCGTCCTTGCCCATGGCCTCGGCGCGGGCGTAGTCGCCGGACTCCTCGAGCCCGAAGGCGAGCATGCCCTGGACGAAGCCGTAGCCGGGCAGCTCCGGCGACCAGGCCGGCAGGGCGCCGGCCACGGCGTTGCGCATGGCCTGCTGCTCGCCGAGCCAGAAGGACTGGAAGTGCAGGTGGCGCAGCGCCACGAGGTCGAACGGCCACGCGACCACGATTTCCTCCCAGGCCCTCGTGGCGGCGGTGACGTCGCCTGCGAGCCAGTGGCGGAGTGCGGTCTCGTGCAGCGCCTCGCGGTCGTTGCGGGGGACGTCGAGCGCATCGAGGGCCGCCACCTCCGCGTTGATCGCCGCGTCGACGCTGTTGGAGCCCATGAGGCGCAGCATCGAGGCCTTGAGGATGTGCGGCATGACGAAGTCGGGGTCCGCCTCCTTCGCCTGCTGCAGGAGGTCGCCCGTGTCGAGCCGGTACTCGAGATAGTGGTCGACCGCCCGGTCGAAGAGGCTTACCGCCTCGTCGCTGGTGCTGGTGTGCTCGAGTCCCCGTCGATCTTCCGCCATGCGGCCCGTCTCCCTCTATGCGGCGAGGAAAATTGTGCATGGGCGGCCGGCTGGCAAGGCCTGGCCTTGGTCAGCGGCCGGCGAGCGCCCTGATCGGGCCGAGGATGCGGCCGTCGATCACCGCGAGCCCGGCGAGGATCAGCGCCATGCCGAGCACCTGCTCGCCGCTCAGCCGCTCACCAAGGACGAGGCCGCCGAGGATGACGGCGGTGACCGGGATGAGCAGGGTGACGAGCATCAGGTTGGTCGGGCCGGCGGTCTTCAGGATGCGGAAAAAGAGCACGTAGGCGAGGGCCGTGCTGGCCAGCGCCATGCCGAGCACGGCCGCCCAGGTGAAGGGGGCCAGGGCGTGGAGTGCCGGGAAGGGCTGGGTGAGCAGCACGATCGGCGCCATGACGGTGGTGCTGGCGGTGAGCTGCCAGGCGGCCCCGGCGACCGGCGGCACGTCCCTGAGGCGGCGGGCGTAGAGCCCGCTGAAGGCATAGAAGAGCGTCGCCAGGATGACGGCGAGCTGCGGCAGGAGGTCGTGGCCGAGCCCGGCCAGCACGCCCGGCCCCAGCATCACCACGACCCCGCCCCAGCCGATCGTGATGCCGGCGAACTTCTGCGGCGTCGCCCGCTCGTCGGTGGTCAGGAAATGGGCGAGCAGCACGATCCAGAAGGGTGTCGTCGCATTCAGGATCGCCGCGAGGCTGCCGTCGATCGCGGTCTGGCTCCAGAAGATGAGGGAGAACGGCACGACGTTGTTGAGGCAGCCCATGACGACGAACCGGCCGAAGAGCGGCCAGCCGATCGCGATCGCCTTGCCGGTGAGCCGCATGACGAGCTGCAGGGCGAGGGCGGCGAAGGCGAGCCGCGACAGCACGAGCCAGGGTGGTGCGAGCTCGCGCAGGCCGATCTCGACGAAGACGAACGAGCCGCCCCAGAGCACCGAGAGGAGCCCGAGCAGGCTCCATTCGAGCGGGGTCATCCGGCCGCCCTGGCCCGCCATGGCGTCACTCCGTTGCTGCTTCGCGCTCGTCGTGACCGAAGCGCTGGTCGTAGACGCCCCGGTTCTTGCGGCCGAAGCCCTCGTGGCTAGCGGCGGAGGCCTTCCTCGAGGCCGATGTCGCGGCGGGCGCCACTGATGGTCACCGTGAAGCCGGCGACGACGTCGATGGCGGTCATCAGGGTGAGGATGACGAAGGTGGCGGTGCCGAAGCCGGGCAGGACGATGACCTCGACGAGGCAGATGACGAAGAGCGCCATGGAGAGCAGGTGGTCGACGATCGACGCCGTGCTGGTGCGGGTCGCCTTGAAGATCTCGATATAGAGGAGGACGAGCCCGGCGAGCACCAGGAGGTCGCCCATGGTGAGCTCGAGCGTGGCGCCGGAGACCAGCGGGAACGCGAGGACGACGCTGCCGATGCCGCCGAGGCCGGCGACGCCGACGAGCACGATCAGGTGGTAGAAGGCGACGACGAAGACGAGGAGCGGCAGGGCAGCGAGCATCAGGGTTCCTTTGAGGGCACGCCAGTGACTACCGCAGCCGTGGCAAACCGTCTATCGAGACGGGCATTCATCGAGGGGAGTACGGAAGTGAACAAGATCGATCTCGCCGGCCGTCGGGCGGTCGTCACCGGCGGTGCGCAGGGCATCGGCCGGGCCATCGCCGAGCGGCTGCTGGCGTCCGACGCGAGTGTGGCGCTCTGGGACATGGACGCGGACCTCACCGCTGACACGGCGAAGGAGCTGGGTGCCCAGGGCAAGGTGCAGGCGGTGACCGTGGACGTCACCGATTTCGCCTCGGTCGAGCGCGCGGTCGCGGCGACCACCAAGGAACTCGGCGGCATCGACATCCTCGTCTGCAATGCCGGCATCGCCGGGCCCTCCTTCAAGATCTGGGAGTACCCGAACGACGCCTGGCAGCAGGTGATCGACATCGACATCACCGGTGTCTTCAACTGCATGAAGGCGGTGGTGCCATCGATGATCGCCCAGAACTACGGCCGCATCTGCTCGACCGCCTCGATCGCCGGCAAGGAGGGCAACCCCAATGCCGGGCCCTACAGCGCCGCCAAGGCCGCGGTGATCGCGCTCACCAAGTCGCTCGGCAAGGAGCTCGCCGAGTATGACATCGCGGTCAACTGCATCACCCCGGCGGCCGCCAAGACGCGCATCTTCGATCAGATCAGCCAGCAGCACATCGACTACATGCTCTCGAAGATCCCGCGCGGCCGGTTCCTCCAGGTCGAGGAGGCGGCGGCGATGGTGGCCTGGATCGTCTCGGCCGAGAACTCCTTCACGACCGGCGCCGTGTTCGATCTCTCGGGCGGCCGGGCCACGTACTGAGCCGCGTCATCCGGCCCGGCCCACTGGAATGCCGGGCCGGCCGGCCAACATATGAGGCATGGCCAATCGCAGGGACATCACCGACCGCGCGCCCGATGCCGTCAGCGCCTTCGTCGAGGAGATGCGGAAGGCACCGGCCCCGGCCGATGCTGCCGGCCGCGGGCGGCTGATCTTCGCGCTGGATGCCACGGCCTCGCGGCGGCCGACCTGGGACCAGGCCTGTTCGGTGCAGGGCGACATGTTCCTCGAGGCGGACCGGCTCGGCGGCCTCGACGTGCAGCTCGCCTTCTATCGCGGCTACGACGAGTGCAAGGCGAGCCGCTGGGTCGGCCAGGCGGCCGAGCTGGTCAAGCTCATGGTGCGGGTCGGCTGCCGCGCCGGCCGTACCCAGATCCACCGGATCCTGCGCCACGCCATCAGCGAGACGGAGAAGCGGCGGGTCCACGCGCTGATCTTCATCGGTGACGCCTGCGAGGAATCGGTCGACACGCTCGGCGATCTCGCCGGG
>CAZGUW010000242.1:0-7517 GCA_964528705.1 uncultured Geminicoccaceae bacterium
GGCCGACCCGGACGCGGTCTGCCTGCTCTCCTATGCGGACGACATGATCGGCGAGCTCGCCCTGGCACGGGAGATCATCTGCGACAGCGAGGCGCTCGCCGGGATCCTCGAGGATCGGCTGCGGCGGCGGCTGCCGACAATCAGGGTGGGGCAGTAGATGGCGGAGCCAGTGGATTTCGCGGCGGCGGTCACCGATCGCGAGAAGAAGCAGCGGCGGCAGAAGAAGACATCGGCCACGCCGCCGGCGCCGCCGCGGGACGACGGGCGGCCGCTGATCCGCACCTATGGGGGCGGGCTGCACGACAACATGAGCGCTGCCGAGGCGGCGCTCGGCGACTGGTCGCGGGCGCATCCGTCGTCCGGGGTCTACGTTCAGGATGGCACGCCGCGCATGGTCCGGGCCATCAGGCTGGCGACCGTGCCGGCCGGCGGCCGTGGCATCGCCATGCCGCCCGGCACGATCGTGATGGCCGAACCGGGAAAGGATCTGCTGGCGGCGCTGCTCGGGTGCGCCGCGCGATTCGAGCGCTGGGACCAGCGGCGCGAGGACTGGGTGGCGATCGACGCGCCAGCGAGGATGGTGAGTGCCCTCATGGGGGCTTCGCCCTGGCCGCGCCTGCCGGTGCTGGCCGGCGTGACGGCGGCGCCCACGCTTCGCCCGGACGGCTCGTTGCTCGACCGGCCGGGCTACGATGCGGCCACCGGACTCCTGTTCGATCCCGGCGAGACGGTCTTTCCGCCGGTGCCCGAGGCGCCGAGCCGGGCCGAAGCCCTGGCGGCCGTGGAACGGCTCAAGGCGCTGCTCGACGGCTTTCCCTTCGTTTCCGCGCCGGCGCGCTCGGTGGCTCTGGCCGCGATCATCACGGCGGTGATCCGCCCGGCAATGCGCTCGGCACCGCTCTTCACCATCACGGCCCCGCGCCCCGGCACCGGCAAGACGCTGCTCGCCACGGTGGTCGGCATGATCACCACGGGTGTCGGCCCGGTGATGATCAGCCAGGCCGAGAAGCCGGAGGAGGAGCGCAAGCGGCTCCTGGCGGTGCTCATGGATGCGCCGCGGGTGGTGTGCTTCGACAATGTCGGCCGGGCGCTGGACAGCGACAGCCTCTGCACGATCCTGACCGAGGATCGCTGGTCGGACCGGGTGCTCGGCGAGACGCGGACGGTCAATGTCGGCACCAGCCTGACCTGGCTGGCGACCGGCAACAACCTCCAGGTGAAGGGCGATCTCGCCGAGCGGGTGCTGGAATGCCGGCTCGACGCCAACGAGGCCGAGCCGGAGACGCGACAGTTCGACGTCAACCTGCATCGGACGGTGCCGGGGCAGCGGGCCGAGCTCGTGGTCGCGGCGCTGACCATCGTCCGGCACTGGATCGCCGAGGGCAGGCCCGCCATCCCTATCCCTCAGTTCGGGCGATTCGAGGGGTGGTCGGATTTCGTGCGCAAGCCGCTCGTGCACATCGGCGAGGCCGATCCCTTCGCCACACGCCGAACCATCAAGCGCGATGATCCCGTGCGCGACGGGCTGGTGTCGCTGCTGGTCGCCTGGGCGGCGGTCTACGGGGCGAACTCGGAGGCGGTGCGCGAGGCCGGACGGCATACCAACGACCAGCTGCAGCAAGCGCTCAAGGGGGTGGCCGAGAAGGGCGGCGAGCCGGACCTGCAGCGCGTCGGGATGTTCATCCGGCGCTATCGCGACCGCTGGGAAACCGTGCTCGAGCGGCCGGATGGCGGGGTCGAGCGCATGCGCTTCGTCGAGGGCGAGCGCGACCGGAGCAACGTGGCCCGCTGGCGGGTCGAGAAGCAGGAGGATGGCGGGTGATGCGCGTGCAGGGACTGCGGGGACTTGCAGGGACTTCTCTCACGCGCACACGGAAAGTGTCAGTTCCCGGTTTCTGACAGTTTTCGTACGTAGGCTGTACAAGTCCCTGCAGTCCCTGCAGTCCCTGCAGTCCCTGCATAGGGGAGGGGTCCTATTAGAGAATGGGGATATAGGAATCGTGGAATCAGGGGGAGAGATGGGGGAATTGGCGGGAGCAGGTCAGACGAAGGGCTGGCGCATGCTCGGCGTGCCGGCGCTCGGCTGGTGCTGGGTGGTGGAGGTCCGGCCCGGTGGAGCGCTCCTCGCCTTCGCCCTGTCGTCCTGCCTGGTCGCGGTCTGGGTGGCGAACGACGACAGGGGAGTTGCCGCATGAGGGTGGCGCGGGAGCTGGTGCGGACGGTCGACGTGAACGGCGTGATCGGGGCGGCCGAGCGGGTGGTGGACACCGTCGAGCTGATGTTCCGGCGAGGGCAGCTGGATGCGCGGCAGCGGTCGGCGGCGGCGATGTACCTCGAGGCAGTCGAGCATGTCGGGGGCACCATGCCGTCGTGCCTGGATACCAGTCGGGTCGGTGCCGGCACGGCTGGTCCGGCCTGGCCGTCCGAGCAGCAGGTCCAGGCGGCGGCAACGCTGGCCGAGGCCGCGCAGCTGCTCGGACGGCTGGATGTGCGGATCCTCGCCAGCGTGATTGCCGAGGGCCGGACGATCGCCGAGACGGCTGCCCGGCTGTTCGGCCGGGGGGGCGGCAAGCCGAAGCGGGCGATGGTCGAGCACGTCGGGCAGCGCCTGCGGCTGGCGCTGGACGTGCTGGCTGGCGAGTGGGTGAGAGGGGGGTCGTGGCGGTAGGAATGGGGTTGACAACCCCCGGGGTTCAGGGGTATCCAGCGGTCAGGATTAAGAAGTGCGCCTGGTGGCTTTCGCCCCCGGGCGTTTTGCGTTTCAGGAACCGGAGGGGAGCAGGGGTTGCCGACAATGCCGCCGACGCACCGTGCCAGTCATCTGCCCGAGCGGGCGGTGGTGCGGCGAGAGAGCGACAGGCGGAGGCGGCAGGCGAGCCCGTGGCGGCGGTGGTATGCGATGCCGGTGTGGCGTCAGCAGATCAGGCCGGCGCAGCTGGCGCGCGAACCCTTGTGCCGGCGCTGCCGCGATCGCGGCGAGATGGTCGAGGCGACAGTGGTCAACCACGTGATCCCGCACCGAGGGGTGTGGGCTGCCTTCATTGCCGGGCCGTTCGAGAGCCTGTGCAAGCCCTGCCACGACGGCGAGGTGCAGCGCGAGGAGCGTCGACGGGCGCGAGAGGGCGGCGAGTGACGTTCGGAAAAGTCTACAGCCTGAGCGCGGAAACCGGACGGCCCACCACGCAGAAGTGCGCGCAGGTTTTTGGGCAGGATTTTTTTGTGGGGAGTGTTCGCTGATGCCTCGGGGGCCTCGGCCGGAGCCGGCGGCGATCAAGCGGGCCAAGGGCAACCCGGGCCGCCGGCCGATCGCCGAACCGGAGAAGCCGGAGGCGGCGGTGGTGGTCGGCAAGCTCAAGCCGCCGGCCTGGCTGGACACCGCGGCGACCGTCAAGAATGCCAGGGCGCGGCGGCTGACGGCGCTGACGCTGGAGATCTGGAACCGGACGGCGGCGCTGGTCGACCAGCTGCGCCTGATCCAGGGGACCGACGTCGATGCCTTCGCGCGCTGGTGCCGCTACATGGCGGAGTGGATCGAGTACACGCGAGACCTCGATCGGAACGGTGCGACCTATGAGACGTCGAGCCCGCATGTCGAGAAGATGGTCCGGCTCAACCCCGCAGCGCATCTGCGCCGCACTGCCGAGCTGGCGTTGAAGGAGCTCGAGGACCGGCTCGGCTTCACGCCGTCGGCGCGGCTGCGGCTCTACCAGCAGCTCGCCGCCCGTCAGAACGAGCTGCCGCTCGACAGGTCGGTCGACACGCCAGCGATCGCAGCACCGGCCGGGCAGGCGTCGACCGTCGGCTTCCTCGCGGGCAATCGCCTGAACTGATGGCCGAGACGCGGGCTGCCGACCTCGCCGGATACTGGTTCGACGAGGCGGCGGCCGATGCTGCCGTGGCGTTCTTCACCAAGCACCTGCGCTTCACGACCGGCGAATGGGCGGGCAAGCCCTTCCGGCTCGAGCCCTGGCAGGAGCACGACATCATCCGCCCGGCCTTCGGTTGGAAGCGGGCCGACGGCACCAGGCGCTATCGGCGGGTCTATGTCTGGGTGCCCAGGAAGAACGGGAAGGCGCTCTGCCTCCATACGCCGATCCCGACGCCGCGTGGCTGGTCGACCATGCGCGAGCTCCGGGTCGGTGACGAGGTTTTCGACGATGCCGGCAGGGTCTGCCGCGTCACCTTCGCCACCGAAGTCATGGAAGGCCGGCCCTGCTTCAGGGTCCTGTTCACCGACGGCACCTCGATCGTCGCCGATGCCGACCACCAGTGGCTGGCGAAGCCGAAGGATGGCGCCGAGCGCGTCGTGACGACGGCCCAGATGGCCGAGCGACTGCTGGTCGGCAACCGGCCCACTCATGTCGAGCGGAACTGGACGATCGGGATCGGCGCTGCGCTCGACTGCCCGGATGCACTACTGCCAATTCACCCCTATGTGCTCGGCGTTTGGCTGGGCGACGGTCACAAAGGCGACGCACGGATTACTTTCGGGGCCGGCAAGAGCGCCATCCTCGAGGCCACCGTAGCCCTTGGTTACGAGATGCGCCTGGTACCGTCCTCGGCAGAAGATGCGGCGCCGAGCTACTGGCTGCACCGCGCCAACGACCCCCGTTCGGACACCGTCAACTCCCGGCTTCGCGCCCTCGGCCTGCTCGGCGACAAGCACATCCCGGCCGTGTATCTCCGGGCGTCAATCGAGCAGCGGCTCGCGCTCCTCCAGGGGTTGGTGGACACTGACGGGCACGTCACGAAGGCTGGTCAGATCGAGATCGTGACCGTTTTCCCCGGCCTCCGCGACGGCCTGCTCGACCTGGTGCGCGGCCTTGGCATCAAGGCTACTGTGGCCGAGGACCGGGCGCGTATCAGCGATATCGACCATGGCCCGCGCTACCGTGTCATGTTCCATGCCTATGCCGACACCGAGGTCGCCACCATTGAGGGAAAGCGGTCGCGGCTGAAGCCCAGGCCGGAGCGACCGACGCGCAACGCCACGGTCAAGGTGGCGGCGATCGAGCCCGTACCGAGCGTCCCGGTGCGTTGCATTCAAGTGGACAGCCCCTCGCGCCTCTATCGCGCCGGGCCGGGCATGACGGTGACGCACAACACCGAGCTCGCCGCGGGGGTGGCGCTCCTGATGCTGCTCGGGGACGGGGAGCCGGGCGGGCAGGTCTACTCGGTGGCGCGCGACGAGGACCAGGCGAAGATCGTCTTCCTCAAGGCCGGCGCCATGGTGCAGTGGTCGGAGGATCTCGCGAAGTGCCTGACCGTCTTCAAGACCTCGATCTGGTGCGCCGAGCTGGCAGCCAGCTTCAAGCCACTCTCCGGCACGCCGTCGGGCAAGCACGGGCTGAACATGAGCGGCCTCGTCGGCGACGAGATCCACGAGTGGCCCGACGGGCGGCTATACACCTTTGTGCACCAGTCGACGGCGGCCAGGCGCCAGCCGTTGGAGTTCCTGATCTCGACCGCCGGGAAGCGCGACAGCTACGGCTGGGAGGAATGGGACTATTGCTGCAAGGTCCGCGACGGGCTGATCGACGATCCTGAGACGCTGGTCGTGATCTATGCCGCCGGCCCGGACGACGACTGGACCGATCGGGCGACCTGGGCGGCGGCGAACCCGAACCTCGGCGTCTCGGTCAAGCTCGACTATCTCGAGGCGGAGTGCGCCAAGGCCCGGCAGAACCCGCGCCTCGAGAACGACTTCAAGAATTTCCACCTGAACCTGTGGACGTCGCAGGCCGTGCGCTGGCTGCAGATGGAGGCCTGGGACGCCTGCGGCTTCAATCCCCGGCCGGTCACGACCGCCGACTACGACAACGGACGGTGGAAGGGGCTGCCCGAGATGGTCAGGCACCGCCGTTGCACGGGCGGGCTCGACCTCTCGGCGACCACCGATCTCACGGCGCTTGCCTGGCTGTTCGCGCCGGAAGAGGACGACGAGCCCTGGATCGTGGTGCCGCGCTTCTTCATGCCCGAGGCCCGGGTCGAAGACCGGGTGCGGATGGACCGCATGCCCTACGACCGCTGGGTGCGCAGCGGCGCCCTCTTCGCCACGCCCGGTAACGTCGTCGACTATGCCTTCGTCAAGGCACAGATCGAGGCCGACGCCGAGCTCTTCGATGTCGGCGCCATCGGGGTCGACCCGTTCAACGCGGTCCAGCTCACCACCGAGCTCCAGGCGGACGGCTTCGATGCGATCTTCTTCCGCCAGGGCTTCCTCTCGATGAGCCCGCCCTCAAAGGAACTCGAGCGGCTGGTGGTCAAGCGCCAGATCGACCACGGTGGCCACCCGGTGCTCCGGATGTGCGCCGAGAACGTCGCGGTCACGCGCGACCCGGCGGGCAACATCAAGCCGGCGAAGGACAAGTCGACCGGGCGCATCGACGGCGTGGTGGCCACGATCAACGCGCTCGGCATGGCGCTGTCGTCGCCGGATGCCGGGCCCTCGGTCTATGAAACCCGCGGGCTTCTCACGGTGGGCGGCTGATGGGCATCCTCGGGCAGCTCGGCCAGCGGCTGCGGGCCGGGTGGCAGGCGATGGCGAACGGTGCCGTCTCCGGCAGCGGCGACGACGGCCACTGGCTCTTCCGGCATGTCGGTCACCGGACGCATGCCTCGGTCCCGGTCAACGAAACCCTGGCCCTCAACCTGCCGGCCGTCTGGGCGTGCACGACGCTGATCGCGGACACCATGGCGCAGCTGCCGCTTGACGTGGTGCGGCGGGTCGGCCGGCAGCGCGAGGACCAGCCCGGCCATCCGATTGCCGAGCTGTTCGCCGGCAGCGCCAACGAGGATGCGAGCTCGGGGACGGTGGTCAACACGGGCACCATCCACACGCTGCTCTGGGGGAACGGTTTCCTCGAGGTGGAGCGCTCCAGGCGGACGCGCGAGCCGGTCGGACTCTGGCCGTTGCTGCCGGACCGGACGCGGCTCGAGGTGCGACGCGACGGCAGCAGCCGACAGGTGGTCTTCAACACGTCGATCGACGGGGTGGCCGAGGTGGTGCCGGCGCGCGACGTGCTGCACCTCAAGGGCTACTCGTTCGACGGGCTGACCGGCATCAGCCCGGTGAGCGTGGCGCGCCAGGCGATCGGCCTCGGCCTCGCCATGGAGGAGTTCGGCGGCAAGTTCTTCGCCAACGACGCCAAGAGCGGCGGGTTCCTGATGCACCCGGGGAAGCTCGGCGAGAAGGCGGTCCGGAACCTGACCGAGAGCATGGGCGAGAGCGGCCAGGGCGGGCGCGAGGGCTGGCACAAGCCGAAGATCCTCGAGGAAGGCATGCGCTGGCAGTCGACGACGATCCCGCCAGAGGATGCGCAGTTCCTGGGCAGCCGGGAATTCCAGATCGCCGAGATATGCCGGATCTACCGGGTGCCCCTGATCCTGGTGCAGAGTCACGAGAAAACGACCTGTCTGCCGGCTGGGACGAAGGTGGCGACTGAGGCCGGGCCAGCGAACATCGAGGATGTAAAGGCGGGCACGAAGGTCTGGTCGTTCAATGGCCAGTCGATGGA
>CAZGUW010000243.1:0-2726 GCA_964528705.1 uncultured Geminicoccaceae bacterium
ACCCGCGGAATCGACGAGCGAACCCACCGAATCGACGATCGAACCCGGGCTTTCGACGAACGAACCCGAGCGCCCGCAAACGAACCCGGCACACCCTAACTCGTTGTTATTTCGTGCAGTTTACGCCGCCTGGGGCGGCTCCGGACGACGCGTGCCGGCTGCCGAATGCCGTTTTGCCCAGCGAACCCGACCCGCTTGCTTCATCGCGCCTCTTATGATAGGTATATTATCTTATTCGCCGAGAAATTCAGCCGAGGCGGAGTGTCAGGATGACCGAGACGGTGACCAGCGATAGGGCGGTCGAGATCAGCACCGCGGTCGCCGCCTCGGCCTCGCCGCTCTGGTAGCGCGCGGCGAAAAGATAGGCGTTGATGCCGGTCGGCATGGCGGCGAGGACGATGGCGACGTCCGACCAGGGCGAAGCGAGGCGGAAGACGTAGTCGGCGAGGAGCCAGACGATCAGCGGGTGCAGGACCAACTTCAGGCCGACCATGGTGAAGGCGAGCGGCAGGGCACCTCTGTTCCGGTAGCCCGAAAGCGAGGCGCCCATGGCGAAGAGCGCCGTCGGCAGCGCGGCCCGGCCGAGCAGCTCGGCGCTCGCCGCCACGGTCTTCGGCAGCTCCAGCCCGGTGGCGCCGAAGACAACGCCGCCGACCATGCCGATGAGGATCGGGTTGGCGGCAATGCCCTTGAGCGTGCCAAGGAGGAGGTTCCTGCGTCCGGTGCCGTCGCCACCGGCCTCCAGGAGCACGGTGACGAGGGTCATCATGATCGGCCCGTGGAAGGTGACGAGGGCGAAGAGCGGCAGGCTCGCCGCCTCGCCGAAGGCGGTGAGCACGAGCGGGATGCCGATCAGGACGACATTGCCATAGGCGCTGGAGAAGCCGGCGATCACCCGCCCCCGCCGCTCGATCGGCCCGAGCCGGGGTGCCATGAGCGCGGTCAGGAAGGCGCAGGCGGCAGCCCCGATGAAGTAGGCGACGAGATAGGCGGGCGCGAAGTCGTTGGGCCGGCCCTGCGTCGCCAGGCTGGAGAAGAGCATGACCGGCAGGGCGAACTGGAAGACGAAGCGCGAGAGGGCCCGGGTCGCCGCCGCATCGAAGAAGTCGAGCCGTGCCGCGGCATAGCCGAGGCCGAGCAGCACGAAGACCGGCAGGACGATGTCGAGGAAGACGCTCAAGCCCGCTGCACCCGGCCATCCGGTGCAGCACCCCCGGCACTTAACGGATGCTTAGCGAATGCGGCGTAGCCTTCGATCCCGACGAGGCCCGTCAAGCGGATGCCCGGAGCCTCGAGCGGAGACCAAGCGATGCAAGAGACCCTGCCGAACGCCGAGCTCACGCTGCTCGCCGGCCGCCGCGAGCCACCGGCGGCCGAGTACGCCGCCGTCGCGGAGGACGAGCGCTGGCCGCCCCTGCACTGCACGCTCTTCATCACCGGCTCGGCCCTCGCCTGCTGGGGCGTCCTCGTCACGCTCGCGGTCCTGCTCTTCGGCTGACCCGCCGGCCGGAAGCTCGGCGGGCGGCCGCCGCACCTTAGGGCCGGCGCCGCCCCGGGGCCAAGGGCCGAGCACCGCATCGCCGACCCCCGCCCGCGCGTGCAGGCCCGGCTTGCCCAAGCCCGCCGGCTTCGGCAATCTGCGTCCAGGCAGCGGCGCTCTCGGCTCGTCCTGCCGGGAGGTGGGTGATGAACATCGCGAGCATCCTCGCGACCGAGCTCGGCCAGCGGCTGGCCCAGAACTACTCGGCGATCTACGGCTCCCTCCAGCCGGAATACGCCGACATCCTGCGCACGATGGCGCATGTGGTCATCGAGCGGATCGCCGACAGCGACGCCCTCTATCACGACGTCGACCACACCATCCTCGTCACCATGGTCGGCCAGGCGATCCTCAAGGGGCGGATCCTGGTGGAGCCGGTGACCGCCGAGGACTGGCTGCACTTCACCACCGCCACGCTAGTCCACGACATCGGCTATCTGCGCGGCATCTGCCCGGGCGACGAGGCGGGCCGCTACGTCACCGATACCGAAGGCTCGACCATCGCGCTCCCGGAGGGTGCCTCCGACGCCGCGCTCGGGCCCTACCATGTCGATCGCGGCAAGCTCTTCGTGCGCCAGCGCCTGGCGACCGTCCCGGCCATCGACGAGGAGCGCATCGCCCGCGACATCGAGCTCACCCGCTTCCCGGTACCGGCCGATGGCGACCACGAGAACACCGCCGACGAGCCGGGCCTGGTGCGCGCCGCCGACCTGATCGGCCAGCTCGGCGACCCCTACTACCCGCGCAAGTGGAACGCGCTCTTCCACGAGTTCATCGAGATCGGTGTCGCCCAGCGGCTCGGCTACACCAACCCGGCCGATCTCGCCCGCGACTACCCCCGCTTCTTCTGGTCCTGCGTCGAGCCGCACGTGCAGCCGGCGATCCGCCATCTCGGCCGCACCCAGGAGGGCAAGGTCTGGCTGGCGCAGCTCTACAGCCATGTCTTCGTCGAGGAGCACCTGCGCCGGCGCATCGGCCCGGAGCGCGCCCACAACCGGGCGACACCCGGCCAGGCGCCGCCGGATGCTGCCCTGGCCCCCGACCGGCAAGCCGGAGCCGAACGCGATGACCACCCACGCACCGCGCCGCCTGCTCGAGACGGCCCTCTACGCCGCTGATCTCGACGCCGCCGAGGCCTTTTATGGCGGCCTGCTCGGCCTGGACAAGGTCAGCCGGGCGGGCGACC
>CAZGUW010000243.1:2736-7504 GCA_964528705.1 uncultured Geminicoccaceae bacterium
GTCTTCTACCGTTGCGGCCAGGGCATGCTCCTCGTCTTCAATCCCGAGGAGACGCGCACCCCATCGGGCGGCGCCCTGCCGGTGCCGGCGCACGGCGCCAGCGGTCAGGGCCATGCCTGCTTCGCCGCCAGCGCTGCCGAGATCGCCGGCTGGCGCCGCGTCTTCCAGGCGCACGGCATCGCCATCGACGCCGACTTCCATTGGCCCAACGGCGCCCGCTCGCTCTATGTGCGCGACCCGGCCGGCAACTCCATCGAGTTCGCCGAGCCGCGCCTCTGGGACATGCCCGACTGATCCGGCCACCGCGCCCGGATCGCCTGACGAGGCAGCGGGCTGCGGACCAGCCACATATAATACTTGCCATGCGATAACGTATGCGTTACTCAAATATCAGCGGCTCGTTCGTGAAGAACAACAATAAGCGACGTCGCAAGATTGCATCGCGGCGCGGTGATATCGTTGTCGTGCCGCGATGCGAATCTGTTTCATCCGTGATTTCTATGGCTTGACGCACGGCTTTATCGGTAGCGGCGATCGCTGCATGCCCGCGCCGCTGCCGCTTCGCCTTGCACCGGAAATCGTGCCCCCCGGCTGGCCCGACTGCAGACGTCGCCGCCTGGTTCTGCCTGCGCATCAAAAAAAAATTCTGTTGTGTGTTTCGTCACTTACCGATCCGGCAAGTCGGCCCACCATCATTCGTGAACCGGACGCAATCATGCTCCGCCACAGGGGCAGTCAAGAAGTCTGGTTTCACTTGCCGCTCCTGGCGAAATCGAGGGCGTGACGAGTGAGTACGCTCACCGGCGCAACGAACGCTGCGCCGCAACCAGCAAGAAAGTGAAGAGAAGCCATGCGCAACGTGATCGTTCTTGCGACAGTCTGCACGATGGTCGCCATGCCGGCCGCCATGGCGGAGGACAACGCCGCCCTGCTCCGAGCCAGCTACATGGGTGCGGTGACCGGCGACCCCGAGAAGGACACGGTCGCCTACGATCTCGGCCAGCCGTCCGATCTCTGGGTCCGCTTCACCCCCGAATGCTTCACCGGCACCCCCGCCGGCCAGCTTGCCGGCCGGTCGGTGACCCCGGGCGAGATCCAGCAGGCCGCCAGGTAGCCCATCCACTCCCCAGCGGGCGCCGGCATGCCGGCGCCCATTTCGCGTCCACGCCTGACTAGGCCGCCGCCGGGTCGACGCGTGCCGCCCGGGCCGGTGCCAGCTCCACCATCGCCTGATGCTGGCTGAGGAAGACGCGGCCGGTCAGGTGGTCGAGAAAGTCCGTACGCTGCAGGCGGTCCATGACCGGGCCCTTGATCTCCGACAGGTGGAAGGTGACGCCACTGTCGGCGAGGCGCCGATTGATCTCTTCGAGGCTCTCGAGCGCGCTGGCGTCGATGTCGTTGATCGCCGGGCACATGAGGACGACGTGGCGAAGCTCGGGACGGGCCGCCACCATGTCGTAGAGCCGGTCCTCGAGATAGCGCGCATTGGCGAAGTAGAGGCTTTCGTCGACGCGCAGCGAGAGGATGGCCGGGTCGGTCTCGACCTGGTGGCGCAGCACGTTGCGGAAATGCTCGCTGCCGCGGACGCGACCGACCACCGCCAGGTGCGGGCGGCTGGTGCGATAGAGATAGAGCAGGAGCGAGACGGCGACGCCGGTGGTCACGCCGATCTCCACCCCCATTCCGAGCGTCAGGACAATGGTGGCGGCAACGGCGGCGAAGTCGGCCTTGGCATAGGTCCAGGTTCGCCTGAGAACACCGAAATCGACCAGCGACAGGACGGCCACGATGATGGTGGCAGCCAGCGTCGCCTGCGGCAGGAAGAAGAGCAGCGGCGTCAGGAAGAGCGTCGCGAGCGCAATGCCGACGGCGGTGAAGGCGCCGGCGGCCGGCGTCTCGGCCCCGGCATCGAAATTGACCACCGACCGGGCGAAGCCACCGGTGACCGGGTAGCCGGCTGAAACGGCAGAGGCGAGGTTGGCAGCACCCAGCCCCACCAGCTCCTGGTCCGGCGTGATGCGCTGGCGCCGCTTGGCAGCGAGTGTCGAGGCGACCGAGACCGATTCGACGAAGCCGATGACGCTGATCAGGATCGCCGGGACGAGCAGCTCGCCAAAAAGCGCCAGGTCGAGCGACGGCAGGCTGAAGGGCGGCAACCCCTGCGGCACGGCGCCGACGATGCGCACCCCGCGATCCTCGAGCGACAAGCCGAAGGCCAGTGCGGCGGTGACCGCGACGGCGACGATCGGGCCGGCCTTGGCAAGGACGTCGGCCAGTCGTGGCTGCAGGCCGAGCCCGGCGAGCAGCGGCTTCAGGCCCCGCCGGACCCAGAAGAGGAAGGCGATGGCGGCAACGCCGATGGCGAGCGTCCAGGGATTGGTCGCCGTGAGGTTCGCTATCAGCGTCTCGCCGATCTCGACCAGGTTGCCGCCGCCGCCGGGGATGCCGAGGATGTGCTTCAGCTGGCTCGCCGCGATCAGGATGCCGGATGCCGTGATGAAGCCGGCGATCACCGGATGGCTCAGGAAATTGGCGATGAAGCCGAGCCTGAGGAGGCCGAGGCCGACGAGCATGAGACCCGAGAGCAGGGCCAGCGCCGTGGCCGCCGTGGCGTAGTCCGCCGTCCCTGCCGCCGCGATCTCGCCGACGGCCGCTGCGGTCATCAGCGAGACGACGGCGACCGGGCCCACCGCCAGGGTGCGGCTCGTGCCGAAGACGGCATAGGCGACGAGCGGCAGGATGCTGGCATTGAGCCCGACCTCGGGCGGCAGGCCGGCCAGCATGGCATAGGCCAGCGACTGCGGGATCAGCATGATGGTGACGATGACCGCGGCGACCAGGTCGTTGGTCGCCATGCCCGGACCATAGGTCCGGCCCCAGTCGAGTATCGGAAAATACCGGGCGAGGCCGTGCGGCAGGCCATTGCCGTTCGGCGCGGCGCCCGCCCGTTGCGGTTCAGTCATCTTCGCTCACGCAGGGTCGGCTGGTTGAGGTGCGGTCAGTTCTCGAATTCCGGCTTCGCCAGGGTCTCGCGGCCCTTGAGCATGCCCTGCCAGTAGATCGGCGGGAGCATGCGCTCCTTGAGGAACCAGGCGAGGCGCGAAGGCTCGGTGTCCTTGATGAGCCAGCCAGGGAAGCTCGGCAGGCGCTTGCCGCCATAGCCGAACTCGGCCAGCACGATCTTGCCCCGTTCGACGGTAAGCGGACAGGAGCCGTAGCCGTCATAGACCGCACGCCGCCCGTTGGTCTGGCCCTTGCGGTCGAGCAGCACGTTCTCGGCGACCACCGGCGCCTGCTTGCGGGCGGCGGCGGCGGTCTTGGCGTTGGGGGCGCTCGTCACGTCGCCGAGGCTGTAGATGTTCGCGTAGGTCTTGTGCCGGAGCGTGCCCTGGTCGACGTCGACCCAGCCGGCCGCATCGGCAAGCGGGCTGACGCGGATGAAATCGGGGGCGATCTGCGGCGGGCAGACGTGCAGAAGGTCGAACGGCAGCTCGATGGTCTCCGTCGCCCCGTCCTCGACGGTCCGCTTGAACCACGCCTTGCGGCCCGGGCCGTCGACGGCGGTCAGGTTGTGCTTGAAGTTGAGGCCGATGCCGTAGCGCTCGACATAGGTCATCAGCGCCGGCACGTAGTCGGCGACCCCGAAGAGCGCCGGCCCGGCATTGTAGAAGCCGACATCGATCCCCTGCAGCACGCCCTCGCGGCGCCAGTGGTCGGCCGAGAGATACATGACCTTCTGCGGCGCACCGGCGCACTTGATCGGCATCGGCGGCTGGGTGAAGACCGCCCTGCCCTGCCGCATCTCCTTGACCAGCTGCCAGGTGTAGGGCGCCAGGTCGTAGCGGTAGTTGGAGGTGACACCGTTGCGGCCGAGCGTCTCCTCCAGGCCCTCGATCGCCTGCCAGTCCAGCTTGAGGCCGGGAGCGACGATGAGCTGCCGGTACTTGACGACGTGGCAGCCCTCGAGAATCACCGCATCCTCCGCCGGCTCGAAGGCGGCGACGGCGGCCTTGATCCACTTCACGCCCTTGGGGATTACGGCCCCCATGTCCTTCCTGGTCTGGCGCGGATCGAAGACGCCGGCGCCCACGAGGGTCCAGCCCGGCTGGTAGTAGTGGACGTCGGCGGGCTCCACGATGGCGATATTGAGGTCCGGCTGCCGGGCCAGCAGGCTCGAGGCCACGGCGATGCCAGCGGCACCGCCGCCCACCACGAGCACGTCGTGGATGGCGACGGCAATGTCGGTCGCCGTCCTGCCGTTGTTGGCGATGCGCCGGACGATCCCCGACATGTCATAGCCGGCTGCCTTGGCCCGGGAGAGGATCTCCGGCAGCGGCAGCCTGCCGGCCTGGCTCAGCGCCCAGAGCGTCGCCGAGCGGGTGCCGGTGCGGCAATAGGCGAGGACCGGCTTCGGCAGCTCGTCGAAGGCGCTGGCGAACGCCGCAGCGTCGCTGTCCTGGACCTTGCCGGACTGGACCGGCAGGTAGCGGGCCTCGAGGCCGACGGCCCGGGCCGCGGCCGCGATATCCGGGAAGGTCGGCGGGGCGGCGCCGTCGCCATCCGGCCGGTTGACGATCAGGGCGCGAAAGCCCTGCTCGCGGGCAGCACCGAGGTCATCGGCCGTGAGCTGGGCCGCGACCGAGAGATGCTCCGTAAGTCGTTTTGCCTCCATGGCCAACTCCACTCCGCCTGACGCTCAAAGCGTGTTCAGTGGGACCTTGAGGAACCGCTTGCCGGAAGCATCCGGGTTTGGCAGCTGCCCGGCCTT
>CAZGUW010000244.1:0-7466 GCA_964528705.1 uncultured Geminicoccaceae bacterium
CACGGCGTCCGCGTGGCCGGCCAGAGCCTCGTCGATCCCGTTGTCGAAGACCTCGTAGACCATGTGGTGCAGGCCGGAGCCGTCGTCGGTGTCGCCGATATACATGCCGGGCCGGAGCCGCACGGCTTCGAGGCCCTCGAGCACGCGGATCGAGGTGGAATCGTAGATCGGCTCGCCGCCGGCAGCGATGGCGGGGGTGGCGCTCCGCCCGGCCTCGGGCTCGGTCGGCAGCTCGGGGGTGTCACTCATCGGCTCGGATCAGTCCTCGGTCCACATGGATGAAGGTCGCGTGGCCGTCGAGGCCACTGAAGAGATGCCGCTCGGTGCCGGTGAGGAACACCTGGGCGCCGAGGGCGAGCAGCCGCTCGGCAAGGCCGGCACGGCGGGTCGGGTCGAGATGGGCTGCCGTCTCGTCGAGCAGCAGGATGGGCAGGTCGCCGGCGACCAGCTCGCGCAGCCGCACCTCGGCCAGCACGATCGCCAGCAGCATGGCCTTCTGCCGACCGGTCGAGACGCGCGAGGCCGCCTCGCCGGTGGCGAGGTCGATGGCGACGAGATCGCTGCGATGCGGGCCGATGGCGGCGCCGCCATTCTCCGTGTCCTGCGGGCGGGAAGCGGCCAGGGCGTCGGCGAGGCGCTGCTCGGCGTCGAGCGCGGCCATGTCGTCGAGCCAGGTCTCGATGCTGCCGTCGAGCTCGAGGCGCAGGCGGGGCAGGGCGGGGTCCGGCTCGGCGAGGAGCGAGCCCAGGCCCGCCGCCAGCTCGCGCCGGCCGGCCGCGATGGCGACGCCGGATTCGGCCATGCGCTGCTCGAGGACGTCGAGCCATGTGGCGTCGCGGGGGCCCTGGCGCAGCACCAGCGAGCGCTCGCGCATCGCCCGCTCGAAGATGGCGAGCCGGCGGGCATGGTCGGGATAGACGCCGAGCACCAGCCGGTCGAGGAAGCGGCGCCGTTCTGACGCCGCGTCGACGAAGAGGCGGTCCATGGCCGGGGTCAGCCAGGCGATCGCGACAAGGTCGGCCAGTGCCGCAAGCCCGCGCACCGGCTGCCCGGCGATCTCGAGCCAGCGCCGGTCACTCTCCGCCTCCCGACCGCTGGCGACGTCGATCGGGCCATCGGCCGTGCGCAGCCCGGCTTCGAGACGGAAGGGCGCTGCCGCACCGTCGCGGTCGAGCGCCTCGAGCCTGGCGCGCCGCAGCCCGCGACCGGGGGCGAGGAGCGAGATGGCCTCGAGGAGAATGGTCTTGCCGGCGCCGTTCGGGCCGAAGAGCACGATCGGCCCGGGGGTCAGCTCGAGCTCGAGCGTCGCATAGTTGCGAAAGTCGCGCAGCCGCAAGTGCTCCAGCGCGGGCCGGGCCGAATCGGCCGCACTGGTCGGCATGGCGCGCGCTGCCTGTGAGAGCGGGCTCACCGGAACCCCGCTTCGCGTTCGCACCCGCCTGCGCCCGCCATGGGTCGCGTCCGCCGATCAGACACGCATCGGCATCAGGACGTAGACGACACTGCTGTCGGCGGGGTCGCGCACCAGGGTCGGGGCCGCGGGATTGGCCATCTCGAGGCGCACCTGCTCGCCCGCCACCTCAGCCAGCATGTCGAGGATGTAGCGGCTGTTGAAGCCGATCTCCAAAGGCTCGCTGGCATATTCGGCGTCGAGCTCCTCGACGGCGCGGCCGGCCTCGGTGCTGACCGCCGACGCCGTGATCCGGCCGTCCTCGAAGCGCAGCTTGATGGCCCGGGCCCGCTCCGTGGAGATGGTCGAGACGCGATCGACGGTCTCGGCGAAGAGCTTCGTATCGATCGCCGCCACCTTCTCGTTGCCGACCGGGATGACCCGCTCGTAGTCCGGGAAGGTGCCGTCGATGAGCCTGGAGACCAGCACCGCCTGGTCGAGCACGAACTGGATGCGGTTGGCCGAAACCTTGACCCTGATCTCGCCGTCGATGGCGTCGATCAGCTTTCTGAGCTCGGTCACGGTCTTGCGCGGGATGATGATCGCGGGGATACCCTCGGCCCCGTCCGGCAGGGCGATCTCGATCTTGGCGAGCCGGTGGCCGTCGGTGGCGACGCCGCGCAGCACCGCCGTCGCCCCCGTACCCGAGGCGTGGACGTGGATGCCGTTCAGGTAATAGCGGGTCTCCTCGGTCGAGATGGCGAAGCGGGTCTTGTCGATCAGCTTGCGCAGGTCGGCCGCCGGCATGTCGAACGTGACGTCGTAGGCCTCGGCGTCGCCGTCCATGGCGGGAAACTCGTCGGCCTTGAGGCAGGGCAGGGTGAAGACCGCCCGGCCGGCGCGGACGGACATCTCGCTCGAGTTGTGCTCGTGCTCGAGCAGCACCTCGCTGCCGTCGGGCAGCTTCCTGACAATGTCGAAGAGCGTGTGCGCCGAGACGGTGGTGGAACCCTCCTCCTGCACCCGCGCCGTTTCGCTCGACGCCATGGACAGGTCCATGTCGGTCGCGGTCAGGTGCAGGCCGTCGCTGCCGGCCGCCAGTTTGACGTTCGACAGGATCGGAATGGTGGTGCGACGCTCGACGACGGCCTGGACGTGCGACAGCGATCGCAGAAGGGCAGCACGCTCAATCGCTAGCTTCATTGGAGCGGGAGTTCTCTCGATTTGGGCGAAGAGAAGCAGGCATCTCCCCACCCGTTCTACGGGTCGGAGAAGCTAGCAGAATTCGCCGCGCGCGTTGATCTTTTTCGTGACCGGCGGGGTGGGCTGCCCCGCCAGGGCGGCCCTAGCCGGCGAGGCGGCGCTTGAGCGTCGCCACGTCCTCGGCCAGCGAGCGATCCTCCTCGCAGAGCTTCTCGATCTGCCTGACCGCGTGCATCACCGTGGTGTGGTCGCGATTGCCGAACTTCTTGCCGATCTCGGGCAGCGAGCGGGGTGTGAGCTGCTTGGCGAGGTACATCGCGACCTGCCGCGGCCGGGCGACGGCCCGGGCACGGCGGGACGAGCTCATGTCAGCCATCTTGAGCTGGTAATGCTCGACCACCGCGCGCTGGATCTCCTCGATCGTCACCCGCCGCTCGTTGGAGCGCAGCAGGTCGCGGAGCACGTCCTGCGCCATCTCGATCGAGACCGGCCGGCGAATCAGCGTCGCCTGGTGGACGATGCGGTTCAGCGCACCCTCGAGCTCACGCACGTTCGAGGTGATGCGATGTGCGAGGAATTCCGTGACCTCCGGCTCCACCTCGACGCCGAGCTGCTCGGCCTTGGCCTGCAGGATGCCGAGGCGCAGCTCGTACGTGGTCGGATGAATGTCGGCGACGAGCCCCCAGCCAAGGCGCGAGCGGATGCGCTCCTCCAGCCCGGCGAGGTCGGAGGGGCTGCGATCGGCGGAAATCACAATCGAGCTGCCCCTTTCGGCCAGCGCGTTGAAGGTATGGAAGAACTCTTCCTGGGTGCTGTCCTTGCCGCTGATGAACTGCACGTCGTCCACCATGAGGAGGTCGACCGAGCGGAACATCTCCTTGAAGCCCATGGTGTCGCGCTGCCGGATGGCGCGGACGAACTGGTACATGAACTTCTCGGCCGAAAGGTAGACGACGCGGCGGTCGGGGTCGTTCTGCTTCGCCCGCCAGCCAATGGCGTGCATGAGATGGGTCTTGCCGAGCCCGACCCCGCCATAGAGGAAAAGCGGGTTGAAGGGGGGCGTGCTGCTCAGCGCCATGCGCTCGGCCGCCGCCACCGCGAACTCGTTCGGCTTGCCGACGATGAACGTGTCGAAGGTGAAGCGCGGGTCGAGCCCGGCGCCGAACTCGGCGAGCTCGGCCGGTGCTGCCTGGCGGTCCACCGGCTGGCCCGGCTCCGCGCTCTCGACCCGGCCGCCCTGGGGCGGCTGGCCAGGCTCGCGCCCGTCCATCTCGGGCCGGTCGGCCTCCGGCTGGCGGGCGTTGTCGGCGACGATGCGCGGCTTGGTCGCAGGCCGGGCGAGCGGCCGGCCGCCGTCGTCGAGCCGCGCCGGGCGCACATCGAGCGCCACGCTGCGAACGGCCGGGTTGACGCTGGTCCAGTGGGCGCGGATGCGGTCGGCATAGTTGTTGACCACCCAGTCGCGCATGAACTGGGTCGGCACGGCAATCCGCACACGGTCGCCGTCGAGGGCAATGGCCTCGAGCGGCCGCAGCCAGGTGGAATAAGCGGTGTCCCCGAACTCCGCGCGGAGCAGGCCGCGCACGCGCGACCATTGCTGCGTCAGTTCGATGCCCAGCGGACCGGCCATGTCTGCCTCGACAACCGCCTCGGACTTGCTCCCTCGACCCATGAGCTTGCGATCCGTTCTAGTGCGGAGCGAACCGGCGGCACCGCCGTTCGCCTTGGTTATTTGCGCTGTCGCCGCCCTTCCAGCATTCCGCCATGCCCATGATGACGAGTTCTCGACAAGCGCATGACGGTTGCTGCCGCCTCACCGCTCGATCGTTGCTCGCGTTCTGGTTTAGCATCAATAGAGCGCGCCCACATACTGTGTTTGACTGTACGCTTTACTGGTAGATTGATGATGATCGACGCAGGCGGGAGGCCGCAGCGCATCTCCGGACAGTAACCGTGCATGACCACGCTGGCAAGAGGATCGAAAAGAGAACGTCGAAATTCGCGTTCAAGTTGATGAATCGAGCATGTTGGTCAACACCAGAGGGGCGTTGCCCCATTGCCCAGGGGCCACGCCTCTCGGTGTTCTTTGCCGTCAATTGGTGAGGGCGGGATGACCCGCCCGGTGGTTCAGCCGGGCTGGCTGGTCGCCAGCTGGCGGACGCGCTGCGACATCCGCGAGATCTTGCGCGCCACGGTGTTGCGATGGAGCACACCCTTGGTCACGCCACGCTGCAGCTCCGGCGCCGCCGCGGCGAAGGCGGCAGTGGCGGCCGGCGCGTCGCCACGGGCGAGCGCGTCGTCCAGCTTGCGGACGAACGTGCGAATGCGGCTGATCCGGCTCTTGTTGAGTTCCGTCCGCTTCGCGGTCTGACGGATACGCTTCCGAGCTGTACGACTATGCGCCACGATAACCCTCATCTGTAAAAAGGTCCGCCCGTATACCGACGAAGCGGGCTTCCGTCAATTGGCCGCGGGCTGCGGCCGGAACGTTTCAGCTCTGGGTGAAGTTGGGGCTCCGCTTCTCCGCGAAGGCGAGCATGCCTTCGCGCCGGTCGGCCGTGGCGAAGGTGCCGTAGAAGCTGCGCTTCTCGAAGCGGATGCCCTCGGCGAGCGTGGTCTCGTAGGCGGCGTCGATCGCCTCCTTGGCCATGGCGACGATCGGCTGCGACTTGGTGGCGATGGCCTGGGCGAGGGCCACCGCCTCGTCCAGCAGGTCGCCGAGCGGCACCACCCGGGCCACCAGGTTCGCCCGTTCCGCCTCGGCAGCGTCCATGTTGCGGCCGGTCAGGATCATCTCCATGGCCTTCGACTTGCCGATGGCGCGGGTCAGGCGCTGTGTGCCGCCGGCGCCGGGTATGGTGCCGAGATTGATCTCGGGCTGGCCGAACTTGGCGTTCTCGGCGGCGAGGATGATGTCGCACATCATGGCGAGCTCGCAGCCGCCACCCAGCGCATAGCCGGCGACCGCGGCGATCACCGGCTTCTTGTGCTCGGCGATCTTGTGCCAGGCGCCGATGAAATCGCTGCCATAGGCGCCGGCGAAATCGAGCTCGGCCATCTCCTTGATGTCGGCGCCGGCGGCGAAGGCCTTCTCGGAGCCCGTGAGCACCACCGCGGCGATGGCCGGGTCGGCATCCAGGCTGGCGAGTGCCCGGCGCAGCTCGTCGACAAGCTGGCCGTTGAGCGCGTTGAGCTGCTTCGGCCGGTTGAGGGTGATGACGGCTACCGCGTCGCGCTTGTCGACCAGAATCGTCTCGAACGCCATGTAGGATCTCCGTTGCACGCTCCCGAACGGGCGGCGGCTTGGCTGAAGGCGGGGCATTTGGCGGGGGCATCACCCCGCGGGGGCGCATCTCAGGCGCCGCCTTTAACACCAAGCCTGCCGGGTCCGTCCAGTTAAACCGACGTGATTTTGCGGCGGCGCAGCATGCGGGTCAGCGCTGGCAGCTGCCGCAGAAGAAAGTGGCGCGCCCGCCCTGCACCAGGCGGGCCACCGGCCGGCCGCAGCCCAAGCAGGGCAGGCCGGCGCGATCATAGACGCGGAACTGGCGCTGGAAGTTGCCGAGCTCGCCGTTCGACTGGACGTAGTCGCGCAAGGACGAGCCGCCGGCGTCGATGGCCTCGAGCAGCACCTCGCGGATGGCGAGCGCGAGGCGGCCGGCGCGCAGCGGGCCGAGCGTGCAGGCGAGGCGGCGGGGCGAGAGGCCGGCGCGATGCAGGCTCTCGCTGGCATAGATGTTGCCGACCCCCACCACATGGCGCTGGTCCATGATGGCGACCTTCAGCGCCACCTGCCGGCCGGCGAGGCGGGCGAGGAGCGCCGGGCCGTCGAAGCTGTTGCCGAGCGGCTCGAGGCCGAGATGGGCAAGCCATTTGTGCTCGCCGAGCCCCGCCTGCGGGCAGAGGTCGAGCATGCCGAAGCGGCGCGGGTCGACGAAGCGGAGGATCGTGCCGTCGTCGAAATGGAAGGTGAGATGCTCGTGCGGCCCGGCCGGCGGCCCGTCGAAGACCAGCCGGCCGGACATGCCGAGATGCAGGAGCAGCGCCATGCCGTCGTCGAGCATGAGCTGAAGGTACTTCGCCCGCCGGGCGAAGCCGGTGAGCCGGCGCCCGGCGAGCCGGCCCGGCAGCCCGGCCGGCAGGCTGAAGCGGAGGTCGGCGCGGCGCTGCTCGACCCCAGTGATGCGCCGGCCGTCGAGCCGGCGGGCGAGGGCCCTGAGCGTGGTCTCGACCTCGGGAAGCTCGGGCAAGACGTGATTTCCTGGTGATTGCGACGGCGCCGCGGGGTGGTTGCCGCGGCCGGTAGGCTTACCTACAACACCGCTGGTCACCGCACGAGAAATGAGATCGATGGGCAAGACGGACAAGCCGGCGGCTGCCGCGGCCGAGCTCGCCTCCAGCTTCGGCTTCGAGGCGGTGGCACCGGCGGCCAAGGCCGGCCGCGTGCGCCAGGTGTTCGACAGCGTCGCCGGCCGCTACGACCTGATGAACGACCTGATGAGCTTCGGCGTGCACCGGCTGTGGAAGGAAGCGGTGCTCGACTGGCTGGCGCCGCGTCCCGGCATCCGCCTGCTCGATCTGGCGGGCGGCACCGGCGACGTGGCCGAGCGCGTGCTGCAGCGGGTCGGCGGTGACGGCCGGGCGGTGCTCGCCGACATCAATGCCGCCATGCTCGGCCAGGGGCGCGACCGGGCGCTCGGGCGAGGCTGGTTCGACCGGCTCGCCTTCGTCTGCGCCGACGCCATGGCCCTGCCGTTCGACGACGGCTCGTTCGACGCCGTGGTGTGCCAGTTCGGGGTCATGTTCTTACCGCACAAGGCGGCGGCGGGCGCGGCGGCGGCGCGCGTCCTGGCGCCCGGCGGTGTCTTCGTGT
>CAZGUW010000245.1:0-7457 GCA_964528705.1 uncultured Geminicoccaceae bacterium
TCAAATCCGTCCCTGGGCACCATTCCCCCGAATGACTGCAGGATCGGCCGGTACCGTTCAGCGTTGCCGCGAGCCGGCGCCGGCCAGGCGAGATCGAGCTCGACCGGGCACCCCGGGGGCTCGCGTCGCTTCGAGTAACAGTTCGCAAAGGAGCCCGGCAACGTCGCTGCCGGGCGCGATGTCACGCTAATTCGCTCAGCCGCGTGAGATGTCACGACCGATCCGCGGCCCGGTGACCACCCCGGTGCAACCACTGCCGGCTGGAGTTCTGCCGAGCTCCGCCAGTGTGTCTGCTCCCGACGGCGTGTGATTTGCCGGACGCCGATCGGGAACCTGCGACCGCTGTCGATTACCAAGAGCTTGGGCGTTTATTACTGTCAGTTTGGGTGGCCGGGCTGTTCGCCTGACAATTGATAAGCTTATCTTTCTGCTGAATATATCCTTATCTGGATAGTTGCCGTAGAAATGAAGGTTGTCGTTGACAATTTTCGGTAGTTGGTGTCTTATGATTGATCATCAATGTTGCTTGGGAGGGCGACCGGCATGGCAAAGGCGCGGCATATGTGCTTCGATCGTCTGCTGCCCGGTGAGCTGGCCAGGCCGCACCGGATGTACTTCGATCGTCATGGTCGGGCGCGGGCGATATCGCCCAAGGGCAAGCAGTGGCTGAGCGGCAGCACGCTGCGCATCCGTTTCATGGGTGGCGACAGCGATGCGCACAAGCTGGTCAAGAAGCATGCGCCCGAGTGGACGCACCACGCCAATCTCGACTTCGAGTTCACCGACGACCCGCAGGCCGAGATCCGCATCTCCTTCGACAGCAGCGACGGCGCCTGGTCCTATGTCGGGCTCGACAACCGAAGCGTGCCGCTGCACGCGGCGACCATGAATCTCGGCTGGCTCGACAAGGCCGTCATCCTGCACGAGTTCGGGCACATGGTCGGCATGGGCCACGAGCATCAGAACCCGGAAGGCGGCATCGTCTGGAACGAGGAGGTGGTTATCCGCGACCTCGGCGGTCCGCCGAATTTCTGGACGCCGGAGCAGACCCGCCACAACGTCCTGCGGAAATATTCCGCCGATCAGATCCACGGCACCGGCTTCGACGGTGATTCCGTGATGCTCTACGCCTTCCCGGGCGAATGGACCCTGAATCTCCCGCAAGGCACGAGCAGCAACGAGGACCTGTCCCCCACCGACAAGGCGTTCGTCGCCAGCTCGAAGATGTATCCCGGCCGCGGCGGTGGCGGTCTCGAGACGATCGAGCTGCCGGTCTTCGAGGCCGTCTCCGGCGCCATCTCGCAGCCCGGCGAGGAGGACGTCTACTCCTTCAACGTGAACCGGGGCGGCACGTATGTGATCGAGACCCATGGCGGTGCCGATCTCTTCCTGTCGCTCTTCGGGCCGGGCAGCCAGACTACGCTGATCGCCAACGACGATGACAGCGGCCGCGGCCGCAACCCGCGGATCGAAAGGGTGCTTGCCCCCGGCACCTACTTCGCCAGGGTGCGCCACTACGATCCCGCCGCCACCGGCGACTACGAGATCCACGTGCTCAACCGCGGCTCGACGCCGGCCTGACGCCGCCGCGGCAGGTTCAAAAGGCCGGCTACCCGGGCTCCCTCCAGGCGGTCGGGTCGATCCTCTCGGGCAGGCCCCTGCCGCGGGCCCGACTCGTCGCAGCTCTTGGCGCTTTCCATCCCTTCGGTGCCGCGATGCATGGCCTGTCAGCGTCGAGGCACCGGCAGAGCGAGGAGACGTTCCATGACGAACGACCTTGAGAAAGGCTCCGATGCCCAGCTCGCCTTCGACAACCAGGGCCTCCAGTCCGGCCCCGATGTCCGCACCGGCTTCATCTCGGGCCTGACCTTCCAGAACAAGGCCGTGCAGTACACCGTGGTCAACGGGCTGGCCTTCTTCGAGGGCTGCTGCTGCCTCGGCACGGTCGAGGAGATGGAGCGCCAGAGCGCCCTCGTGGAGCGTGCGGCCGCCGATGGCGACGTCGCGCACGCGGTCGTCATCGCCGGCGCCCAATACCGGTGGCCGAATGCGCTCATGCCCTACACGATCGACCCTGGCCTGCCCAACAAGCAGCGGGTGACCGACGCGATCGCGCATTACCACGCGAACACGAACCTTCGATTCGTCGAGCGGACCGCCGCCAACGCCTCGCAATACCCGAACTACGTGCGGGTCTTCAAAGGCGACGGCTGCTGGTCCTATGTCGGCATGCAGGGCGGCAAGCAGGACCTGAGCCTCGCCGATGGCTGCAGCACCGGCAATACCATCCACGAGTTCGGTCACGCCTGGGGCCTCTGGCACGAGCAGAGCCGCGAGGACCGTGACGCCTTCGTCACGATCCACTGGCAGAACATTCAGTCGGGCAAGTCGAGCAACTTCAATCAGCACATCTCGGACGGTGATGACATCGGCGCCTACGACTACGGCTCCATCATGCACTATGGCCGGTTCGCGTTCTCGAAGAACAACCAGCCGACCATCACGCCGAAGCAGTCCGGCGCCACGATCGGCCAGCGGACCGGCCTCAGCGCCGGCGACATCGCGGCACTGCACGCCATCTACCGGACGATGCACCACAACCTGACCGTGTCGCTGACCTATGCCACGCCGGGCAGCAAGAACGCCTGGGCGAGCTTCGCCGGCCTCGGCTGGCGCCGGATCCACCCCGACGCAGCCAATGGCGTGACCAGCACGCTGGCCCTGCTCGCGGCCTCCCGGGCCTACGACCGCAAGGTCCATGTCGATCTCGACGGCAGCTACATCTACAGCGCCTACGGCACCTGAACCCGAGATGGCTCGCATGACCGAGCCGTCGCAGCAGAAGGGGACAAGACATGTGGATGAACATCAACCAGACCTACGCCACCCCCGGCTCGAAGAATGCCTGGGCCCACCTGCCGAGCCCGAGCGCCGGCTGGCGGAAGATCAAGCCGTCCTCCGAGGACGGGGTCACCAACACCTTCATGCTCCTGGCCCTCGCCAAGGCTTCGGCCAAGCAGGCCCACGTCACGGTGGACGGCTCCAATCAGATCACCGCCGTGTACTTCTGAGCGGCCATCCTGCCGAGGAGGCGAACGGGATGTCAGTCACGATCACGATCGTAGTCGACGATACGGGGACGGCAGTGAGCACCCGGGAAGCCGGGGCGCCGGGCGTCGTCGCGGCGTCACATGGTGAAGCCGATGCGGCCCCGCCGACGCTGTTCGGCGGGCCGGAGACCGACACCGAGGGCGTCCTGTCCGGCGGGGACGACGAGCGGCCGCCGCTCGAGCCCGCCGCGCTCGGGCTCGGCACCGATGAGGACCACGGCGATGGCGGCGGGCCGCCACCGGCCGACCTCCTGGTGAAGCCCGACGAGGATGACGCGGACGAGGAAGGCGGCAAGCCGATGCCGCTCGAGGCGCTCGGCGAAGCCTCCCAATCCACCGGCCGCCGCCCGGCCCGTGGGAAGTAGCACCCGGCGGACGGGACAGGGCGTGGCTGCTGCGCTGCTCGCTTGCGCGGCCGCGGCGGCCACGCCGGGGGCATCCGCCTCCGGCACTGAAGGAGGTGCGACCATGGCCGAATTGCGTGGTGAGGTACAGCTCGCCGCCGTGCCGCAACCCGTGATCGGCGGCACCCTCGTCGTGCAGCTCGCAGATGTCAGCCGGGCCGGCGCTTCCGCCGAGGTCGTCGCCGAGCTGACGCTGAGGGACGTGTCGCTCGGCTCGGCCGATGACCGGATCGGCTTCGTCCTGCAGGTCCCGGCGCTCGATCCCCGTCGGACCTACACGATCGAGGCGCATCTCGACGTCGACGGCTCCGGCGACGTCTCCGTCGGGGACTACCGCACGATGGAGCATTTCGGCGTCACGCCGGACTCGCTCGCCGGCATCATGACGATCCGCCTCCGCCGCGTGGGCTGAAGTCGGCGGACAGCCTGCCATCGGAACCGGCGCCTCGGCGCGGGCGGCGTCCGCGATGGTCCGGCCCCGGGGCCGCCAGGACGCTCGCGAGATCGACCTGGTCGATGTCGGCCGGTCCGGCACCACCTCGCCGGCTTCCTTTTCTGCAGTGCGGCAAATTGCTCGGCGCCGTTTCCGGCGTTGCAACAATTCCTACATGGCCGGCAGCTAGTGCCCGAACCAGCCTCGCCCTGAACCATCCCCGCAACGCCCGACGGAGACCGACCATGCGCGACGACGAGATCCTCACCTTCGACCCCAAGGCGCGCACGCTCGAGGGCAAGCGGGGGGTCGTGCTGGGCGTCGCCAACCGCCAGTCGATCGCCTATGGCTGTGCCGCCGCCTTCCGCTTCCTCGGCGCGGAGGTGGCGCTGACCTACCTCAACGACAAGGCGAAGCCCCACGTCCAGCCCATCGCCGAGGAGCTGGAGGCGCCGATCTTCATGCCCTGCAACGTCGAGACCGAGGGCGAGCTCGAGGCCGTGTTCGCGGCCGTCGAGGAGCGCTGGGGCAGGATCGACTTCGCCCTGCATTCGATCGCCTTCGCACCGCGCGACGACCTGCACGGCCGCTTCGTCGACAGCTCCGGGCCCGGCTTCATGCGCGCCATGGACATCTCCTGCCACTCCTTCGTGCGCATGGCCCGCCTCGCCGAGCCCCTGATGACCGAGGGCGGCACGCTCTTCGCCATGAGCTACTACGGCGCCGAGAAGGTCGTGCCGCACTACAACCTCATGGGGCCGGTGAAGGCAGCACTCGAGTGCTCGGTCAAGTACCTGGCCTACGAACTCGGCCCCAAGGGCATTCGCGTCCACGCCATCTCGCCCGGCCCCATCCGGACGCGCGCCGCCTCGGGCATCAACGAGTTCGAGTCCATGCTCAACATGGCGGAGACGCGCGCCCCCACGAACCAGCTCGTCAGCATCCGGGACGTTGGCGTCGCCACCGCGGCGCTGGCCACGCCGGCCGGCCACCTGATCACCGGCAACACGATCCACGTCGACGGCGGCTATCACGTGATGGGCTGAGCGGCACCTTTCCGACCAGCCGATTCCACAGCAAGGACGAACCGATGCGCGACCTCGTGCTCGTCATCAACGCCGGCTCGTCGAGCCTGAAGTTCTCCCTCTTCGAGGCGGCGGCCGGTGACGGGCCGGAGCTCCTCGCCGGCGGGCAGATCGAGGGCATCGGCCTCAAGCCCCGCTTCGTCGCGAAAGCGCCGGACGGCAGCATCCTGGCCGAGCTCGACTATGCCGCGGGCGGGGGGCACCGGGTCGCGATGCAGCACCTCGTCGAGTGGCTCGGCAGCTGGCTCGACGGCCGCACGGTCGGCGTCGTCGGTCACCGGGTGGTGCATGGCGGCAGCGACTTCACCGAGCCGGTGCTGGTCGACGGCAAGGTCATGGAAGCGCTCGAGGCCCTGATCCCGCTGGCACCCCTGCACCAGCCGCACAACCTGAAGGCCATCGAGGCCGTGGCACTCGCCTTTCCCGGCGTGCAGCAGGTCGCCTGCTTCGACACCGCCTTCCACCGGCACCACCCCTGGGTCGCCGACACCTTCGCCCTGCCGCGCGCGTTCTACGACCAGGGTGTCCGCCGCTACGGCTTCCACGGCCTCTCCTACGAGTACATCGCCCGCGAGCTCGCGCGCACGGCGCCGCATCTGGCCGCGGGGCGCGTCGTGGTGGCCCATCTCGGCAACGGTGCGAGCGCCTGCGCCATCCGCGAGGGCCGGAGCATCGACAGCACCATGGGCTTCACCGCCCTCGACGGCCTGCCCATGGGCACGCGCACCGGCCAGATCGACCCGGGCGCCATTCTCCACCTCCTGACCGATGGCGGGCTCTCGGCCGACCGGCTCACGGACCTGCTCTACAAGCAGTCGGGCCTCCTCGGCCTCTCCGGCGTCAGCAGCGACATGCGCGACCTCGAGGCCAGCACGGACCCCAGGGCCGCCGAGGCCATCGACTACTTCACCTACCGCATCCGCCGCGAGGTCGCAGGCCTCGCCGCCGCCCTCGAGGGCATCGACGGCCTCGTCTTCACGGCCGGCATCGGCGAGCACTCGGCCACCGTCCGCTCCAGGGTCTGCCATGGGCTCGGCTGGCTCGGCATCGCCATCGACGAGGCGCGCAACCGGCGCCACGAAGCCGTCATCTCGACCGAAGCCGGCACCGTCGAGGTCCGCGTCATGCCGACCAACGAGGAGAAGATGATCGCCAGCCACGCCCTGGCGCTGCACGGCCGGGCCTGATCCCGCCGGAAGGGGCCCGCCCTTCAGCCGCCCGTGGCGAAGCCCGGGTAGCAGGTCATGCCGCCATCGACGAAGAGCGTCACGCCGTTGATGTAGTCGGCCATGTCGGAAGCGAGGAAGACCGCCACCTGGGCGATGTCCTCGGGCTCGCCGATCCGCCCGTAGGGGACGAGCTTCATGAGCTCGGCATAGGCCTCGGGCGTGTCCCAGGCCGCCGTGTTGATCGGCGTGCGGATGGCCCCCGGGCCGATCGCGTTGACCCGCACGCGATGCGGCGCCAGCTCCTGCGCCAGGCTCTTCATCATCATCTGGATGCCGCCCTTCGACGCCGCGTAGTTGACGTGGCCGGCCCAGGGGATGACCTCGTGCACCGAGCTCATGCAGACGATCTTGCCGGCCGCCACCGAAACCTCCGGCCGCACGCCGCGCCGCTTGAACTCCTTCACCGCCTCGCGGATGCAGAGGAACTGGCCCGTGAGGTTGACGCCGATCACCGTCTCCCACTGGGCGAGCGTCATGTCGACGAGCGCTGCGTCGCGCTGCAGCCCGGCATTGGGCACCAGGATGTCGAGCGTGCCGAAGGCGTCGATGGCCTTCTCGAACATCGCCTCGACCTCGGCCTCCTTCGAGACGTCCGCCTCGAGCGCCAGGCCCCGCACGCCTTCGGCCTCGATCTTCTCCACCACCTCTCGCGCCGCCGGCTCGTTCGTCACCCAGTTGACGATCACATCCGCGCCGGCCCGCGCCATGCCGATCGCCACGGCCCGGCCGATGCCGGAATTGGCGCCGGTGACCAGTGCCTTCTGCCCCGTCAGCAGCTTTGGGCAGCGCCCGTAATCCGGCAGTGGGGCCGCCTCCCGACCGGTTTCCTGCGCCTTCGCCATCGTCTCTCCCTCCCTGTTCCGCCGCACATGCCGAGGCTAACAGCTTGCTGCCGCGCCCGTCGACCGCCGGCTGGACCTCCGCCGGCCGGCGGCCTACCTTGCGGCACCGCCAGAAACGTCCGGCCGACCGGCCGCAGGAGGAATCATGATCCCCGTGCTTCGCGCCCTCACCGTGCTCATGGTCCTCGCGGCCGCCGCCTGCGCCCCCGACCGGTTCGAGCAAGAGCAGGCGAGGCAGGCTGAGGACCAGCGGCTCGACAATCTCGGCGACTTCGAGGAATGCGTCGACAATGCCGGCGAGGACCTGGCCGACGTCGAGGGCTGCCAGTCCCTCACGCCCGCCCCGTCGAACCT
>CAZGUW010000246.1:0-7441 GCA_964528705.1 uncultured Geminicoccaceae bacterium
GGCCACCGGTGCGCTGACGAGCGCCACCCTCGGCACGTTCGGGGCGCTCGGCTCCTTCGTGATCGTCATGATCATCGGCATCTACGGCGCCGTCGACCCGCGGACCTACCGCCGGGGCGGCATCGCCCTTCTGGCACCCTCGCTGCGACCCCGCGGCGAGGAGCTCATGGATCGGGCCGGGGAGACGCTTGGCCGCTGGCTGGTGGGGCGCATCCTCTCCATGGCGACGGTCGGCGCGCTGACTGCCCTCGGCCTCTGGATGATCGGGATTCCGCTGGCCGTGATCCTCGGCTTCATCGCCGCACTCCTCGCCTTCATCCCCAATATCGGCCCCGTCCTTTCGGTCATCCCCGCCGTGCTCCTGGCCCTTCCCGAGGGCATGACGACCGTTCTCATGGTCCTCGCCATCTATGCCGCCGTGCAGGCCGTCGAGAGCTATCTCATCACGCCGCTCATCCAGCAGCGCCAGGTCGCCCTGCCGGCCGCCTTCATCCTCGCCGTGCAGCTGCTCATGGGCATCCTCTTCGGCCTGCTGGGCCTGATCCTGGCGACACCCCTGGCGGCGCTGGCCGTCATGCTGACCCGCGAGGTCTACGTGCAGGACTGGCTCGACGCCGAGCCGGAAAGCCCCGTCCGCGGCTAGCGGGGCCGTTGCCGCCCCCCGGGCCGGGCCTGCGGCAGCCCGATTGGTTGTCGGACGCGACGGGCTGCTCTATAGACGGACCCGAATCGACCAGGATGACGGCGCTCGCGTTTGGGCGCCGTTTTCGGTCGCAGAGAAGGCAATGATTGCATGGCCCGGCGCAAGCAGGTCTACGAGGGCAAGGCCAAGATCCTCTTCGAGGGCCCGGAATCCGGCACGCTCATCCAGTACTTCAAGGACGACGCCACCGCGTTCAACAACAAGAAGCACGCGGTGATCACCGGCAAGGGGGTGCTCAACAACCGCATCTCCGAGTACCTGATGATGAAGCTGCACGACGTCGGCATCCCGACCCACTTCGTCCGCCGCCTCAACATGCGCGAGCAGCTCATCCGCGAGGTCGAGATCATCCCGATCGAGGTGGTGGTGCGCAACGTCGCCGCCGGCTCCTTGGGGAAGCGCCTCGGCATCGAGGACGGCACGCTGCTGCCGCGCTCCATCGTCGAGTACTACCTGAAGTCGGACGAGCTCGGCGACCCTATGGTCTCCGAGGAGCACATCACCGCCTTCGGCTGGGCCTCCTACCAGGAGATCGACGAGATCATGAGCATGTCGCTCAGGATCAACGATTTCCTCTCCGGCCTCTTCCTCGGCGTCGGCCTCAAGCTCGTCGACTTCAAGCTCGAGTTCGGCCGCCTGTGGGAGGAAGAGGATATGCGCCTCGTCCTTGCCGACGAGATCAGCCCCGACAACTGCCGGCTCTGGGACGTCAAGACCAACGAGCGGCTCGACAAGGACCGCTTCCGGCAGGACCTCGGCAAGGTCGAGGAGGGCTACCAGGAGATCGCCCGCCGCCTCGGCATCCTGCCCGAGGCCGGCCCGCGCGACATGCGCGGCCCAGAGACGATGCAATAAGCGACGATGCAATAGGCGACCGTTCCACCATGCAGGCCCGCATCTCCATCCGCTTCCGCCCGGGCGTCCTCGACCCCGAGGCCACCGCCATCCAGCGCTCGCTGCACGGCCTCGGCTTCGCCGAGGTCGAGGGTGTTGCCAAGGTCAAGGTCATCGAGCTCACTTTGGCCGAAACCGACCGCTCTTCCGCCGAAGCCCGGCTGCGCCAGATGTGCGAGAAGCTCCTCGCCAACCCGGTGATCGAGACCTTCGAGATCCAGCTCGAGGGCTGAGCCCGTTCGATCGGGCCTTGGGCCGCCTGGGGAGTCCATTCGATCCTGCCCAACTTCCTCGCCCCCGACATCGCCGCCGGCATGGCCATCGCCGCGGCGGCCGGGCTGATGCGCGGCTTCGCCGGGGTCGGCTCGGGCATGCTGATGGCGCCCTTCTTCGTCCATCTCTTCGGCCCGGTGGCGACGGTCGGCGCCATCACGCTGATGGAGGGTGTCGCCACGGTCCAGCTCCTGCCGTCCCTGCACCGGCAGATCGCCTGGCGGACCATCGCCCCCATGGGCCTCGCGGCCGCCTTCGCCATGCCGTTCGGCAGCTGGCTCCTGGTCACGCTGGACCCCGCCAGCCTGCAGTTCGGCATCTCTGTCCTCGTCACCATCTCGGCCCTCCTCTTGCTCAGCGGCTGGCGCTACATGGGGCCCCGGCCCGCCGTGGCGACCGCCGGCGTCGGCATGCTCTCCGGCGTGCTGATGGCGGTCTCGAGCGTCGGCAACCCGCCGGTCATGCTCTACCTCCTCTCCGGCGGCGACACGGCAGCAACCAACCGCGCCAACTTCACCGGCTATTTCGGCCTGACGCTCCTGGCGCTGACGATCCTGATGCTGATCGGCGGGCTCATTCCGCTGTCCGTCGTGGCCCTGGCGCTGATGCTCCTGCCCGGCTACCTCGTCGCCACCTGGCTCGGCAGCCGCCTCTTCCAGCGCTCCTCCGACCTCACCTACCGGCGGGTGGCGCTCGGCATCCTGCTGCTCGCCGGGCTCTACGGCATGACCCTTTGATCAGCTGGCGAATCCGCCCCATCTTCGCCGTTGACCGGGCGTGGTGCATCCCGCACGCTTTGCCCGAGGGGCCGAAGGTCGGGCAGGGGAGCAGGCGATGGAATGGCGTGGCCGGCGTGGCAGCAAGAACGTCATCGACATCCGCGGGCGGGGGCGCGGCGGCGGCCGCTCCATGGGCCGGATCGGCGGCTTCGGCGGGCTCGGGGCCGTCGCCATCATCCTCATCGGCCTCTTCCTCGGCGTCGACCTGACCCCGCTGCTCGGCACAGGCGGCGGCATGCAGTCGGCCCCGCCGGTCCAGCAGGCCGGGCCGAACCGGATCGACGACGAGGCGGAGGAGTTCGTCTCGGTGGTGCTCGCCGACACCGAGGAGGTCTGGTCGCGCGAGTTCGAGCAGCGCGGCGCCCGCTACGCGGCGCCGGCGCTCGTCCTCTTCACGGGTGCGGTCGATTCGGCCTGCGGCACGGCGAGCTCCGCCGTCGGCCCGTTCTACTGCCCGGGCGACCACCGGGTCTATCTGGACACGTCCTTCTTCCAGACCCTGGAGAGCCAGCTGGGTGCACGTGGCGACTTCGCCCGCGCCTACGTGATCGCGCACGAGGTCGGCCACCATGTGCAGAACCTGATCGGCGTCATGGACCAGGTCAACGAGGTGCGCCGGAGCGTCTCCGAGGTCGAAGCCAACGCGCTTTCGGTCAGGGTCGAGCTGCAGGCGGACTGCCTCGCCGGCATGTGGGCGAGGGGGGCCGACGAGATGTTCGGCACGCTCGAGCGGGGCGACATCGACGAGGCGCTCGATGCCGCGGCCCGCATCGGCGACGACACGCTGCAGCGCCGGAGCCAGGGTCGGGTCGTCCCCGACAGCTTCACCCACGGTACCTCCGAGCAGCGCCAGACCTGGTTCTACCGCGGCTTCGAGGAGGGCACGCTGGAAGCCTGCGACACCTTCAGCGTCGAGCGGATCTGACCGGCCGCCCCCAGCCGGCAGCTTGCGCATGGCCTCGACCGGTGTCGCGGTCTTCGGCTCGGTTGTCGCCGACACGCGGCTCGTGACCGAGGCGCCGGCGAGGCCCGGCACCTCAAACCCCGCGACCAGCCGTGAGCGCGCCGGCGGCGTCGGCCGCAACGTGGCGATGGCTCTCGGCCGGCTGGGCATCCCGGTCCGCCTCTCGAGCCGGGTGGGCGAGGATGCCGCCGGCCAGGCGCTGGTCGATGAGCTTCGGGCGGCCGGCGTCGACACCGGGGGCATCGAATACTCCGCCCGGCACCCCACCGCCCGCTACTGGGCCGTGCTCGAACCATCGGGCGAGCTGGTGATCGGCCTCGCCGACATGGCCGTCTTCGCGGAGCACGGGGCCGCCGCGGTGGCGCCAGTGGCCGCCCGGCCGGCCGCCGCCTGGTTCCTCGACTGCAACCTGCCGGCCGCCACGCTCGCCCTGCTCCTCGACCACCCGGCAAGGCCGGCGCTCGTCGCCGCCGACACCGTCTCCACGGCCAAGGCGCTGCGCCTCCGGGGCCATCTCGCCCGGCTCGACCTGCTCTTCACCAATGCCGCCGAGGCCGCGGCCCTGGTCGGCCCCGGGCCGCCGGCGGAGCTGGCCCGGCGGCTCGTCGCCAGGGGCGTGGGCGGGGTGGTTCTGGGGCAGGGGAGCGCCGGCCTCGTCCTCGCCGACCACACCGGCAGCCGCACGCTCGACGCCCTGCCTGTGCCCGTCGTCGACGTTACCGGCGCCGGCGACACCCTCGCCGCCGCGGTGCTGGCCGCGCGCCTCGCCGGGCTCGATCTCGCCGCCGCCTGCCGCATCGGTCGCCTCGCGGCGGCGCTCGCGGTCGGTTCCGACGCGGCGGTACCGTCGGGTTTCGGCATACCGGCCTTTCGCGACCTCGCCCTTCGGCTCGATAGTGAGGCCCATGCCCAACTTGCTCGCCTTTAGCCCCGAGGTCGCCGCCGCCCGCAAGGCCGGCCAGCCGATCGTCGCCCTCGAGAGCACGATCATCGCGCATGGCCTGCCGCGGCCGCGCAATCTCGAGACCGCCCGCCTGCTCGAGGCGGAGGTGCGCGCCGCGGGTGCCGTGCCCGCCACCATCGCGGTCACCGACGGGCGCCTTCGGATCGGCCTCGACGCGGCACAGCTCGAGGAGCTCGCCACCGCCGAGGGCGTGCTCAAGGTCTCCAGGCGCGACCTCGCCGGCTGCATCGCCACCGGCCGCACCGGCGCCACCACCGTCGCCGCCACCATGGTGGCGGCCCAGCTCGCCGGCATCCGGGTCTTCGCCACGGGCGGCATCGGCGGCGTGCATCGCGGTGCCGAGCGCGACTTCGACGTCTCGGCCGATCTCGAGGAGCTGGGCCGCACCCCGGTCGCCGTGGTCTGTGCCGGCGCCAAGTCGATCCTCGACCTGCCGAAGACGCTGGAGGTGCTGGAGACCAAGGGCGTGCCCGTGGTCGGCTACCAGACCGACGAGTTCCCGGCCTTCTTCTGCCGGGCGAGCGGCCTCGCCGTGCCGCAGCGCCTCGATTCGGTCACCGAGATTGCCAACCTCCTCGACGTGCAGCGGCGGCTCGGCCTCACGAGCGGCGTGCTCGTCGTCAATCCGATCCCGAAGGCCGCGGCCCTGCCCGAGGAGCTGGTCGAGGGTGCCATCGCCGAGGCGCTCGCCGTCGCCACCGCCGCCGGGATCGGCGGCAAGGAGATCACGCCCTTCCTCCTCGCCCGGATCGTCGAGCTCACCGGCGGCCAGAGCGTCGAGGCCAACGTCGCCCTCGCCCTGAGCAACGTGCGCCTCGCCGCCGAGATCACGGTGGCGCTCCAGGCGCAGGTGGAGCCGGGCCTGCCGACGCCCCGCATCCGCCCGCGCGGCCGCCAGATGGACGCCCTGTAGCGACGATTGCGCCGGGCGCCGCCGCACGGCATAGACGCCCGATGAAATCGCCGTTTCATGCAGCGGGGCCGGTCGTGCCGCAGGACAGCTCCTTCCTCACCCGGGTCAGGCGCGCCCTGCCGGACCTGCATCCGGCCGAGCGACGGCTCGGCGAGATGGTTTGCGACTTCCCGGGCGAGGTGGCGAGCTACTCGGCGCAGGAGCTGGCGGCCCTCGCCCATGTCTCGAAGGCCACTGTCTCGCGCTTCGTCCGCCGGCTCGGCTATGCGAGCTACGAGGCGGCGCGCCGCCATGCCCGCGAGGAGGAGCGGACCGGCTCGCGCCTGTTCCTCGCCGTATCCTCCGGCGACGACGCCGAGACGGCGCTCGCCGCGAACCTCGAGCAGGCCACGGCCAATCTGCAGCGCACGTTCGCGAGCATCCCCGCAGCCGAGATCGACGCCGTGGTCGAGGCACTGCTCGCCGCCCGCAAGACCTGGGTGATCGGCTTTCGCGCCAGCCATCCCTTCGCCCTTTATCTCCAGTGGCAGCTCACCCAGGTGGTCGAGAACATCGTCGCCATCCCGGCGGGCGGGCAGACGCTGGGCGAGCACCTGGCCTCCGTCCGGCCCGAGGATCTCGTGGTCCTCTTCGGTCTGCGCCGCCGCGTCGCCGGCATGGACCGCCTGCTCCAGGCGCTCCGCCGGAGCGAGGCGCGCCTGCTCTACGTGACGGACGAGGGCGTGGAGGCCCGGAAAGACGCCACCTGGCACTTCCGCTGCCAGACCGCATCGCCCGGCCCGCTCTTCAGCCATGTCGCGGTGATGGCGCTTTGCCACCTCCTGGCGATGCGGGCGATCGAACGGGCAGGGGCCGCCGCCCGCGCCCGGCTGCGGTCGATCGAGAGCCTGAACGACACGCTGCAGGAGCTCTGACCGCCTGCTCCGCCGGTGTGCATCCGCAGCGGCATCCTGCCCATTTCGCCGGCATCGCGGCGCCGCAGACGCGCCCGTCGACTGGCGCGAAAACGGGCGTCACCATGAAACAGCAGTTTCTTTGTCTCATGGCATGAAACTTGTATTACTGTGAGGGTCGGTGCCATGCCGGCGATGCCATGACCGCTGATCCGGAAAGGATGCCTCCATGTCCAGGTTCGCTTCCCTCGCCGCCGCCGCCCTCGCTTCGGCCTCGATCCTGCCCCTTGCCGGGAACGCCGCTGCCGAGACCCTGAACCTCACCGTGCTCGGCCAGCCGGTCGGGTCCGGCCTCATCGCCCAGGAGAAGGAAGCGCCCTTCTTCGAGAACCTGGCCGCCGAAACCGGCCTCGACGTGGCGGTCGAGTACCGGCCGGTCGACGTCGCCGGCATCCCGGACTCGGACGGGCTGCGCGTGCTGAAGTCCGGCCTCTTCGACATCGTCTCGATCCGCGGTCCGCAGGTCAGCCGCGACGAACCCACCGTGCTCGGCCTCGACCTCATCGGCATGAACACGAGCTACGCCGCCGGCAAGGCGCACACCGAGGCCTTCTTCGATACGGTCGGCGCGCGCATCGAGGAGAAGTTCAACGCGAAGCTGCTGGGTCTCTGGCCGGCCGGCCCGCAGGTCGTCTTCTGCAAGCCCGAGATCGCGAGCCTAGCCGACCTCCAGGGCCTGAAGGTGCGCGTCGGCGACCAGAGTGCCGCGACCTTCGTCGACGGCCTCGGTGCCACGGGCGTGCCCATGCCCTTCGGCGAGGTGCAGCAGTCGCTCGCGCGCGGCGTCGTCGACTGTGCCATCACCGGCCCCGCCTCGGCCAATTCCGGCGGCTGGCCCGAGGCCACCACCACCGTCCTGCCCATCGCCCTGCAGCTCGCCATCAACGGCTACGCCGTCAACCTCGACACTTGGAACGGCATGACGGGCGAGGACCAGGCGACGCTGCAGTCGGCAATCGAGGCGCTCAGCGCCGAGATCTGGACCTACTCCGAGGAGC
>CAZGUW010000247.1:0-7310 GCA_964528705.1 uncultured Geminicoccaceae bacterium
AGCTCGGCGGCGTCAGGCGTCTTGATCGACATCCGCCAGTCCTCGAGGAAATCGACGAAGGCACCCTGCAGCAGCGAGTGGCGATGGACGGATTTCCAGGCGGCCCATTCGTCGCTGGGCGGGCAGGCATAGGCGATCCGGTGGCCCCGCCAGCCCGGTTCCGTGCCATCGTCGTCGATCACGGCCGTCACGGTCGCGCTGTCGCGGTCGAGATAGACGACCGTCGCGGCGCTCCGGTGGCGGTCGGTCAGGGCCTTGAAACTGCGGAGATCGGTGCAGGCGACGCTGCCGGCCTTGCGGATCGGGCGCTCGCCGACTCTGGGGACGCGCTCCACCCTCGCACCGAGTGGGGCCAGGACGAAGAAGTTCTCGGCATCCTCGGCGACCGGCCCGGCCATCGCCATGCCGGCGGCGAGGATGGTCATCGCCTCGGTCGTATCCGGGTCGGGTCTCTGTCCGACAGCCTCGGTCTCGGTCCGGCTCATGCGGTCTCTCCTTGCTGGGGCTTCCGCACCTCGCGGATGCCGTCCATCTCGATCTGCCGGGGGTCCTGACGGCTCAGCTGGCCGTCGGCCGTGGCGAACATCAGCGTGTCGCCCGTCTCCGGCTGCGGCGGCTTGCTGTTGATGCTGTCCGTGACCCGAAGCGTGATGTTGTCGCCCTTGCCGGCCGGCTGGATCTCGAGCGCGATGGTGAGCCGGCCCTTGCGGCCGGTGTCGCGCACCGCGTCGACCAGGGCCGCCAGCTCGGTGTCGAGGTCCGTGACGAACTGGCCACGCCGCAGCTGGCCCAGAGTTCGGAGGGATGGGTTCATGCGGCGGCTCCGGCCGATCGGCCGTCCGGATGACGACGCAGGCAGGCATCGCCGTCGGCCACGCGGAAGGCGCCGTCGGCGAGGACGGTGACGCGGTTGCCGTCGATGGCGGCGATGGTGCCGGTCAGGAGCCGGCCGCAGAGCATCATCACCGGATCGCCCGGCTGCAAAGGCCGGCAGCCGGTCATCACGCCGCGGTCGGTGGCGAGACGGGTGCGGTTGTCGAGGTCGTTCAGCATTTCGATCTCCGCTTCTCTGGGTGGTGGTTCACGGGCGGCGCAGCCTTCTTCGAGCCGGCCCACGCATCGCAGTCCTCCGGTCGGATTCTGGTCGGCATGTCCATGGGCACGTCCCACTCCACGCTGCGCAGGAACTGCACATCCTCCGGCCGGATTCTAAAGGGTAGGGGCGAGCTGCTCATGCCGGGCGCTCACCGCCGAGACCGTCGAGGATCTGACGGGCGACGAGGGCGACAGGGGTCGGGCGGGCCTCGGCAGGCTCGGCGTCCGGCTGGGCACGCTCGCTGGCGACATGCGCGATCAGGCCGAGCACGCTCATCTCGCGATAGATGGCGCGGGAGGCCGTTTCTGAGAGATCGTTGGTGCCCGCGATGGCCTGCCGCATGGCCTTGCTCGACCGCCTGGCGCCTCTGGCGATGCGGCGACGGGTGCGGGCACCGAGCTTCGCCACGTCCTCGGGCGGCAGGCGGTGGTAGCCCTGGCCATGGACCGAAACGAAGGCGGCGGCGTGGTCGCGCAGCACGATGCGCAGCGCGGCGTCGACCAGGTGGCGACGGCGCGGCCGGAGCTTGCGGCCGACCGTGGCGTCCAGCTCTGCCCAGGAGACGGTGGCACCGACCGGCACCTCGGCCAGCCGGGCAACCAGGGCAACGGTGTCAGGAGACAGGTCGGTGATCGGTGCGGGCATGGGCGAATTCCGGTCAGGTGAGCGGCGCGGTGCGTGGCGCAGCGGAACGAAGAGGCGAGTTGCATTGCGCGGCGTGGCGTCGCGGGGCGATGTGTCGCGGTGTGTCGCGGTGAGATGCGACGCGACGCGCGGCGAAGCGGAGCGCGGCGGTGCGTTGAGACGCGGGGCGTCGGGCGAGCTCACGCGGCCAGCTTTCGCCGGTCGTTCCAGGCGAGGCTGGCGACGCTGAAGCGGCCGTTGACGCCACCCTTCTCGGGGCGAAAGCGGCCAATGCCGATGAAGAGCCCGGCGATCTCCAGCATCTCGCGGAAGATCTCCGGGGTGATGATGGAATCGAGGATGAAGACCTCGAACTCGGCCTGCCACTCGGGGATGATGGGGAAGCGGCGGGGCACGCGCTTGCCGCTGCCGCGCACGCCGTCGGCATTGGCCGAGATGGTGATCTGACCGACCGACGCCGGGTCGATCCCGAGCCGAATATCCTCGGCAATCATGATCCCGGCCGTGAACTTCGCCGTCCAGGTCGCCTTGCCCTGGCCTGGTATCTGCCGCTTGGAGTAGCGGGCGGCAGCCGCGATCGACTGGTGCAGGCCGTGGGCCGGAATGACGACGGACTTCCCGTCCGCCGAGACGTTCAGCTTCGAGCGCCACGTCCGGCGGTCATAGGCTTCGTGGCTCTCCTTCTCGAGCTTCGGCTCGTCGTGCTGGCGAGACTGCGAGTAGGGTGAGACCGAGCGCAGGGCGACAATGGCGGATGAAACGTCCATGGAGGGTTCCTTCAGGTTAGCGTTGCGATGCGGAGAGGCGCGAAGCGTAACGCAGTGCAGCGAAGCGATGAGACGAGGTGCAAAACGGCGCGAGGTGCTGCGGAGTGCAGCGCGGCGTTGAGCAGCGGAGCGTGGCGACGTGATGCGATGCGGTGGAGAGATCGTTCAACTCTCGGCTCTCGCCTCGACCATGGTCTCGTCGTCGGCCGGGAGAGCCTCGTCGTCGTCGATGCGAATGCCGAGCCCGGCCAGCTCGACTTCCAGCTCGTCGAGCTCGGCAAGCAGCCAGACCTCGATCGAGCGCATCAGCATCCGGGAGGCCGGGCCGGGAGCCACCTGATCGTAGGGCGGCGGGGCCGGCCTGAAATCGATGCGCGCGCGACCGTCGAAGAAGCTCGTTTCAACGCTCAGACGATCGAGCCGATCCGTCACCCTCATCAACATGAGCATCAGGCTCTGTCGCCTACGGATCAGCTCGATCAGACGTGCAGCGGCGGTTTCATCCAGCACCCGCACAGAGGGGCTGGCGGGACCGGTATCACGCGGGTCGTTGGCGAGGTGCCCCTCGGGGTCGGTCTGCATAATGGGTCTCCCCATCTGTGCCGGGCGGGCCGGCGGTGATGATGGAGAGATATGTGCAACTTTCGCACAAACGTTGTCAATAGGGACTGTGCGAAAAGTGCACAAAGCATTCTCACACTAGCGAGTGGTCAACCATGCGATGTGCGTCGTCCGGAAGCTACCGGCCGCCGCCCATCTTGCGAAGAAGCTGGAGCGCCAACGCATGATCGGCGGGGTCGAGCTTGCGAAGTGCTTCCAGCACTTCGCGCTCTGCCGCCGTCTGGGCCAGAAGGGAAATGTCTGAAATAAGCTCGACAGGTGAGCATTTGTAGAGATCGGCGTAGTGCCTCAGATCGTCCTGAGTAAAACCCTGCAGGCCTCGTTCGTGCCGGCTGACCGTACTGTGAGAGACGCCTAGGCGCTCGGCCGCTTCCTCCTGCGAAAGGCCCGCACGTTTTCTGAACTCTTTGAGCCTGTTGGTCAGATCGATCACACGAGACCCCGTCTCTGGATAAAAAACCAGTCGAAACAACAGCATAGCGTCGCCCTCAATCTGTGCCTTTCTTGCACATGCCACAATGGCGGCATCTGCAAGATCGGCAAGGACGATCGCTGGCGTGCTTGACAAGTCATGTGCAGATTGCGCACAAACCTGAGCATGAAGCTCAGCGCTTGGATGACGAAGACCGAAACGACGGCAACCGCCCTCGCCGAGAAGGTGGGTGTGTCGCACACCACCATCGGGCGTATCGCGCGGGGGGAGATGGAGCCACGCCCCGACACTCGTCGTCGAATTGTCAAGGCGACCGGCGGCGAGGTCACAGAGATCGAACTGCTCAAACTCGCCACAAGCGAGGCCGCATGAGCCTTCTCCCCCGATCCTGCCCTGCGCAGTACGCTTCTGGACTTTCCTGCCATGCAGAGGTTCGCCGTCGGCTGCGCCAAGGGCCGGCTGTGGACAGGCGGGCGGGCGAAAAGGCGGCAAGCCCTCGGCAGCGCCCGCCCGCGCTCCGGCACAACCACGGCAGCCAAAGCCACAGCGGCCACAGCCACAGCAGCCAAAGCCACAGCAGGGGGAGCGGCACGAATGCCGGCGATTTCTGGTTGGGAGACGGATGCCAAGGGCCGGGTGCTGCACGTCATGGACGGGCACTCCGGCGGGGGCTCGATCAGCTTCGGCAAGCTAGATCACAGGCCGCGCTCCCGCGCCAGTGCCGCCGGGCCACAGGCGGCGGAAGAACGCCTGCCGCCCGGCCTCGCCATGCTCGTCTGGCTTATGCTCTCGGTCCTGCTTTGGCTCGCGATCTGGCCGGCGGTGGTGCTGGTCGCGCAGCTGCTGGGCTGGAGATGGCTGGCATGACGGCGGCCGGTCTGACCGTGCGGCTCACGCTGCCCGAGGGCGTCGATGGGCTGACGATCAGCGTGGAGGCTCCGGAGCGCCGGAGCCGCTTCACCGACCAGGAGGTCACGGACCTGCTCGACGACGTCAACGAGCTGGTGCGGGCCGGCTTCGCGCTCGAGGCGGTGAGGGGCACCGGCGCAAGCGGTACCCCGCCCGCCGACTGCGTCGACGGGCGGGGACTGCTCCAGCAGCTCACCGAGTTCAACGAGATGATGCGGGCAGGTCTCGAGCTGTCGGATGTCAGTCTGAAGAGGGTGGCTGATCCTGCTGACGCTTCGCGACAGCCTCCGCCAACGCCTCGAGCATCATGTCGATCGCCGTCGCCACCTGCGGATCACCGTGCCGAACGGCATCAGCACGCTTCTGCAAGCGGCTGGAGAAAGCTGCGAAGTCGAGCTGCCCGCTGGCTGCAAGAGTTTCGACGAGGGCGGTCATGACCTGCATGTTGGCGACGGGCAGGGTGATGTTGTCGTCGGCCTTCGTCATCGGTCCATTCTCCTTCGGGTTTGGTCGCCTGGGGAGAAAGACCGATCGCGGCGGGCCGGGGATGCGTACCCCGGCCCGCCTGTCGGCGGCGCTCCTCGCCGCGCTGCTGCTCCTGCCGGGCTGTGACACGGTCCGGCACTGGGGCGAGGCGGGTGCTGCGGCCAGGCGCGAGCAGAACGACCTGCAGGCGCGGGCCACGATGGCCGCCACCTGCGACATCGCCATCGCCAGCTATCTCCGGGAGCTCAGCCCGCGCGAGCGGCAGGGGGTGGCGCTGATCTGCCCGCCGCCGGCGCCGGCCGGTGGGCTTCCAGAGCTGCTCGCGGCGCCGGATCGGCCGGGTTGGGGGGGCTGACGATGTTTCTCACGAAGCTCGACGTGTCGGAGACGGGTGGCGGCTCCTGGGTGCTCGATGCGCCGCTCGTCTGGGACGACGGCAAGCGCCGGTTCACCGTGCCGGCGGGCTTCGTCACCGATCTCGATTCCGTGCCGCGCGTCCCCTTCGCCTATCTGCTCTTCAAGGGCCGGGCGCGGGCGGCGGCGGCGCTGCATGACTGGCTCTACTGCGAGGGGCTGGTCTCGCGCTCCGAGGCCGATGCCGTCTTCCTCGACGCCATGCAGGCGACGGGCGTCGCCTGGCGGCATCGCTGGCCGATCTGGCTGGGGGTGCGGCTCTTCGGGCGCGGCTATTTCGACATGGCCCGCGACATCCGGGAGCGGCGCCGGTGAGGGCCGACATCGCGATCGGCGGGCTCGGTTCGGGCGTGGTGCTGGTCTGGGTCTGGAACGCGGTCCTGCCGGGGCTGCTGGCGCTTGGACTACCCGAGCTGGCGCAAGGCTGGCCGGAAATGCCGGCCGAGGTGGCGGTGGCAGTGTCGCCCGCGATCATCGCGCTGCTCGAGCGCTGGATCGAGCCGTCGTGAGCGGGCGCGGAGATGCGGCGTTCCGGGCGGCCGAGGTGCTGCGCGCGGCCGGGCGGCGGGTCAGGCGCTCGCGTTTCGGCGGAGACCTCTGGGCGGTTGGGCTCGCGACCTATGACCGCCGGCAGCTGATCGAGGCGGCGCGGCGTGAGATGCAGGCCCGCGACTGCGGCCCGGAGACGATCGAGCTCCTGCTCGGGAAGCGGCCGGCATGATGGAGCCGCGCGAGGTCGAGGCCATGATCCGGCGGCTGATGGCCCGGGAGGGCGGCTATGTCGACCATCCGGCCGATCGGGGCGGGCCCACCAAATGGGGCATCACCCTGGCCACGCTGCAGGCCGCCCGACAGCTCCCCTGCACGGCGTCCGACGTCTGGGGGCTCGGCGAGGCCGAGGCGATCGACGTCTACCGGCGGCTCTGGCTCGACCACTCCCGGCTGTGCCTCCGGCAGTGGCCCTATCGGCGCCTCGCTGAGGTGACGCTCGATGCCAGTGTCATGTTCTCGCTCGGCCGCGCAATGGCGGTGAAGTGGGTTCAGGAGGCGATCAACCGGCGCCTCGATCCGGACGAGACGCGACTCGCCGTGGACGGCTGGGCGGGGCCGCGGACGCGCGAAGCGATGCTGCGCTTCGTCGAGCGGGATCTGGCGGCGGACGTCGTCGGCGCCCGCTGCCGGAAGCATGCGCGGGTGGTCGAGGCCCGGCCCGGCCAGATCCTCTTCCTCGAGGGCTGGATCAACCGGGCCACGGCGTGGGTGATGCCGGAGCGCGCCGCGTGAGCGGCCACGAGACAATCGCGGGCCTCGGCTCGCGTCGAGATCGCCGGTCGTTCGACATGGCCGGCGATGGCGGCTGGACCGCAGGCCAGCCGTCCAGGCTTCCATGCCTACCCGCTGCCATTGCCCGCCGGAGCGCGTGCTCCGGCGGGCTCTTTTCGGGCGGGTGACGGATGGCGGCCGAGCTGACCCGGGAGGAAGCCGTCGACGGTGCCGAGCCCGACCTGGTCGGGCTCTATGCCGCTGCCGGGCGCTACGCCGTCGACAAGGCCGAGGTCTTCCGCCAACACGGGCTGCAGCCGACGACCATGCTGCGCCTGCAGATCGCGGCGCACGGGGTCGAGCAGCCGCCGGCGGTGCCCGGGCGGCACTGGCCGTTCACGGCCGAGCAGGTGCCGGGCGTGCTCACCGTCCAGGGCGACGGTTTCGTCTGGTGGCAGGCGGCGGGTGGTGTCCCGGCGGTGATCCAGCCGGTGCTGGCCAAGCCGGCGCGGGGGCTCTCGGGCCTCGTCGACCTGATCGCCTGGAACCCGGCACGGCCGGAGAAGTGGCGGTTCCTGACAAGGGCGGCGACGCATCTCGGCGAGCTGCCGGGCGAGCGGATCTTCGACGAGCGGGAGGGACCGGTCCGGCTGGTGGCGACGCCGCTCGCCTGGCT
>CAZGUW010000248.1:0-2668 GCA_964528705.1 uncultured Geminicoccaceae bacterium
CGCGAGACGACGGGGCGTTTCGAGGCGTAGGCCTCACACCCCGTCGCAACCCCGCTACCGGCTCCGGCTGGCGAAGCGGACGGCTTCCTCGGCGGCGCGGATCAGGGCGCGGGCCTTGTTGCAGCTTTCCTGGTACTCGGCCTCGGGGTCGCTGTCTGCCACCACGCCGCCACCGGCCTGGACGTACATGGTGCCGTCCTTGACCAGGGCGGTGCGCAGCGCGATGCAGGTGTCCATGTTGCCGTCGGCCGAGAGATAGCCCACGGCACCGGCGTAGAAGACCCGGCGCTCGGGCTCGAGCTCCTCGATGATCTGCATGGCCCGCACCTTCGGAGCACCAGAGGTGGTGCCGGCGGGAAAGCCCGCGAGGAGAGCCGAGATGATGTCGCAGTCGGGGCGGAGGTTGCCCTCCACGTTCGAGACGATGTGCATGACGTGGCTGTAGCGCTCGACGACCATCTTCTCGGTCACTTCCACCGAGCCGATCTCGGCGACGCGGCCCACGTCGTTCCGGCCGAGGTCGAGCAGCATCAGGTGCTCGGCCAGCTCCTTGGGGTCGGCCAAAAGCTCCTCGGCCAGGGCCGTGTCCTCGGCCGTGTCCTTGCCCCGCCGGCGCGTGCCGGCGAGCGGGCGGACGGTGACCCGGTCGTCACGGACACGGACGAGGATCTCCGGGCTCGAGCCGACGAGCGTGGCGCCGTCGAGATCGAGCAGGAAGAGGAAGGGCGAGGGGTTGAGGCGCCTGAGCGCCCGATAGAGCGCCATGGGCGGCAGGGTGAACGGCAGGGTGAAGCGCTGCGACGGGACCACCTGGAAGATGTCGCCGGCGAGGATGTACTCCTTCGCCCGCTCGACCATCCGGTGGTAGTCCTCGCGGCTCATGTTGGAGACCGCCTCGGGCGGCGGGCCGCCATGCGCCGCTTGCGCCGGGCCGATGCCGCGCGCCATGTCGGCGACCGCGTCGGCGAGCCGCTCGAGCGCCAGGTCGTAGGCGCGATCCGCGTCGAGCCCGGCCTCCGGAAAGACCGGCGTGACGATCGTGATGATGTCCTTGATGTTGTCGAAGATCGCGATCAGCGTCGGCCGGAGGAAGACGGCGTCGGGCAGGCCGATCCGGTCGGGATTGGTATCCGGCACCGGTTCGACCAGCCGGATCATGTCGTAGGCGAGGAAACCGAAGAGCCCTGCGGCCATGGGCGGCAGCTCGTCGGGGACGTCGATGCGGGTCTCGGCGAGGAGGGCGCGGAGGCTCTCCAGGGTCGGCAGCGGCTCGGGCTGGAAGTCCTGCCGGTCGATCCGGCAGCGCCGGTTGATCTCGGCCTGCTGGCCGTGGCAGCGCCAGACGAGGTCGGGTTTGGTCCCGATGATCGAGTAGCGGCCGCGCACCGCACCGCCCTCGACGCTCTCCAGCAGGAAGCTGTAGGGCCGCCCGTCGGTGAGCTTGAGCATCGCCGAGACGGGGGTCTCGAGGTCGGCCACCAGGGTCGTCCAGACCACCTGGCTCTGGCCGGCCTCATAGGCGCTCCTGAAAGCCGCACGGGACGGCAGGACCTCTTCGGAGAAGGCCACGGCGAAAGCTCCCGGGTCAGAGATCTTCGGCCGGGAACAGCGAGGCGATGGCCGCCTCGTTGATCTCGACCGGGTAGCGTTGGCGCAGCGCCGCCTCGTACTGGATCAGGACGTCGTTGCGGAGCGCGTTGGTGAGCTGCTCCCGGAGCTCGGGCTGGTCGCCTTCGGGCACCGTGACCGTATCGGTGCGCAGGATGGCGCTGCCGTCCCGGGTAGCCACGGGCTCGCGCACGAGGTTGCCCTCGTCGGTGGCGAAAAGCGCCTCGACGGCCTCGGGCGTCAGGCCGGCCTCGCTGCCGTCGGCCGTGCGGCCGATGGGCCCGAACTGGCGGAGCGTGACCGCATCGCCGAGCCCGGCCGCCACCGTCTCCAGCGTCCGGCCGGAGCGCGCCTCGGCCATGATTTCCGCGACGCGCTCGGTGGCCGAACGCTGGCGCGCCTCCTGCTGCCAGCGTTCGGCCACCTCGTCCCGGACCTCGTCGAGCCGGCGCGGGCGGCTCGCCTCGCTGGCATCGACGCGGAACATGTAGAAGGTGCCGCCCGGGGTCTCCTCGAGGAGCGAGGTCTCCTCGAGCGGGGCCGCGAAGATGGCGGCCAGGATCTCGGGCGCCGGAGCCCCGCCCTCGACCGGGTCACCTGCGGCATTGCGGCCCTGGGCGTCGATCGCCTCGAAACGCCTGGGGGCGACGCCGATTGCCGCCGCCGCATCCTCGAGACTGTCGCCCGCGGCGATGCCGTCGTCCAGGGCGCTGGCGAGATCGGGGAGCTGGTCGATGGCGAGGTCGAGGGCGAGGTCGCGGCGGATCTCCTCCCTGGCGTCCTCGAAGCTGCGCACGCTCTCCGGCTCGACGTCGATCAGGCGGAAGAGGTGCCAGCCGAAGGCGCTCTCGACCGGCTGGCTGACCTCGTCCGGGCCGAGCGCAAAGATGGCGTCGGCGAATTCGGGCGGCAGGTCATCCTCCGCCGTCGGGCCGAGCGGGCCGTAGGTCAGGCCCTGGTCGGCCATGCTGTCGGCGAGGTCGGCGAAGACGGCACCCTCGTCGAGCGCCAGCCGGGCCGCGTCGATCGTCTCGCGGTCGTTCGCCAGGAGCTGGCCGAC
>CAZGUW010000248.1:2768-7229 GCA_964528705.1 uncultured Geminicoccaceae bacterium
AGCACCGACGGCGCCGTGATCGAGCCGGTCAGGGCATCGATGACGCGCGCCCGGCCGATGTCGCCGCGCACCTGCTCGATGTACTGGGCCTCGCTCATGCCGAGCGAGCGCAGGAACATGTCGAACCGGGCGCGATCGATATTGCCATCTGTGGCGAAGCGTTGGTCGTTGCGGATCGCGGCCGCCACCTCGGCGTCGGCGACGCCAATGCCCAGATCCCGCCGGTGCTGGTCGACGAGTGCCCGCGCCACCACGCTCTGCAGGCTGCGGTTCAGGATGCCGAGCGAGGCCGCCTGGCGCCGGTCCAGCGTGGCGCCGAACTGCTCGCCGAAGGCACGACGGTCCATCTCGAAGGCGCGGTCGACCTCGTAGAGCGGCACCTCGACGTCGCCGACCCGCACGGCGACGGCCGTGTCCGGCTGGCCGAAGAACGTGTCACCGATGCCCCAGACGGCAAAGCTGGCGATCAGGAGCAGAAGAAGCGCGCGGACGAACCAGCTGTTGGCGCGTTTGCGCATCGCATCGAGCATGACGGAAGAAACCTTTAAAAGACGCGCCCGGACAGTATTGATTGGCGACGCCGGCGGCAATCCTCAAGGCGCGACATCAGGGGCGCGGCCGGCCGGTTGCCGGCTTGGACAGGCCGGGATCGCTGTGATAGAAGCCGCGCGTTCCCGCATTTCGGTGAGGTTTGGTATGCCTCTGGCACGTCCGGTGGTGCTCGGCAATTGGAAGATGAACGGGCTGCGCGCCGACGGGCTGGCCCTGGTCGGCCGGCTCGAGGCGCGTGCTGCGCATCTGAGCGGCACGCTCGGCATCTTCCCGCCGGCGACGCTCGTGGCGGCCGTGGCCCAGCGGCTGAGCAAGAGCCGCATCCTGGTCGGCGGGCAGGACTGTCACGCGGCCGAGAGCGGCGCCTTCACGGGCTCGACCAGCGCCGCCATGCTCGCCGATGCTGGTGCCAGGGCCGTCATCGTCGGCCATTCGGAGCGGCGGCAGGGGCTCGGCGAGACGGACGAGGACGTGCATGCCAAGGCCACCCAGGCGCTGCTGGCCGGGCTGGTGGTGGTGCTCTGCATCGGCGAGACCGAGGCCCAGTACCTGGCCGGCGAGCGTAACGAGGTGCTGGCCCGGCAACTCGCCGGCAGCCTGCCGGACGGTGCCACGCCCGAGACGCTGGTCGTCGCCTACGAGCCGGTCTGGGCCATTGGCACCGGCCGCACACCGAGCCTCGACGAGATCGAGGAGACCCACGCCGGGCTGCGCCGTCTCCTGGCCGGGCGGCTCGCCGGTGGCGAGGAGGTGGCGCTGCTCTATGGCGGGTCCGTCAAGCCGGACAACGCCGCCGACATCATGGCCATCGCGGACGTCGATGGCGCCCTCGTCGGAGGCGCCAGCCTCGACTCGGAATCATTCTGGAGCATCTATGCGGCAGGTGGCGGAACCTGATCCCGCGGCCTGGCCCGAAAGACCTGAACCATGACCACGATCCTTCTCGTCATCCATCTGCTCATCGCACTCGCCCTCGTTGGTGTCGTCCTGATCCAGCGCAGCGAGGGCGGCGCCCTTGGCGGCCTCGGCGGCACCGCCATGGGCGGGGTCATGAGCGGTCGCGGCACCGCCAACCTGCTGACCCGGGCAACGGCGATCCTCGCCACCGGCTTCATGCTGATGAGCCTCTTGCTGGCCTACGTCGCCAGCGGCGGCAGCGGGCCCGTCTCGATCCTCGACGGGCCGAACCCGTTCGAGCCGGCACCGGTGAGCGAGCCTGCGGAGCCGGCTGCGCCGGCAGCACCGGTCGCCGACTGAGGTTTCGACCACTGGATGTTCAGCCGGACCGCCGACCCGGTCGCGGCGTGGCCTTTGCGCTTGCCCTGATGAAGCGTAGCATGGATAGTTTCGATTGATGCCTCGCTTCGTCTTTATCACTGGTGGTGTTGTTTCCTCGCTCGGCAAGGGGCTTGCCGCGGCCGCCTTGGGCTCGCTCCTGCAGCTGCGGGGCTATCGGGTCCGGCTGCGCAAGCTCGACCCCTACCTGAACGTCGATCCCGGGACGATGTCGCCCTACCAGCACGGCGAGGTCTTCGTCACCGACGACGGGGCGGAGACGGATCTCGACCTCGGCCACTACGAGCGCTTTACCGGCGTGCCGGCCCGCGCCTCGGACAGCGTCTCCTCGGGGCGCATCTACTGGACGGTGCTGACCCGCGAGCGGCACGGCGACTATCTCGGCGGCACGGTGCAGGTGATCCCGCACGTCACCAACACCATCAAGGAATACATCCAGAAGGACGTCGACGACGCGGACATCGTGCTCTGCGAGATCGGCGGCACGGTCGGCGACATCGAGGGCCTGCCGTTCCTCGAGGCCATCCGCCAGCTCGCCAACGAGCTGCCGCGCGGCGAGGTCGCCTTCCTGCACGTCACGCTCGTACCCTATATCCGCTCGGCCGGCGAGCTGAAGACCAAGCCGACCCAGCATTCGGTGCGCGAGCTCCGGGCCATCGGCATCCAGCCGGACATCCTGCTCTGCCGCTCCGAGCGCGAGCTCACGCTCGACGCGCGGCGCAAGATCGCGCTCCAGTGCAGCGTGCGCGAGGACGCGGTGATCCCGGCCTACGACGCCGGGACGATCTACGAGGTGCCGATCCGCTACCACACGGAGGGGCTCGATACGGGCGTGCTCCGGGCGCTCGGGCTCGAGCCGGGCACGGCACCCGACCTCGGCCCCTGGCACGAGATCGTCAACCGGGTGACGCGGCCCGAAGGCGAGGTGAAGGTCGCCATCGTCGGCAAGTACACCGACCTGATGGACGCCTACAAGAGCCTCAATGAGGCGCTGATACATGGCGGCATCGCGAACAACGTGCGGGTCGTGCTCGACTGGATCGATGCCGAGCACTTCGTCGCCGTCGACCAGTCCGACCGGCTCCAGGGGGTGAACGCGATCCTGGTACCCGGCGGCTTCGGCGAGCGCGGCGCCGAGGGCAAGATCGCCGCCGTCACCTATGCGCGCAACCAGGGCCTGCCGTTCTTCGGCATCTGCTTCGGCATGCAGCTCGCCTGCGTCGAGGCGGCGCGCAACCTCGCCGGCATGAATGGCGCGAGCTCGACCGAGTTCGGCCCCTGCGCCGATCCGATCGTCGGCCTGATGACCGAGTGGCAGCGGGAGGGCGACGTCGAGCGGCGCCAGGCCGACGACGATCTCGGCGGCACCATGCGGCTCGGCGCCTATCCCTGCGATCTCGCCGCCGGCAGCCTGGTCCGCCGTGTCTACGGTGTCGACAGCATCGACGAGCGCCATCGGCATCGCTACGAAGTGAACATCGACTACAAGGAGCGGCTCGAGGCCGCCGGCTTGTGGTTCTCCGGCATGTCGCCGGACGGCCGTCTGCCGGAGATCGTGGAGCTGCCCGGCCATCCGTGGTTCGTCGGCGTTCAGTTCCACCCCGAGCTGCGCTCGCAGCCGATGCGCCCGCACCCGCTCTTCGCCGATTTCATCCGCGCCGCGCGCGACCAGTCGCTCCTGGTCTGAACCCATGGGCCAAGTCATGCAGGAAGTCACCGTCGGTCGGGTCGTCATCGGGCAGCAGCGGCCGCTCGCCCTGATCGCCGGCCCGTGCGCCATCGAGAGCCGCGATCACGCGCTGATGATGGCCGAGCGGCTGGTCGAGATCACCGGTCGGCTCGGCCTGCCCTTCGTCTTCAAGAGCTCCTTCGACAAGGCGAATCGGACGAGCGCGTCGAGTGCCCGCGGCGTCGGCCTCGCCGAGGGCATCGCCATCATCGGCGAGGTGAAGAGCCGGTTCGGCTGTCCGGTGCTCACCGACATCCATGACGCCGGCCAGTGCGCGCCGGTCGCCGAGGTGGTCGATATCCTGCAGATCCCGGCCTTCCTCTGCCGGCAGACCGACATCCTCGAGGCCGCCGCCCGGACGGGTGCGGTGGTCAACGTCAAGAAGGGCCAGTTCCTCGCCCCCTGGGACATGCGGAATGTCACCGCCAAGCTCGAGCAGTTCGGGGCGGAACGCATCCTCGTGACGGAGCGGGGTGCTTCCTTCGGCTACAACACGCTGGTCTCCGACATGCGGGCGCTGCCGGAGCTCGCCGCCACCGGGTGGCCGGTCGTCTTCGACGCGACGCATTCCGTGCAGCAGCCGGGCGGCCAGGGGGCGACCAGCGGCGGGCAGCGTCAGTACGTGCCGGTGCTGGCGCGGGCCGCCGTGGCGGTCGGCGTGGCGGCTGTGTTCATCGAGACGCACGACCGGCCGGAAGCGGCGCTCAGCGATGGCCCCAACATGGTGCCGCTCGACAAGCTGCCGGTATTGCTCGAAGACCTCATGGCCTTCGACGACCTGGCCAAGTCGCGACCAACCCTCGTGCTCGGGTGAGACGGAACATGCAGGACACCGAGATCGTCAGCATTCGTGGTCGGCAGATCATGGACAGCCGCGGCAACCC
>CAZGUW010000249.1:0-7218 GCA_964528705.1 uncultured Geminicoccaceae bacterium
GATCGGGTCCCCCGGCAGGAGGCGGACGAACGCGAAGGCGACGATCGAGACGCCGATGAAGGTCGGCACCAGCAGGGCGAAGCGGGAGAGGAGAAACCGCAGCATGACTCAGCTTCTCCCCCGCCACCCCGGGGCGATCCGGAGCGTCACCACCCCGGATCGTCTCCTGTTCATGAAAAGGCTTTCACTCGACGATATCGACGCCGTCGAACCAGTGCCCGCCGAGGGGATCCATGACGTAGCCCTCGACATTGGCGCGCATCGGCATGTGCACGATCGAGTGCGCGATCGTCGCCCAGGGCGCCTCGCGCTTGAAGACCACCTGCGCCTCCTCGTAGAGCGCCGCGCGCTCGTCCTGCGTGCCCACCTTGGCCTGCTGGATCAGGTCGTTGAACTCCTCGTTGCACCACTGGGCGCGGTTGGCGCCGCCGACCGCGTCGCAGCCGAGCAGCACGGCGAGGAAGTTGTCCGGATCGCCATTGTCGCCGGTCCAACCGAGGAGCACGGCGCCGTCACGATCGGTCGCCTTGGAGCGATCGAGATACTCGCCCCACTCGTAGGAGACGATCTCCGCACTGACACCGATCGCGTCGAAGTCCGCCTGGATCAGCTCGGCCATGCGCCGGGCGTTCGGGTTGTAGGGGCGCTGCACCGGCATCGCCCAGACCTTCATCGAGAGGTCGCTGATCCCGGCATCCGCGAGCAGGCTCTTCGCCGCCTCCGGGTCATAGGGATCGTCCTCGATGGCGTCATTGTAGGACCACATGGTCGGCGGGATCGGGTTGACCGCGACCTGCCCGGCGCCCTGGAAGACGGCATCCAGAATCGCTTCCTTGTTAATCGCCATGTTGAGCGCCTTGCGCACCCGCGCGTCGTCGAAAGGCGCCTGCTGGGTGTTGTAGGCGAGGTAGCCGACGTTCAGCCCCTGCTGCTCCATCACCTGCAGGTCGGGATTCTCCTTGAGGCTCTGGACGTCCGCCGGGTTCGGATAGGGCATGACGTGGCATTCGCCGGCGGTCAGCTTCTGCTGGCGAACCGAGGCGTCGGTCGTAATGGCGAAGACGAGGTCGTCGATCGGCTGCTTGCCGTCCCAGTAGTCGGCATGCGCCTGATAGCGGATGACGGCATCCGGCTGGTAGGCGACGAAGCGGAACGGCCCGGTACCGATCGGCTTCTGGTTCAGGTCGGAAACGCTGCCGCCCGCCTCGAGCCCGTCCGCGTACTCCTTCGAGAGGATCGAGGCGAAGTCCATGGCGAGATTGGCGAGGAACGGCGCCTCGGCGCGGTTCAGCACGAACTTCACCGTCATGTCGTCGACCTTCTCGATCGACTTGACGAGGTCCGGCATGGACATGCCGTTGAAGTATTCCCAGCTCGCCCCCTCGACATAGGCGTGGAAGGGGTTCTCCGGGTCGAGCTGGCGCTCGAAGGAGAAGATGACGTCGTCGGCGTTGAGGGTGCGCGTCGGGGTGAACGTATCGCTGCTGTGCAGCACCACGCCCTCGCGCAGCTTGAATGTATACTCGGTGCCGTCCTCCGAGATTTCCCAGCTCTCGGCGAGCCCCGGGATGACCTCGGTGGTGCCGCGCTTGAACTCCACGAGCCGGTTGTAGACCGGCTTGGACGAGGCATCGAAGGTCGTGCCGGCGGTGTAGAGCGCCGGATCGAAGCCCTCGGGCGAGCCCTCCGAACAGTAGACCAGCGTCTTGGCTTCCGCAGTCATCGCGAAGCCGGTGAAGAGAGCCGTCAAGGCCAGTGTGGAAGTCAGCGTTTTCCGCATTTGGATGCGCCCCTGTTGTCGTTGTCGCGTCCGGCGGCAGTCCTTGTGGCTCCGCCCGAACGAAGCATGGACGGCAGGGAACCGCAGTTCGGGGTCGGATGCAACAGCAATCCCGCCGCAGTCCGGGCGGCAGGCATCCAGCCAGCCTCACGGGCCGGCCGCTTGTTCGCTCGCGCGACCTCTCCTAGTAACGGGAGGCAGGTTGCACGGGAGAGGAAAGTCATGCTCGGAATGTCTCGGTCACTGGTTACGGCCAGTGCGGCACTGTCGCTGCTGGCATCGGTCGCCTGGAGCCCCGTCCACGCCCAGGATGCGGACGTCACGCTCGAGTTCGTCGTCTGGAACTACTCGCTCGACACGATCGCCGACAATGTCAGGCTCTTCGAGGAGGCGAATCCGGGCATCAAGGTCAACGTCACGGACTACACCTGGCCCGACTATCACGACAGCCTCGTCCTCCGCTTCCGCGGCGACACCCAGACCGACGTGATCTATGGCGGCCAGGACTGGCTGCCGGCCTGGGCGGCGGCCGGCTTCCTTGCCCCGCTCAACGAGATCGCGCCCGACGCCATCGAGGCCTACCGCGCCGACCTCGCTGGGTTCACGCTGAACGACATGACCTATGGCGACGACCTCTACGGCCTGCCCTACTACGCCGACACGATCTCGTTCCTCTACAACAAGCGCATCCTGGACGAGGCCGGCATCGCCGTGCCGACCACTTGGGAGGAGGTCGCCGAGGCCGCTCGCCAGCTCAAGGCGGACGGCATGGAACGGCCGATCGTCTACGAGTTCAATCAGGAGCTGCCGAACTTCTTCGACGCCTTCGTGGCGCAGGTCTATGGCCGCGGCGGCGACCTCTTCGACGAGAATGGCGAGGCGATCTTCGACCAGCCCGACAACGCAGCGTTCCAGCAGCTGAGCTGGTTGCGCGACGCCATCGCCGAGGAGCTCGTCGCCTTCGAGAACCACGAATCGACCATCATCCCGGCGATGAACACCGGCAACCACGCCTTCACCATCGTCTACAACTACGTGCTGGCCGCCATGAACAACACCGCCGACCAGCCGCTCGCCGGCGAGTTCGCGCTGGCCCGGATGCCGGGCGAGGCGCAGTCGACGCTCGGCTTCACCAAGTTCTACGCCATCACGGCCCAGGCGGCGGCCGACGATGCGCAGCGCGAGGCGGCCTGGAAGTTCGTCGATTTCATGGCCGGACCGCCCTATGCCGTCGCCAAGCGCTGGGCCGTCGAGAAGGGCCTGGGCTTCGGCCAGCTGCCGCTGCTCGAGGATCCCGAGGTGATCGAGGCCTGGAGCAGCTGGGTCGACATGCCGACCCTCAAGGCCCAGGTCGAGACCGCGCACGGCGGCACCTGGAAGGAATGGACCGCTATCTGGGCCGCCAGCTTCCGGCCGCTGATGGCTCAGGCCATGATCGGCGAGGCATCGGTCGAGGACGTCATGAGTCAGGGTGCGGAGCGCTGGAACGAGCTCAAGGCGCAGATGGCGGCACGCTGACCGGCTGGCGTCCGGCCGCCTGCCGGTGACTGGCGCTGAGCGAAGCATGTGGCGATCGGCGCGCTTTCCCTTCCTCTGGGTGGGCGCGCCGCTCCTCCTCGTGGCCCTCTTCACCGTGGTCCCCATCGGCCACACGCTCTGGACCAGCCTGCACTCGGCCCATTTCCTCTTTCCGGACGAGCTGAACTGGTCCGGGCTCGACAATTACCGCAAGGTGATTGCCGGCCCCTTCTTCGTGCAGACCCTGAAGAACTCGCTGCTCTTCACGGCGGTGACCGCCCCCGTCGTCGTCGGGCTCGGCATCGCGACCGCCCTCCTCCTCCAGCGGCACTTTCTTGGCCGGGCGGTGCTGCGCTCGGTCGTGCTCCTGCCCTGGGTCCTGCCCGGGGCGATCACCGCCGTGCTCTGGATCTGGGTCTTCAACCCGAGCTGGGGCATGCTCAACACCTGGCTGCGCGACTTCGGCCTGATCTCGAGCTCGATCCCCTGGCTCAGCGATCCGAACCTCGCCTTCGCCTCCGTCGCCGTGGCCCATATCTGGTCGCAGGTGCCCTTTTCGGTCGTGCTGGTGATGGCGGCCCTCTCGACCATCGACCCGGCCCTCTTCGAGGCCGCCCGGATCGACGGTGCCAACGCCTGGCAGCGCTTTCGCCACGTCGTCTGGCCGGCGATCAAGGCGATGGTGGTGGTCCTGCTCGTCTACAACGCGCTCACCGCCTTCACGACCTATGACGTGGTCTACGCCATGACCGGCGGCGGCCCTGGCACCGCCACGTCCCTCCTCTCCTTCCAGATCTGGCGGGAGAGCTTCTCGATGTACGATTTCGGCGCCGGTTCGGCGGTCGCCTTCCTCGTCGTCGCCATGGCAGGGCTGATGATCGTCGCCATCACCCGCGCCCTGCCCTCCGACCTCTTCGCCGCGACCGAGGACGAGGCGTCGTGATCGGCCGGCTCGCCGATCGCTTCGTCGTGCACCTGGCGGCGCTCCTCGTCCTCGCCTTCGCCGCCGGCCCCATCGTGCTCGCCGCCTTCGGCAGCGTCGTGCCCGACCGGATCCTCTTCGATCCCGATCGCTCGGTGCTCGAAGGCGGCATGACGTTCGACAACTACCGCTACATCTTCACCGGCGAGCTGCCGGCCGCCTACATGGCCGAAGGTGCCAACCGGGCGATGATCTCGGACGCGGCCCGCCAGGTGCCGCAGAGCCTGTGGAACTCGGCGCAGATCTCGACCAGCGTCCTCGCCCTCAACCTCCTGCTCGGGGCACCCGCCGCCTTCGCCTTCGCCCGCTTCGCCTTCCCGCAGAAGAAGCCGGCCTTCCTCTTCCTGATTCTCAGCCCGCTGGTGCCGGCCGTGGCGCTCGTCACGCCGATCTACCTGCTCGTGGACGGCATGGACCTGCTCGGCACTAAGCTCGCCGTGGTGCTCGTCCACACCGCCCGCTCGCTGCCGTTCACCATCCTCATCCTCTCGGTCTTCTTCCGGAAGCTGCCGGAGGAGCTCTTCGAAGCGGCGGTGATCGACGGCTGCACCCGCCTGCAGAGCTTCCTCAAGGTCGCCCTGCCGCTGGCCCTGCCCGCGGTCTGCGCCACTGGCCTCTTCGCCTTCATGCTCTCCTACACGGAGTTCCTCTTCTCGATGGTCCTCTCGGGCGACGCGCGGGCCCGACCGCTCTCCGTCGTCATGGCCGCCCTCGCCCGCAACACCGACGTCTCCTGGAGCCTGCTCAACAGCGCCATCTTCATCGCGGTCCTGCCGACCCTGCTCCTGGTCGTGCTGGTCTGGCGCTACGTCGTCGAGGGTCTGCTCGCAGGTGCGGTCAAGGGTTAGCGCCGCACCTCGACCGGGGCGCCCTGGTCGATGGAGGCGAAGAGCGCATCGAGCACGCGGATGGCGTCCTCGGCATCCCGCCAGTCCTGGACGAAGGGCTCGCCGGACTGCACCGCCTCCGCGAAGTGCAGGAGCTCGTCGCGCAGGTCGCCGATGATCTTGCCGTTGATCTCCGGCCAGAGATGGGTGTCGGCTCCCACCGTACCGGTCTCGCTGACCATGTGCAGCCCCTGGTCGCGAACCTCGAGGAAGGCAGCACTCTTCGTGCCGACGGCCTCGAAATGGACCCAGTAGCCGTTGGGCAGGCCGTCCGGCCAGGCCCAGCTGTAGTCCAGCGTGCCGATGGCGCCATTGGCGAAGTTGAGCACGGCATAATGCGCGTCCTCGTTGCCGTTCGAGAGCTTCTGCACCTTCTGCGCATAGACCCGGGTGATCTTTGATCGCGCCACCCATTGCAGCATGTCGACGTCGTGGACGCCGAGGTAATAAAGGATCGACGAGTTGGCGCCGAGCCGCTGGGCGAGGCCGCGGATGCTGTTACGCTTGGCCCGCAGGTGGATGACGTCGCCGAGCGCCTCGGGGTCGGCGGCGACCCTGAGCTGGACGTAGCGCGGGTCGAAGCGGAGGACATGGGCGACCATCAGCCGGACGCCATGCCGCTCGACCGCGGCCGCGATCTCCGCCGCGGCGGCGCCGTCATGCGCCATCGGCTTCTCGAGCAGGATGTGCTTGCCGGCGGCCGCGGCGGCCGTGGCGGGTGCGACGTGATGGCGGTCGGGTGTCACGATGCTGACGGCGTCGATATCGGCGCGGGCGAAAAGCTCGGCCGGATCGCCGTGGAACGCGCAGCCGTACTTCCTGGCCAGTGGCTCGCCCGTGGCCGGGTCGAGGTCCGCCACGGCGACGAGCTCGGTATTGGGCAGCTCGTGCCAGAGCCGGGCGTGCAGCGAACCCATGAAGCCGAGCCCGACGACCCCCATGCGCAGCTTCGTCATGTTCGTTCCTTCAGTTCCTGGGTGCATGGATCAGCCCCTTCGCACCGTCGAAGAGGAGGCAGCGGGTCGGATCGGGAGCGATGTGCAGGGGGTCGCCGACCCGGCCGGCGAATTCGGGGTCGACCAGCAGGCGGAGGCGGTTGCGCGCCGCGTCCTCAACGATCAGCACGGTCTCCCGGCCAAGATGCTCGAGCGCGAAGATGGCGCAGGGCAGCCCCCCCTCACTGCGGACGTGCAGATGCTGCGGCCGGACGCCGAGGGTCACGGGACCGGGGCCCGCCTGAAGCGGCACGCGAAGCTCGCCGGCTACGAACATGCCGTCGGCCACCTCGCCCTGGATCAGGTTCATCGGCGGCGAGCCGACGAAGCCGGCGACGAAGAGGCTCTGCGGCCGCTCGTAGATCTCGCTCGGCGTGCCGATCTGCTCGAGCCGGCCACCGTTCATGACGGCGATCCGGTCGCCCATGGTCATCGCCTCGACCTGGTCGTGGGTGACGAAGACCGTGGTCGAGCCCAGCCGCTTCTGCAAATTCACTATCTCGGCGCGCAGCGTCATGCGGAGTGCCGCATCAAGGGCCGAGAGCGGCTCGTCGAGGAGGAAGGCCGTTGGCTGGCGGACGATCGCCTTGGCGGTCGCGACGCGCTGCCGCTGGCCGCCGGACATCTCGCTCGGCAGCTTGTCGAGCAGGTCGCCGATCTCGAGCATCGCGACAGCGTCGTCGATGCGCCGGCTGCGCTCCTCCGGCGTGAGTGTGGAGCGGCGCAGACTGGCCTCGATGTTGGCGCGCGCCGTCATGTGCGGGTAGAGCAGCGCCGACTGGAAGACCATGGCGATGTTGCGGCTGTGCGGCGGGTCGCTGGTCACGTCCTGGCCGTCGAAGAGGATCCGGCCGGCGGACGGCGTCTCGAGCCCGGCGATGCAGTTCAGCGTGGTGGTCTTGCCGCAGCCCGAGGGGCCGAGCAGCACGAGAAACTCGCCATCCGTGATGTCGAGGTCGAGGCCCTGGACCGCGGTGAACGCGCCAAAGGTCTTCTTCAGTTGTTCGAGGCGAATGCCGGCCATTGCAGGTCCTTGGCGTATGTCAACGGACAGGG
>CAZGUW010000250.1:0-7187 GCA_964528705.1 uncultured Geminicoccaceae bacterium
CCCGGCAGCGGTGACGAAGCCGAAGCGGACCGCATCGCCGGCCCCCTCGGCGAGTGCCGCGGCCCGCCGGCCGTTGAGCGCACCGACGGCAAAGCCATGCTCCGGGCGGCCGCCTGGGGCGAGGATCAGCCAGTCGTCACCGATCCCGGGGGCGAAGGCGAAGCCGCGGCCCTTGCCGGTCATCGGCCGCAGCACCTGCAGCCAGCCGGTCTCGACGCCACCGAAGGTCGGCAGGGCGAAGCGCGCCCGGCCGCAGCCCTCCGGGTCGTCATTGTCGACCACCCGCCCCCAGCAGGCGCGGGCCGCAGCATCGACGGGTGGGGCCGGCGGCGGCTCGGTCGAGAACTCGATCACGTGCCCCCCGACCGCATCGATGCGCTCCTCGAGCCGGGTCACGGCAAGCGGGCGGCCGAGCCCAGGCAGGAGCCTGTCGCCATCGACGATCTCGAGGCGATCGCCGAGGCCGATCGACCGGCTGCCGTCGACCAGGGCGCGCAGCACATGCCGCGAGGCGTCGCGGCGCGCCATCTCGGCACGCGCCATGTCGGCCGCCTCTTCGGCATCCGCCGCCGCGAGGTCGAGCAGCGTGGCCTCGCCGACGGTCGGATCGGAGTCGTGCCGGCCCATCGCCATGCCCGGCTGCTCCTCGAGCGTCGCGGGCGACCAGGCGGTGTAGGCGATCGAGCCCAGCGCCTCCTCGAGACTGGTCTCGAGCTGGGCCTCGAGCGCATCCTCGTCGATGACGAAGCGCTGCACGGGGCCGCTGCCGTCGAGCCCGTGCAGCCTGAGCGCACCGTCTCTGACATGCAGCCAGAGCCCGAAGCGCCGCGTCTCGTTGACGAGGAAATCGAAATCCGTGCGCTCGCGACGCACCAGCACCGGCACCCGGGGCCCGCTCGCGTCGGCGACGCAATCGAGACCCAGAACGCCGGCAAAGCGCCGGGCGATGGCGGCGGGCGTCGTGTCGAGCAGCGTCTCCGGGGTGCTCGCGCGGCGCAGGCGCTGCAGGCGATCGAATGCGCGGATCGCGAGCCCTGCCGGCCGGCCACCCCGACGCGAACGGCGGATGGCGCTGACCTCGCCCTCGAAGAGCGGCTCGTCCCGGTCGGTCCGGACGATCGAGAGCGGCGTGCCGGGCGCCGGCAGCCGCCCGTCCGGCATGTCGTCGAGGCGAAGCTCGGCCATGGCCGCGGTGGAGAGGCGGCGCAGCACCCGGATGGACGTGACGAGGCCGAGGGTCCCGTCGTCGAACGCCTTGCCGTCCGCCATGATGCGCAAGGGTGGCGGCGCCTGGCGGGTCGCGTCGTCGAGCTTCGCCGATGCCATCAGCGCGTCTCCGCTCGGTCGCCGGCGACGGTCAGGATGAGGCCGTCCGCCGGCGCCGTGAGCGGGTCGGCGAGGCCGCTGAGCTCGGCGATGATGCGCCAGTCCCTGGGATCGCCGAACGCCTCCTGGGCCAGGAGGTCGAGGCGCAGCACGCCGTCGCCGCCGGCCGCCCCGGCGCCGGCCCGCTGCACCACGAGGTCGTCCTGGCGCAGCCGCTCGAGATAGCTCTGGATCGCCTCGCCCTGGATCGGCCGGCGCTGCGGGTCGCCCGTCGGCTGGCCGAAAGCCGCCACCCGGCGCAGCCGCAGGCTGAGCCAGGAGCGCTGCGGGGCACCCCGGGCGGTGAATTCCTCGAACCGCTCGGCCACCGCGACCACCGCGACGGGCACGCTCCAGTCGCCCCAGATGAGCCGGATGGGCGGCGGCCAGTCACCCCGGTGACCGGGCGGGCGGCTCTCCGCGAGGCGCCAGATGCGGCCCGTGACGGCCCGCACGTCGGCGCCGGGCTCGCTTGCCTCGAGGGTACCGCCCTGGCGGTCGAGGCGCGTGTCGAAAAGCAGCTCGAGCTCGATCTCGGTCTCGCCGCCGCCGGTGAAGATCAGGGGATCGTCCGGGCTCTCGGGTGCTGTCACGGCGAGCTCGTCGAGGCGCCGGTCGCGCAGCCCGGCGCTCCGCCGCAGGGTCAGCGTCTCCGGGTTGAGCAAGGCGTGCAGCTGCTCGCCGCTCGCCTCGTCGTAGAGCATCATCCGGTCCATGTGCCCCGTCCGGCCTCGAGGCTGCCGCGTGCGGCGAAGTCATCGGCGAGTCCGCGCCCGACCGGCCGCGGGCTGCCGCCCGGTCGCGCCCGGCGTTCCGGCAGCGTCGGCCAGCGCGGGGCGGCCGCGGGCGGCGCGTCGGCGATCGGCGGCGACTGCCTCGGGGCGTCCGGCACGCACGCAATCGCATCCGCCACTCCGGCCGGGGTACCGTGCGCCGGTGGCAGCGCCGGCCATCTGGCGGATGTCACGCCAGGCTCGGGCGGCAGGTCGGCAACTCGCCGCACGCCCACCGGGGGGGCGCTCACGACGGGCGGCGGGAAAGGCGGCCGCCCGCCAGCCGGGGCGGCTATGGGCAGCTCGCGCGGCGACCCGGCTGCCGCGCGCTCGGCTCCCGAATTGGCCGGCAATGGTGCGGTTCCCCCGGCGGGCGACGCCGCACGCTCCAGGAACCGCGGTTGCGGCCGAAAGGCGGGCGCCGACTGGTCCGCGCCGGCCGGCGGCGGCGTTGGCCGCATCGCTGCGCCAGCCGGCGGCATGTCGGCCGCAGCCGTGCGGCGTGCGGGAGGCAAGGTGACGGACTCGATCCGGCGGACCGCTCGCGGGTCGCGGGTCACGTGGGCGAGGGTCGCTGCCGGGCGTTCGGGTGCGGGCGCCGCCTGGGGCAGGGGCGTCGCAGCGGTGGTGGCGGGCGGCGGTGCCGGCGGCAGCTCGGCCGGCGCCCCGTCGACGCGGAAGGACCGCCAGCCCTTGCGGCCCTCGAGCAGTGCCGGATCGACACGGGCCAGGGCCTCGCGCCAGGCCCTCGGGGCATTGGCGAAGGGTCCGGCGGCCGGCGGCGGTGGTTCGCCGGCGAGGCGCTGGGCCAGGCGCAGCATCAGCCGGGCCAGCCAGGCGCGGAGCCGGCGCACGGTAACCGGTGGCGGCCCGTCGCCCTCACGGGAAGAGCCGCTCGAGGCCCTCATAGCGGATCTCCATGCTCTCGATCGCGACCTCCTGGCCCAGCGCCGAGAGCTGGGAGAAGCTGCAGGCCGTCGGCAGGCAGCGGAACATGTTGAACCGCCCGGTCTGGCTGTCGCCGTTGGTGCCGATCATGATGAGCGCCACGTCCTGGTACTCGGCGCGCCCGGCCATGGCGGCGGCCATCCACTCCCAGAGCACCGGCGAGAGGCCGAAGCCCCAGCGCAACGTGACCGGCGTGTAGCTGACCCGGCCCGGCAGCACGCGGACGGCGGGGCCGCCGCCGCCCTCGCGGTACTCGATCGCGGCGACCCGGGCGGCGGGCGGGGTGACGTCGGTGAAGACGCCGACCAGCTGGCCCGCGATGTCGAGGCGGAAGTTGAAGGCGTTGGCGGGGGTCTCGAGCGGCATGGGTCAGGCTCCTAGCCGGCTTGCGCCTGGTCGGCGGCGCCGTTCCACTGGCTCAGACGGACGATGACGAACTCCGCCGGGCGGCTGACGGCGAGGCCCACATCGACGCGGATCTGACCCTTGTCGACGACGTCCGGCGGGTTGTTCTCGGCGTCGCACTTGACGAAGAACGCCTCCTCCGGAACGGCGCCGACCAGCGCCCCGTCGCGCCACATGGTGACGAGGAACGAGCTGATCTGCATGCGCAGGCGCTCGCGCAGGATCAGGTCGTTGGGCTCGAAGACCGCCGACATCAGCCCCTCGCGGAGCGAGCCCTCGACGAAGAGGAGGAAGCGCTTGACGTTGACGTAGCGCCAGTCCGAGGCGGGATCGGCGAGCGTCCGCGCGCCCCAGACCCTGACGCCCCGCTTCGGGAAGGCCCGGATGACGTTCACCCCGGCCCGGTTGAGCATGCCGAGCTCGGCCTGGGCGGCGTTGTAGGTGACGTCGAGCGCGCCGTTCAGCGTCTCGTTCGCCGGGGCCTTGTGGACGCCGCGCCGTGCGTCGGTGCGCGCATAGAGGCCGGCGATGTGCCCTGACGGCGGGCAGCGCGCGGGCTTGCGGCTCTGCTGGTCGAGGGCGACGATCCAGGGAAAGTAGAGGGCGCCGAAGCCCTGGTCGGAGGCCGGCTTGAAGCCCCCGGCAGAGCCCGCGGCGGCACCGCCCGGCTTGGCCTCCTCGTCGGCCGGGCGAACACTCGGCGCCTGGGTCAGCCGGTCGAGGTCGTCCACGGTCTCGGGCGAATCGAGGATGGCGAAACGGTCGCCCATCTCCTCGCAATAGGAGAGCACGGCCGCCTGCACGCCGGGGTCGGTGACGCCGGGAGCGGCGACGATGGCGATCTCGTCGATGCCGCGCGTCGCCCAGAGCCCGGTGCGCTTCTTCGGGTCGCCCGGCACGCCGCCCACGTCGTTGACGGCGACCACGTAGAGGCGCTGCCCGCCATTCATGAAGAAGCCGAGGCCGGCGTTGACGAGGTGCCGCGCCTCCGGCCGGTCGGAGCCGAAATGCGCCAGGAACTCGGTCGGGTTGGTGACCGATTTCGGCGTGTCCAGCGGGAAGCTGGCGCCGGGGCAGGGGCCGACGAAGAGGGCGGTCGAGGTGCCGATGCCCTGGATCGCCGGCGACATCGAGGGCACGTTCTCGATGTAGACGCCGGGCGCGTCGACATTGGCCATGATCACTCCTCCGAAGGCAGGGTCAGCACAACTTCCGGCTCGCCCGGGGCGGGCGTGAACGATTCGCGGATCCCGCGATGCTCGACGGTGACGGTCCGGCCCGAGCCGTTGCCGAGGACGAACCGTCCGTCGCGATCGGTCTTCACCCAGTGGCCGTCGCCGGCGACGCCGACCCGCGCCCCGCGCACGCCGGCCTCGCCCCGCACGACCCTGCCGGCGAGCGGGGCGGCGAGGCCGATCCGGGCGTCGACCGAGCGCACCGCCGGTGCCGCGGGCTGGCTTGCGGCGAGCCGGAAGGGTGCGGCGACGGTGAGCGCCGGGCGTGGCGACAGGCCGAGGCTCTGCCAGAGCGGGCTCGAGGGCGGCACGGGGGCGATGTCCTGCAGCCCCTCGGCAACGGTCCCGGCGAGTCTGGCGAGCACGGCGTCCGAGGTGGCGGGATCGGCTGCGGATGCGGTCACGAGATATTCGGCGATCATCTCGCGGTCGGTGCCGAAGCGCCCGCTGCGCTTCCCCTCGCGCCAGCCGAGCCGCAAGGCGGCGAGGCGCGGTGCCGCGGCGACCGGTGCCGTCTCGAAGGCCGCGACAACGTCGATGCCGACAGCCGCCGGCTGGCCGGACGCCGCCACCCAGGCAGCCATGGCCCGCTCGATCCGACTGAATTCGTCCCTGACATCGAAAGTCATCCCGACATGCCCGAGCCCCCAACAGCGCCGAGTTGATGACATGCAGGGTGCATCTGCAAGCCATTTGTCGGTTGCCGGAAAGCTATTCGAGCGTTTCGGGTTGAATCACTTGACCGCAATTAAGCGTTCGGTTGCTTTCATCGGTGGGCGCCCCGGGCCCTTTTCGCGGTGACCCATGCGGGACCGCCACCGGGCATCACGTGCCGGTCGTCATCCCATTGGTCGCGGTCGCCAGTGTCGAAGTTCGCGCTCGAGCGAGCCTGGCCGGATGCTTGTCTGCCCGGATCTGTGCCCGGCGCTACGGTCGACAAGTATTTCGCTCTGGAAGCGGCCGGTGTCCTTGTTTTTTCCAACGCACTTCTGGCGATTCGGTCGTCTAGGACTTGCTTTGCGGTACGCAAGACCAAATATCAAGATTAGTGCATGTGTCGGGCGCGGCGAAGGGCAGCGCGCCGGCCGCGACGGAACAGCGGCCGGCCTCAAAATGGGGAGGAGCGTCATTCCGTCGCGCGACTGAACCTCTGTTCCATTCGTAGAACTGGCAGGATTGCCGGGAGGTTTGCCTGATGGTTTTCTCGAAGCGATGGAGCAGTTCGCCCCCGTGGGTGGATGATACCCGCACTGCGGAGAGCACGCGGCGACTGGCAAGGCCGGACATGTTCCGCGATCTTGCGCACACTCGCGACGGTCGCGTTCCGGGTTACGGTCGACCCGGGCAGTCATCCGGTTGCAAGTCGACAGTATTGGCTCGAGGGCAGGCGCTGCCCCCCGTCGTGATCGGCGTTGTCACGTTCAACAGCGCGGACGTGATCGAGCGGACGCTCGAGGCGGTCCTTGCGCAGGACTATCCGCACGTGTCGGTGGTGGTGGCCGACAATGCGTCGACCGATCGCACCCGGGCGCTGGTCGCCGAACGTTTCCCCTCGGTCGAGGTCATCCCGCTCGCCGGGAACAACGGTCCCAATCCGGCCCGCAACCGGATCGTCGAGCGCGCCGGCGACGGGCTGGCGCTGATCCTCGACGACGACTGCATTCCAGCGCCGGGCTGCCTGGAGCGGCTGGTCGAGGAGGCGCTGGCGAGGCCGGAAGGTGCGGCTTTCGGCGCCCGGGTGGTCTATCTCGCGGAGCCGGAGCGGATCCAGTTCGACGGCGCGCTCGTCCACTATCTCGGCGAGGCCATGCAGCACCACAGTGGCCGGCTGGTGGGCGAGGTCGCGGACGCGACGCGCGAGGTCACCGGCCTCGGTGCCGGGTGCATGCTGCTGCGCGGGGCGGCTTGGCGCGAGGTCGGCGGGTTCGACGAGCATCTCGTCTTCGGCCGCGAGGATGGCGAATTCGTGCAGCGTCTCCTGCTCGCCGGGCACCGGGCCTTCGTCGTGCCCCGCGCCGTGGTGCGGCACGACTACACGCCGCGCGCGCTCAAGGCCGGCTTCTATCAGGCCCGCAACCGCTGGCTCATCATGCTCGGGCTCTACCGGCTGCGCACATTGCTCCTCTGCGCCCCGGCGCTGCTGGTCCACGAGCTGGCGATCGCCGCCTTCTTCCTCGCGCAGGGCGAGATTGGCACCTACCTGCGCGCCAACCTGGCCGTGCTGCGCGACCTCCCGAAGGTCCTGGCGAAGCGCCGGCAGGTGGCCGCCTTCCGCCGCATCCCCGACAGCGGCTTCCTCGGCTGCGGGCCGATCACCGTCCGCCAGGAGCTGCTCGAGCGCCAGGGCTGGAAGGCCCGGGTCAAGCAGGCGCTCGACCGCTTCTACGCCGGCTACTGGCGCCTGGTGCGCCGGTTCGTCTGACTTCGTGGCACGGGATCAGTGGACGGGGCCGCCCGCGAG
>CAZGUW010000251.1:0-7137 GCA_964528705.1 uncultured Geminicoccaceae bacterium
CAATAGGCGATGTGCAGCCGCATCTCGTCGTCGATCAGCGCGTGCAGCGTGGCGGCGCACTCGCGGATCGTCCGGATGTCCTCGGCCTTGAGTGCCGCCAGTGCCCAGGCGCGGGCGAAATGCACGAGGAAGAGATAGTCCTGGACGAGATAGTGGCGAAAGGCCGCCTCGGGCAGCGAGCCGTCCTGCAGGCCGGCGACGAAGCCGTGCCGCGTGAACCGGTCCCAGGCACCGGCGCTGCCGGCGATCAGCCGGCCCGAGAAACTCCCGTCATCCACCAGATAAGGCATGTCCGCTCCCTTGGCTCAGAAACCTGGCCGTAGCCCCGTCGGCAGGCTGCGTCCAATCGGCCGTTCCGGGCAGCGAGGGTTGCCGCCTCGGCGCTGCCTCACTACCGTCATCCGAGCAACGACGAGCGCCTCATGCCATGAACCAGGCTGCCTTGAGCGAATCCGCGCTGCTCGCGGAGGACATCCACAAGCGCTTCGGCAGCCACGAGGTGCTGAAGGGCATCTCGCTCGCCGCGCAGGCCGAGGACGTCATCTCCATCATCGGGGCCTCCGGCTCGGGCAAGAGCACCTTCCTGCGCTGCATCAACTTCCTCGAGACGCCCGACCAGGGCCGCGTCGTCGTCGGCGGCGAGGAGATCCACGTCCACACCGGCCGCCGCGGCCTGCCCGTGGTCAGCGACCAGGCCGCCCTCGGCCGGATCCGCGCCCGGCTCGGCATGGTCTTCCAGGGCTTCAATCTCTGGTCGCACATGACCGTCCTCCAGAACGTCATGGAAGGGCCGCTTACCGTGCTGTGCCAGCCCAGGGCCGAGGTCCAGGACCGCGCCATGGAGCTCCTCGCCCGCGTCGGCCTCGCCGAGAAGCCCGACGCCTACCCGGTCGAGCTCTCCGGCGGCCAGCAGCAGCGCGTCGCCATCGCCCGGGCACTCTGCATGCAGCCGCAGGTGCTGCTCTTCGACGAGCCGACCTCGGCCCTCGACCCGGAGCTGGTCGGCGAGGTCCTGAAGGTCATGCGCGACCTCGCCGCCGAGGGCCGCACCATGGTCGTCGTCACCCACGAGATGGGCTTCGCCCGCGAGGTCTCGTCGCGGGTGATGTTCCTCGCCGATGGCCGGGTCGAGGAGGAGAACTCCCCGGCCGAGCTCTTCGGCAACCCGCAGAGCGAGCGCTGCCGCCGCTTCCTCGCCAGTGTCCTCTAGCCGATCGGAGAATCGAGCTGATGAAATCCTCGCCGCTTGTCGCCCTCGCCACCGGCCTCCTCCTCGCCGGCAGCGCCGCCGCCCAGGACTGGAGCACCATCCGCATCGCCACCGAGGGCGCCTACGCGCCCTGGAACTTCACCAATGCCTCCGGCCAGCTCGAGGGCTTCGAGATCGACCTCGCCAACGAGCTCTGCGCCCGCATGGAGGCGAATTGCGAGATCGTCGCCCAGGCCTGGGACGGCATCATCCCCGCCCTCCAGGCCGGCCGCTACGACGCCATCATGGCCGGCATGTCGATCACCGACGAGCGCATGGAGGTGATCGACTTCTCGCGCGCCTACGCCACCACCCCGGCGATCTTCGTGGCCCCCAAGGACAGCGACCTCGCCGCCGCCGGCCTGCCCGAGACGCGCGTCGACATGGCCGAGATCTCGGCCGATGAGCAGGCCCTGATCGACCAGGTGAAGGAGCTGGTCGACGGCATGACGGTCGGCGTGCAGACCGCCACCATCCACGAGAACTTCCTGCGCGAGTACATGGGCGACATCGACATCCGCACCTATGACAGCCAGGAGAACCTCGACCTCGACCTGCAGGCCGGCCGGGTCGACGTGGCACTGGCCGACCAGAGCGGCTGGCAGCCGCTGCTCGAGGGCGAGCTCGGCGACGAGTTCACCCGCGTCGGGCCGGGCTTCGCCCAGGGCATCTTCGGCAAGGGCGTCGGTGTCGGCGTCCGCCAGGAGGACACGGCACTCAAGGAGAAGTTCGACGCCGCCATCCAGTCCGCCCTCGAGGACGGCACGGTGAGCGAGCTCGCCGTCAAGTGGTTCGGCTTCGACAGCGCCGCCTCGAGCTGAGCCGGCAGGCGGCCCGGCGCCTTGGACCTCACCCTCCTCGCCTGGGGTGACGCCGGCTGGGGTGACCAGATGGCGCTCGGCGCCCTCGTCACCCTGGCCGTCGCCCTTTGCGCCTACGCGCTCGGCATCGCCATCGGCGCCGGCCTCGCCGCCATGAAGCTCTCGGGCCTGCCGCCGCTCCGCTGGCTCGCCGAGGCCTACACCACCGTCATCCGCGGCATCCCCGAGCTCCTCGTCATCTACCTCGTCTTCTTCGGCGGCGGGGCGGCGCTCCGCGCCATCGCCAGCGGCATGTTCGGCTACGAGGGCTACATTGACCTTCCCATCTTCCTCACCGGCACGATCTGCCTCGGCGCCAGCGCCGGCGCCTACTCGGCCGAGGTCATCCGGGGAGCCGTGCTGGTCGTGCCGAAGGGCCAGATCGAGGCCGCCATCGCCATCGGCATGACCCGTCGCCAGCGCTTCCGGCGCGTGCTCGTGCCGCAGGTCGCCCGCTATGCCCTCCCCGGCCTCGGCAATGTCTGGCAGTTCACCCTCAAGGACACCTCGCTCATCTCCGTCATCGGCCTCGTCGAGATCATGCGCCAGGCGGCGGTCGCCGCGGGCTCCACCAAGGAACCCTTCACCTTCTACGTCGTCGCCGCCCTCCTCTATCTCGGCCTCACCTCGCTCTCCAACCGCGGCTTCCTCAAGGCCGAGAGCTGGGCCAATCGCGGCGTCAGGCGCGCCTGATGGCGAGCGCCGATGGCCCAGACATGATGGCCAAAACCTGATGGCCAGAAACCAATGGATCTAGCGCAGCTCGCCGACGTCGCCACCCGCCTCGCCGGCGGCCTGCCGACCACCCTCCTCCTCGTCGGCCAGGCCCTGGCGCTCGGCTTCGTGCTGGCCGTGCTCACCGCCCTCATGCGCCTCAGCCCCAACCCGCTGCTCAGCGCCCCGGCCTACGGCTTCGTCTACGTCTTCCGCAGCACGCCGCTCCTCGTCCAGCTCTTCCTCATCTATTACGGCTCGGGCCAGTTCCGCCCGTTCATCCAGGACCTCGGCCTCTGGTGGCTCTTCCGCGACGCCTGGTTCTGCGCCATTCTGGCGCTCACCCTCAATACCGGCGCCTATACCAGCGAGATCATCCGGGGCGGCATCCAGTCCGTCCCGCACGGCCAGCTCGAGGCCGGCCGCGCCGTCGGCATGAGCCCCGCCCAGCTCTTCCGCCGCATCACCTTCCCCGTCGCCATCCGCCAGGCCCTGCCGGCCTACGGCAACGAGATCATCCTCATGGTCAAGGCAAGCTCCCTCGCCTCCACCATCACCATCCTCGAGATCACCGGCATCGCCAAGACCATCATCGCCCAGACCTTCCGCCCGGTCGAAGTCTTCATCGTCGCCGGCGCCCTCTACCTCGCCATCAACTTCATCGCCACCCAGGCCGTTGCTTACGCCGAACGCCGCCTCTCCCCCGCCTCCGCCGCCGACCGCGCCAAAGCCGCCGAACGGCGCCAGAAAGCCATGCTCGCGGGGAGATGATCTCCCCGCACCCCACAAGACTTTAATCGGGGACACGAGACTCTTTAACCATCGCGTCACGCGTGTATAAGCGACACTCATGGCACGTATGGCGAGAGCGGTCGCGGCGGGAGTGCCGCATCACGTGACGCAGCGCGGCAACCGCCGCCAGCGCACCTTCTTCAGCGACGCCGACTACCGCCTCTACTGCGACCACCTGGGCCGCCACTGCCGCGCCGCCGGGGTCGCCATCTGGGCATGGTGCCTCATGCCCAACCACGTTCACCTCGTCCTCGTGCCCCAGACCGCCGACGGCCTCGCTCGCGCCATCGGCGACACCCACCGCGACTACACGCGCACCGTCAACCGCCGCGAAGGCTGGACCGGCTACCTCTGGCAGGGTCGCTTCGCCTCCTGTCCCATGGACGAGCCGCACTGCCTCCAGGCCGTCCGCTACATCGAGCACAACCCCGTCCGCGCCGGCCTCGCCCGCCACCCCGCCGCCTGGCCCTGGTCCAGCGCCCGCACCCATCTCGGCCTCGCCACGGACGGCCTCACCGACAGCGGCACCCTCGCCCCGCTCGTCCCCGACTGGTCCGCCTTCCTCGCCGACACACCACCCGACCGGCAGGCCGACAGGCTCCGCACCCACACCCGCACCGGCCGCCCCCTCGGCAGCCCCGCCTTCATCACCCGCATCGAGGAGCAGACCGGCCGCCACCTCCGCCCCGCCAGGCGCGGCCGGCCAACGTTGAGCTGTCCCGCGCCACGCCATCCCGGAACTTGACGCCCCCGAAGCTTGACGAGATGCGCCCTCGCGGCCCAACAGGGATCAGCCTGAGCCCTCGCCAGGCGTGACGCGATCAAGGGACGACGTCCACGGGATGTCGCTCACCGCGGTGCGCCGGGCCGACCAGACAGGACCGCGCAGCAGCGATGACGAGTTCCAGCAGAAGTATTGGTATTTGCCTCAGTGCCGTGCTCGTCGCGATCATCGCGCTGATCATGCTGGCATTCGCCGGCATCGCGACCTGGATCACCTCGGCGCGCATCTCGGAGCAGCTCGGCGCCAGGCTCGACGGCTACATCAACACCGCGTCGGTCGGCCTGGAGGCGCCGCTCTGGAACCTCGATCATACGATCGCCGAAGGCTATCTCGACTCCCTCATGCTCGACCCGTCGATCGCCTATGCGCACCTGGCCGCCACGGACGGCCATGTCATCGAACGAAGGCGTGCGGGGCTCGACGAGCTGGACTTCGCCGACTTCTCCGAACCGGGCGACTACGAGGCTCGTGAGGTGACGATCCGCAGAGGCGATGAGGCTCTGGGACGGCTCCAGCTGGTCGCATCCCGGGCGGCCGCCCGCGACGAGATCCTGGAGAACACCCTGGCGATCATCGCGCTGGCCTGCCTCGTCCTGACGACCGTGACCGTCGCCATCGTCGTCATCTCCCGCCGCTACGTCGCGCGGCCGCTGGCCGAGTTGCAGCAATCCGCGGCCGCGATCGGCGCAGGCAACCTGCAGGCGCGGATCGACGTCGAGGGCCGGGACGAGATCGGCGGCCTCGCCCGCACCTTCGACGCTATGCGTCGCTCCATCATCGACCTGATCGACGAGCTCGGCGAGAGCAACCGTCAGCTCGAGCTGACCAACGAAACCCTGGAAGAGCGGGTGCGCATGCGCACCGAGGAAGCTCTGGCGACGCGACAGCAGCTCGTCGATGCGGTCGAGAGCACGTCCGAGGGCTTTGCCTTCTTCGATGCGGACGACCGGCTCGTCCTCAACAACACCCAGTACGAGAAGCTGCTCTACGGCGGCACCGGCATCGAGATCAGGCCGGGCCTGACCTTCGAGGAGATCCTGCGGCTCGGGATCGCGAAGGGCCTGATCGCGCATGAGGAAGCGAACGACGAGGCTTTCATCGCGAGGCGTCTCCGCCAGCACCGCAACCCCGGCGCACCGATCCTGCAGCGGCGCGGTGAGCGCACCTGGATCCAGATCAACGAGCGCAGGATCAGCGACGGCGGCACCGTCGCGGTCTTCAGCGACGTTTCCGAGCTGAAGAACCGCGAGGCCGACCTGACCGAGAAGACCGACACCCTGCAGCACCTGTCCAGCCAGCTCGCCAAGTACCTGTCGCCGCAGATCTACGAATCGATCTTCAAGGGTGACCAGGAGGTCAAGGTCGCGTCGAGCCGCAAAAAGCTGACCGTCTTCTTCTCCGATATCGAGGACTTCACCGAAATCGCGGAGGGAATGGAGTCGGAAGAGCTGACGAGCCTGCTCAACAGCTACCTGACGGAGATGTCGAGGATCGCGCTCGAGCACGGCGCCACGATCGACAAATATGTCGGCGACGCCATCCTCGTCTTCTTCGGCGACCCGGAGTCCAGGGGCGTCAGGGAGGATGCGCTCGCCTGCGTGAAGATGGCCGTGGCCATGGCGAAGCGCATGCGCGAGCTGCAGGGGCAATGGAGCCGGGCCGGCATCATCCGCCCGCTGCGCTGTCGCATCGGCATCCATACCGACTACTGCACCGTGGGCAACTTCGGCAGCGAAAGCCGGATGGACTACACCATCATCGGTCGTGCGGTGAACACGGCAGCACGGCTCGAATCGGTCGCCGAGCCCGGCCAGATCCTGATCTCCTACGCAACTTACGCCCAGGTCCGGGACCAGCTGCCCTGCGAGGCAAGGGGCCAGGTCGAGGTCAAAGGCATCGCCCGACCCGTCGACGTCTTTCAGGTCCTGCTCGACGATACGGCAGTGCCGGAAGTGGCGGTCAGGAAGGACGAAACGAGCGCGCGGCTCGAGATCGATGTCAGCCGGCTGACCGAGGCCGAGCGCGACAAGTTCGGCGCTCTCCTGCAGACCATGCTCGCCCGGCTGACCGCCACGAACGGCGACCGGAAAACCGAGCCCACGGGCAGGGAATAGGGAACAGGCTCAGTTGACCAGCACGCCGTCCTCGACCGCGTGGAGCTGCTTGAGCTCGGCGATCTCGTCGGCACTTTCCTCCAGGAACCGGTCGAACGCGGCGATCAGCTCCGGGTGGTGGATCGACGCCAGGCTGCGCGCGTTCCGCACATGCGGCAGCCCCTCGTCGAACACCAGCCCGCCAGGGTCGTCGAGCGCGTTCCGCAGATAGTAGCGGCTGGTCGCCACGTTCGAATACGCGCCGTCGATACGTCCGAGAATCGCCTGCTTCAGCAGACCGTCATAGGAATTGTTTTCGACCAGCTCGATCGTGCCGCTCTCGATCTCCTCCTGGAACCCCAGCGGCGTCCAGCCGGCCACCAGCCCCAGCCTGCCGATCCTCCCGATGCCCGCCCCCTTGTCGGCCGGACGGACCATCACGCCGTTGACGTACTCGACAACCGGCGCGCTGTAGGCGATCTCGGCATCCTTCTTGATATGCAGCGCCCAGTTCGGGTTGTCCGGATACTTCAGGTCGCCCACACCCCTGGCGAACTCGACGAACAACCGCTTCACCGGCAGGGCCACGTACTCGAACACGTAATCCCGCTTCGCCGCAAAGAGGTCGAGCAGCTCGCGGTTGAA
>CAZGUW010000252.1:0-7133 GCA_964528705.1 uncultured Geminicoccaceae bacterium
ATGACCACGGCCGTCGCTTGTCTTATAAACCGACTCATCGAAAAGCTCATTGCACTATCCTTCGCAATCGGTCGCTACAGCCTCCCCCTTTTTCTTCGAACAGCGGCGATAGTATACGGACACGCGCGAGCCGTTTCAACCCACGCGCGGAAGTTCCGCCACGATGGAACCAGAATTGCGGCCGGTGCGCCACAAAACGCCGTCTGGCAAACGGCACCTCAGCAGTGCCCAATGAACTGGTCGATGCGGTGGACGCCGAATGGAAGGGGATCTGAGCGCCAGGTGATCAAGCCGTGGGTTTCGCGAGTACACCGAAGCTTCAGTTGTGTCCGCGGATATGCTGGCGTTGAGTGTTGGCCGGATTTCGGTTGAGCAAAGTGCCGCCTTGACGATACGAACGAACTAATGATCCGGGGGAGGGAAACGATGCACCTCGATGACTTCATACAGGCCCAGGCATTGCGGGCCACAGTCGAGCTTGAACCGATCGACGGGCCCGGCGGCCGGCTCTTCCCGCCCACCTATCCTCCCGCTGAAGGCTCCAGGGACAAGGCACCTCGCCACGTCGTCGAAACGCTGCCGTCCGGCGAGAAGCGCGTTCTCGTCGACAGCGTGGCGAGCCAGGCCAACCGCCAGGAAGAGGCGCTGGTCACCGCCCGCACTGCTGGACTGATCGATTTCGCCGACGTCTATGTTGATCTTTCCGAGACTGAGGCCGGAATCGATCGCCTGTCGGCCAGCGAGATGCCGCACCGGCTGTCGGACGCGATCCTTCGCGACAGCGAGTTCGATGGGGTGTCGTTCGCCGAGAGTGACCTCGGGGGCAAGCTGCTGGCAACGACACCAGCCGACTTGTCGCCGATCCTCGAGGCGTCGCCGACCACGTTGCTCTTCGGTTGTTGGTTTTCGCAGCACGGTCAGGCTCGACCACTCAAGCTGCAGCGCTGCTCGACCAGCGAGATCTGGGCCGATAACGCCGTGCTCGGCCAGGCGGTCGGCTCGCGAATCGATCCCCTCGGCATCGAGAAAATCCAGCTCTACAAGGCCGTCGGCGGCGATTGGACAGCGCTGGAAGACGAGGCTGCACGAGACAAGAACGACAAGCCCGAGCCCTTCGCCAGAAAACGCCCCTCGGAAATCAATCACGGCAACATCGCGCCGAGCATGCATGAACAGGGTATCACGGCCGAGCGTGTGACCCTGCGTTGGGCCATGCCGCTCGCCGCTATCAGACGCTTGCGGTTCGGCGGCGACGATCGCGATGCGGCGGGTCAAGCCTATGTCACGGCTCTCGGCGTATTGGCGCGCGTCCTCGGGCATCGAGCCGGCTACTCGCTACGCTCTCGCTGCGACCTGCTGACGTCTGGCCCGTTGGCCATCGACATCATCGACGGCGACGGTGCCATCCAAACGGTTCCTGTCACGGTCGATGCCGCGATTGATCTCTTCAAACAGGCCGAGGAAGGCCTGCAGCGTGCAGGCATCGCCATTCACGGAAAGGTCGTCGCCAAACCCAGCCACAAGCTCGCTGGCCTCATCAAGGCGAACCGGCAGGCACAGGAGCAAGCGACGGAACCGGCGGCATGAATCGGCTGGTCATTGCGGCCAGCCCCTTGCTCGAACGTTGGTCGATCACCTCATCGGTTCGCCGCGACCGGATCAGCTGGCCGCCAGCTCCCGACACACTGTTCAGCGCCCTGGTTGCTGCTGCGGCCAGCCTGGGCGAGGCCCGACCGCCGGCGCTCTACTGGCTCGAGGCGCAGGGCAATCCCGCGATCGAGACCGACCTCGAGCCGCCTCGGGTCGAAGGAATCGTCTGCTTCGAGCCGGTGGCTGATCGTTCGCTGTTCGAGGCGAAATCCCGGCAGGCACGTTGGCACAACAGCGTAGGGCATCCGGGGCCGGTCGTCTGGTCATGGCGCATCAATGAGACCGAGCATCTGGAAGCCCTGCAGCGCATCGCCAGGGAAGTCACTTATATCGGCTCATCTCGAGCACCGGTCATCGTTATCGCAGAGGTGCGGACGACGCCGCTGACCGATGGTGCCCTGGTACCGGCAACGAGCGGCCAGCACCGCTTGCGGGGTATCCATGTCGGTCGTCTCGATGAGCTCGAGGCCGACTTTCAGGCAGGTCGCCGACCCCGACCGACCGAGACCGTCGGCTATGCCCGACTGGGCGAGGAACGATTGGCCTCGCCGTGGGGGCAGATGATCCCGCTGCGCCGTGTTGTCGGTCAGCGCCTGGCGATCAACCAGGCTGTGCCGATCTGCGAGGCCATCCGTCGCGCCCTGACCAGCCATCTACCTGACGAGGCGCCTGGCATGCTCACCGGCCATGCGGTCAACGGCAAGACGCTCGCCGGTGAGCATCTCGCGATCGTGCCGTTGGCGCATGTCGACGAGCACGGCCGCGACCGGTACGCGGATGGCAATGTCCTGGGGGCAGGGCTGCTGCTGCCAGCGTCCTGTAGCGACGACGACTACAATCTGCTGATCACCGGGCTCCAGCGCTGGCTTGCCGCTGGCGGCATGGTCGATGTCGGCGGCAACCGCTGGACGATGGACGTGGCCGTCAACGATCATCGCCGCAGCCTGCGCGCCGACCGCCTGGCAGGCCATGGCCGCACCTGGGCCACCGTGACGCCCGTCGTCTGCGATCGGCACGCCCGTCGCGCTCTGCGCCTCGAGGATATTGTCGGATCGATGTGCCGGGATGCCGGCTTGCCGGCACCGCAAGCCGTCGCCGCCACATCCTACAGCCCGGTCGGCGGCGGGGTCGATTGCCGGCGGCACAGTCTTGGCGGACGGGCCTACCTTGCGCGCAAGTTCATCACCCATCTTCGCCTGACCTGGCCGCGGCCCGTTCCGGGGCCGCTGCTCATCGGTCGGGGTCGGTATTTCGGGATGGGGCTGCTGTTGCCGCAGGCTGACGCATGAGCTTCTCTGCCTACTATCGCCAGGTCCGGCAGCGTGAGCCGTTCCCGTGGATGTGCCGTCTTGCCGACAGCTTCGCGGCCGGCCAGTTGCCGGACGTCATCGATCTGCCGACCGGCAGCGCCAAGACCGAGATCGTCGTGATCTGGGCCTGGGCGCAGCAACAGGGCCATGCCGTGCCGCGCCGGCTCTGGGTGGCCAGTGATCGTCGGGTCATCGCCGATCAGACCTTCGCGGTCGCCAGGAGCATCGTCGGTGACTCCGATGCCATCCTGGTGTCGCGCCTGCGCGGTGGCATCGTGCTCGATGACGAGCCGATCCTCGATCCGGTGCGGCCGCAGATTATTTCCTCGACGATCGATCAGCTGGGCTCGCGGCTGTTGTTTCGTGCCTATGGCTCGAGCCCCCGTTCCTGGCCGATCTGGGCCGGTCTTGCAGGCAATGACAGCCTGATCGTTCTCGACGAAGCGCATCTTTCGCCGACGGCGGAAGACACGATGCGTGCCTGCCAGACGCTGGGGGCCGATATCCGCATCATTTCCATGACCGCGACGCCACGTCGTTCCGATCTCACCATCTTCGGTCTGGACGATGCCGACAGGGATCACCCGGTCCTGAAATCTCGGTTGAAAGCCAGGCGCATGGTCGAGCTGCGCCAAGGCGCGTCGGCCGCGGTAGCAGCCACGGAGCTGCTCGATAGCGGGCTGCGCCGGATCGCTGTCGTTTGCAACACCGTGCGCGCCGCCCGCCAGGCCTTCGCCGCCATCCAGCATCCCGACAAGCACCTGATCATCGGTCGCCAGCGGCCACTCGATCGGGAGCGGATCATGGCCGGGCTGCTGCCACGGGTGAAAAGCGGCAGCGAGGCCTCAGAGCCATTGGTTGTCGTTGCCACGCAATGCATCGAGGCCGGTGCGGATTTCGACTTCGATGGCATGGTCTCGGAAATCTGCCCGATCGATGCGCTGCGTCAGCGGCTCGGGCGGCTGGACCGCCTGGGTCAGCAGGGCGAAAGCCGCTGCATCCTGATCGGACCGGAGCAAAGGGATGAGGTCGTGCCCTACGGCACTGCGCCGATCGAGACCTGGAAGTGCTTGTCGAAACACGCCCGTCGCCGCCTGATTGACCTTGGCTTCGAGGGGTGGCGTGAACTCGCCGGGGATGTGCCGGAAGGTGCCCGTTCCTCCCGCGCCGAGCCCGTGTCGTTTCTCGAACCTCACCTGCGAATGCTGGCCCGCACGGCACCACGGCCGCGTGTCGAGCCCGATATTGATCTTCTGCTGCATGGGCCCGGGCGCTTGTCGGGCGACGCTACCGTGGTGTGGCGCCGGGATGTCGAGCCCGATGATCCGGCCGCCGCGACCGAGATCCTGCGGATCCTGCCACCCACCGCGCTCGAAGCCTGCCCGGTTCCACTTTGGGAGCTACGCGCATGGCTCGAAAGTGAGACTCTCGATATCGACACGGGCGATGTCGAAGGTGCTGTCGAGCCACGACAGCGAGGCGGTCTACAACAGCCGGCAGTGCTGCCCGGTTATGTTCTTCGCTGGGACGGGATTGAAGATGGTGCTCTTCGCGTGACCGCCAGTCAGCTCAAGCCAGGTGCTGTTGTTGTCCTGCCGGCCAGTGCGGGCGGTTATGACAGCTTCGGCTGGGCGCCAGGTTCATCCGAGCCTGTTGCCGACCTCGCCGAGGAAGCCTTCTTTCTGCGAACAGGCCGGCGGCTGGAACGATTCGACGATCCCGATGTCGAGGTCACCGGCGATCGGTTGCATCGCTGGTCACGTGGTGTCGTGGTGGAGAGTTTTACGGATCAGCCGAGATCGCGGGCGGTGCCATGCGAAGTGCCGCTGGACCGTCATTCCAGCGCCGTGGCTGAGAAGGCACGGGCGGATGCCGAGGTGCTTGGACTTGATGCTGCAGTCTTCCGCGAGGCCGGATTGCATCACGATCTCGGCAAGGCTCATCCCGGCTGGCAGATCAACATCAAGGGTGGGGATCTGCGTCGCCTTGGCGAGCCACCGCTGGCCAAGGGTCTGTATGTGGCCAGTCCTCTGTCGCGGTTGCCGAAAGGCTGGCGGCATGAGGCCGAAAGCCTGCGTCAGCTGCCGCCCGACACGAGCGCTCTCGTCTATTGGCTGATCGCCACGCATCATGGCCATGCACGGCCGTTTTGGCCGATCGTCGATCATGGTCCGGGTCTGGCGGAGCGCATGGACGCGCTGCAAAGTGATCTCGGTTATTGGCGCCTGGCGTTGCACGAAGCGGTGTTGCGTTGTGCCGACCGGGCTGTTTCCCGCCAGGAAATGATCACCGGTGCTGCCATGACAGGACGGCAAGGGCATGCTTGATCTGGACCCCGCCAATCTGCGCGACTGGATGGCTTCGGTGGGCCTGCTCAGGCTGGTCAGCGAAACGACGCCGACGGGACGAGCCAACTGGCGACACGACCGCGGCCGCTATCACCTCGAGCTGCACGATGTTCCGGCTGACCTTGCCAATCGCTGCGCCGACTGGGTCGCGGCGCGGCATGAGGCCTGGCGCTTCGCCGATCACCAGAACGTTGCCTTCGACGCTGCGGAATGGCGCGCTCATGCACCGACAGCCGAAGGCATCGAGGCAACCTTGTGGTGCGCTGTCGCTTCCGATGCCGTGTGGCACCGGTCGAAGACCAAGCTGCAGGCCAGTGCGCTCGAGTACGGTCAGGGCAGTGGCCATCAGCACTGGCTCGCCAGCCTCAGGGGATTCATGGTGAGAGCCGTGACCGCCGACGATTTTGCCCGTGTTATTGATGGCGGGCGTAATGAACGGATGGCTGGCGACATCTGCCGCTGGGACCACGCCTGTGAACGCGATCATGCTTATCGCGCCAAGGCACCCACCAAGGACAAGATGACCCAGGATCAGACGATCAATGCGCTGGCGGCGATCGGTCTTGCCAGTTGCCCGTCGGCACCGACGAAGCGCGGGCTGGCAACGCCGCTGATCGATGCTGATGGCCTTTCATGGCCGATCTGGCTCGAGTCGCTTCGTATCGCTGATCTCGAGGCTGCCCTCTTTTGTGGCTGGCATTGGCCGACGATGCGCGGCCGGCGATGGTATTCCGGTAAGTTCCTCTGCTTCTCCCGCGGTGAACTGTGCGAACCCCAAGCGATCGCGATATGACGGGGTCGTTCGCACAACACCCGAAGGGCCGAAATGCCTGCGTTCGGCTGCGAGTTCGGGGCAAACCATGTCCAAATGATCCGACTGAATGGCAGGTTTCGCACAAGAGCGCCGATTGATCCTTCTCCGGCAAGGACTTACAACTGAAGCGGTTCCATCCCGCGCGAGCGGGCTACGTTGAAGCAACCTCGACAAGACCCTGCCGGCGAATTTCCGGGGTTCCATCCCGCGCGAGCGGGCTACGTTGAAGCTACCTCAGCGTCTCCAGCGAGAGCCCGTTCGACCGTTCCATCCCGCGCGAGCGGGCTACGTTGAAGCGCCCGGGCCATGGCCTCGCGCTGCGGCAGCCAGGGTTCCATCCCGCGCGAGCGGGCTACGTTGAAGCGTCAGCACCATGAGCCCGCCGCGGAACTGGCGGAGGGTTCCATCCCGCGCGAGCGGGCTACGTTGAAGCCCCTAGACCGAGCATGAGGTCGCGCTGCTGGAGGTTCCATCCCGCGCGAGCGGGCTACGTTGAAGCTGACGAGGATCGCCCGGTGGACGGGCCGCCCCGAGTTCCATCCCGCGCGAGCGGGCTACGTTGAAGTAACCCGGAATCGTCCGCTGCCGACTATCGCCGGGGTTCCATCCCGCGCGAGCGGGCTACGTTGAAGTAGATAGCTGCCGTCGATGCCAGACACTGCCCGAGTGTTCCATCCCGCGCGAGCGGGCTACGTTGAAGCAACCAGCAGGCCCAGGCCGGCGCCCCCTCCGGCGGCATGTTCCATCCCGCGCGAGCGGGCTACGTTGAAGCCACACGGCAAACCCGCAGGTCTACGCCGAGTTCGGTTCCATCCCGCGCGAGCGGGCTACGTTGAAGCGGCTGCGTCAGGCTGTGACGGGCGCGGAACACACGGTTCCATCCCGCGCGAGCGGGCTACGTTGAAGCGACTACTACATCGACGCCACGAGCGGCAGCGACGGCGTTCCATCCCGCGCGAGCGGGCTACGTTGAAGCGCAGGGCTCCCTTGGTCGTGTCCCGAGAGATGGTG
>CAZGUW010000253.1:0-7094 GCA_964528705.1 uncultured Geminicoccaceae bacterium
TCCTCGACCCGCGTCGCTGCCCGGATCGCATGCTGCCCTGGCTCGCCGCCATGGTCGGCATGGCCCCGCTCCTGCCGCTGCACCGGGGGGGCGAGGGCGTGCTCGACGACATGGCACTCAGGGCGCTGATCATGGCGGCGCCCCGCCTCGCCGCCGATCGCGGCACGAGGGCGTCGCTCGAGCTCGCCCTCCGGGTCGCCCTCGGCGAGGGCGTGCACATCGACGAGGGCGGCGCCGGGCGGGACTTCCACTTCACCGTCGAGGCGCCGGGCGAGCTGCGCCCGCGGGCCGAGCTGATCGAGGCGCTGGTCTGGCTGCTCAAGCCGGCCCACGTCACTCATGATATCCGCTGGCGTGAGGCGAATGGCCCGACGACAGCGACCCGGTAGGCCGGCCCGGATCTCCGCCGCATGTCTCCCGGCCTTGAGGCCGGCGGCTGCGTCGGGCAGGTTCGAAGCACCCGGAACGGCTGATCACTCCGAGAAAGAGCACTGCCCATGGCCGCCATCGTGCAGATCGACCAGCCCGTCACGACGGTGGCCGTGCGGGCGGGCGAGCGCCAGACGATCGCCTTCGACATCGTCAATGTTGCCGGCCGTACCCTGAACGTGGTCGCTACCGGCGTCCCGGGTGACGGCGGAGCGGTGCCCGGCTGGATCACCGTCGACGGCGAGCGGACGCTCCGCCTCGGCCCGAACGAGACCCGCAAGGTCGCGCTCGGCCTCGCCCCGCCGGCCACGGCACCGGCCGGCGAATTGCCTGTGCGCCTGAAGGTCTACGAAGTCTCGATGCCGGAGGAGAACAACGGCTTCAGCGAGACCGTGACGGTCACCGTGACCCCGGCGCCGCCCGCGCCGCCGAAGCGGCCATGGAAGGCCATCGCCGCGATCGCCGCCGTGCTGGCGCTGCTCGTCGCCGGTGGCGGCTGGCTGGCCTATGACCAGCTGACGCGCCAGTACATGCCCGCCGTCGAGGGCCAGAGCCTCGCCGACGCGCAGCAGGCGCTCGCCGAGCGCGGCGTCCCGGCGGACAGGATCAGCATCACCCACACCATCGATCCAAATGCCGACGGCACGGTGACCGACCAGTCGCCGGCCGCCGACACGCCGCTCGACGACGAAGTCGGCATCACCCTGACCGTGCCCCGCCTGCCGGTGATGCCCGATCTTGCGGGCATGACGCTGGACGAGGCCAACATGGCGCTGGAGGAAGCCGGCGTCGATCCGACGACGGTCGCGATCGGCCGGGCGCCGGGCCGCCAGAGCGGGCGCATGGTGGCACAGGAGCCCGCGGCGGGCACCGAGCTGGCACCGGGCACGGAAGTGTCCCTGAAGCTCTCGGCGCTCATCATGCAGCTGGTCGAAGGCGCCACGCTCGAGGGCGCGCGCGCCCACCTCGAGGAGGCCGGTTTCTCCTGGTCGGTCGTGACGGTCGAGCGGCCCATCAGCCTCGACGCCGGCGATCTGATAACCAGTCAGACCCCCGGCCCGGGCGTGGTGATGGGCCAGAATTCGCCGATCACGCTGGTCGTGCCGCGCCTGCCCGAGATGCCCGACGTCACCGGCCACCTGCCGACCCGGGCGCGCGCCATGCTTAGGCGAGCCGGTATTCCCGACGAGCTGGTGACGGTCGAGAGCCCGCTCGACCCGCGCGCCGACGGCGGCGTCAGCCGGCAGACGCCGGAGCCCGGCGCCAGCGTCGGCGCGAACAGCGCGGTGGTGCTGACGGCGCCGCGCCAGCCGGCGACGCTGACGCTGGCGCGCCTCGACCCGGCGGCCACGGCAGACGATGCGCGGCGCATCTACCAAGCCCAAGGCCTGACGGTCGAGATCATCGAGGATCGGGACGCCCCGGGTCGCGTGCCCGGGCGGGTCATCGAGGTGCTGCCGCCACCCGGCTCGGCCGTCGAGGAAACCGCGGCCATCGAGGTTCGTGTGCAATCGTCGACGGTGAGCGTTCCGAACTTCGCTGGTCACGTCATCACGGATGCCCAGCGCCGCCATGTGCGGCAATATTTCGATTTGGCAGAGTCGAAACGATCCTGGCCCGGCGGTGCCGACTGTGTCCTGGAACAGTCGAACAATGGCAACTTGCGCCGCGGCAGCTCGATTACCATCACCACCGCCGATCCGAAGGGATATGCAACCCTGACCTGGCTTTGCCTCGTGCCGGTCGAATACCCTTGACCGAGATCATCCAGCTTGCCGCTGGGCCATGCTCGTTGGCCGGCCGGAATCGCGGCCGACGCGCTGACGTGGCGGACGGGTCGATTCCCGGTGGCGACCGCCTGAGATGATCGGACGAGCGCAAGGCATCATCCCGCAAAGCCACAAGCCCTGATCACGGAAACGCGCCCATGGCAGCCATCGTCCAGATCGACCAGCCCCTGACGGCAGTGACCGTCCAGGCCGGCCAGCGCCAGGAGGTCGGCTTCGACGTCGTCAACGTCGCCGGGCGGACGCTCAACGTGGTTGCCATGGCAATCCCTGGCGATGGTGGCGCCGTCCCCGACTGGATCACCGTGGAGGGCGAGCGAACGCTGCGCCTCGGCCCCAGCGAGACCCGCAAGGTCACGCTCGCCGTCGCCCCGCCGGCAAATGCTGCGGCCGGCACCGTCGCCCTGCGCCTGAAGGTCTACGAAGTCTCGCTGCCGGAGGAGAACAACGGCTTCAGCGAGACGGTGACGGTGACCGTCACCCCGGCACCGCCGGTCGCACCCAAAAGGCCCTGGAAGGTGTTTGCCGCCATCGCCGCAGTGCTGGTCCTCCTCCTCGCCGGCGGCGGGCTGGGCTACAGGTATCTGGCGCGCGGCGAACTGCCGGCCGTCGAGGGCCAGACCCTCGCCGCAGCGCAACAGGCCCTGGCCGACCTGGGCGTCGCGGCGACGTCGGTCAATGTCGACTCCCCCGTCGATCGCGATGCGGACGGCACGGTGACCGGCCAGTCACCACCCGCCGGCACCCCGATCGATGACGCGCTCACCGTGACCCTGACCGTGCCCCGGCTACCCGTCCTGCCGGATGTGGTCGGCCTGTCCCGCAGCGATGCGGGCGATGCCCTGGCTGCGGCACAGATCCTTCCCTCGTCCGTGCAGATCGAGGAGACGCTCGAGACCGATCCGTCGCGCCAGGGATTGGTCGTCGAGCAGGCGCCGGTAGCCGGAGAATCGCTGCATGCCGGGGAGCCCGTCGTGCTGCTTGTGAGCCGGCCGCCCACCGAATTCAGCCTGCCCGAGCCACCTGCCGACGCAACCGGCGAGACGGCGCGCGCCCATTACGAAGCACTGGGCCTGACCGTCGAGATCGAGGAGGACCTGGACGCACCGGGGCGGGTCCCGGGCAAGCTGCTCAAGATCAGGCCCTGGCCCGGCACCCCGGTCAGGGAAGGTGAAACGATCCGCCTGACCGTGCTGTCCGACGAAGCCTTCATACCGTCGTTCACCTGGCGTCTGCTCACGGACGACATCCGGGTCGCGCTCAACCGGAGCTTTCGCCTCAACGTGCGCGAGGCGCCCGCCTTCTATCCCGTCGGCTGCATCATCGATCAGTCGCGCTTCGACCGGAATCCTCGGGGCAGCCAGGTCATTCTGGATGTCGTCAATCGGCAGCTGGGCGGCTCGACCGCCTGCAGTCAATAGGCGCGCGTTCGTTGGTCAAGGCAGGTCTTCTCCTCGCGGCGCTCGTCGTCATCAGCTGGCTGGTCTTCACGGCCGGTGCGCTTCGGGGCGACGGGACCGGTAGTGGCGATCCGATCGAGGCGGCACGCGGCATGATCGCCAGCCTGCTGGAAGCGCCGCTGGCCTCGGGGGATCTCGCCGCGCCGGCCGAGGCCGGTTGCCGGCAGGAGGGGATCGAGCTCTCCGTCGCCACCGGCCAGACCTGCACGTTCATCGTCGCCCCGGGGGGCAGCCGTGTGCGGCGGGGGCTGATCCGGCTGCGCCAGGGCATGGGTGAGGCGGTCTTCAGCCCGGCGCCGAGCGAGGCCACGCGACCCGGTCCTACCGCCCGCACCCTCGGCGGCGACCGCACGCTCGACCTCTTCGCCTACGAGGAGGGCGGTGAGCTCGCGCTTTCCTGCGCGGATGCCGGCGGCGTGGACGCCTGCCGCTTCCGCCTTGAGCGGCCGGCCTGAGCGGATGCGCACCTGGCCCGTCCACCTCGCCCTCGTCGCCATCCTCGTGGCGCTCGGGCTCGAGATCGGCGCCCGCTTCCTGCCGGTGCCGGTCATGCCGCCCGACGAGGCCATGTTCGAGACGATGGACGAGGAGGATCGGGACGCGGCACGCGCTCAGTTCGCCGAGCAGAGCGAGGGCGCCGAGCGCCCGCCCGGCCTCGCTTTGCCGGCGCTCGCAACGGTCGACGGCCTGCTCGCCTGGACGGGCCTCCTCTTCGCCACCGCGACGGTGATGGCGCAGGGCTGGCACAGCCGCATCCGCACGGTGGCGACCATCCTCGTCTGCCTCTCGGTCATGGGTGCGGCGGGGCTGATGCTCATGGCGGCCATCGCCAAGCTGACACTGATGCTCTCGCTGCTGCTGGCGGTCCCGTTCGGCACCATCGCCTATCTCGCCGTCTACGGCAGCTTCTCCAGCGGCCCGGTGCTCGCCATGCTGGCCGGCGCCACGCTCTGCCGCGGGCTCTTCATCGGCCTCCTGCTTTTCGCAAGCTGGCGCTACGTCGAGAACAAGGTGCTGATGCTGCTGACCGCCACGGGCTTCCTCGGCGGCTTCGTGATCGGTCTCCTCCTCTCCTTCCTGCCCGGCATCCTGCACAGTATCGGCGATGCAGTGGGGGCCATCGTGCTGGCGATCCTCGGTCTCGTCTGGGCGGTCGTGCTGTTGCTGATGTCACTGCCCGGCCTGATCAAGCTCCTGCGCGTCGATCGGCTGGTGTGACCGGCGTCCGACCACCTGTTACATTTTGATACAAACCGCGTGACCACCGGCAAACTCTGGCGACGTTCTCCCCCGAGACTGCTGATGCTATGGTCGGGCCCGAATTGCTTGCCGGCAATTGCCGGCGGACAGCCCGCATCTAGTTTGGACATGGCACGTCCATCGCCGGGGACGTCTGCCGAGCCCGCCTCATCGTCGCGGCCGGCGAAGAGCACGCGAACGGAAACGAGAACAGCAGGAGGACATAATGGCCACGTCGCTCAGGAAGACCGCCCGGGATTTCGACCAGCGCATTCTCGAGATCTATGACGGCTATGTGCACGGCAAGATGTCGAAGCGCGAGTTCATCTCGCAGGCCGGCAAGTACACTGCCGTTGGCGTGACCGGCGCCATGGTCCTGGACCAGCTGCAGCCCGACTACGCGCTGGCCCAGCAGGTGGCACCGGACGATCCGGCCATCGTGACGGAAAGGGTCGAGTACGAGAGCCCCGAGGGCCACGGCACCATGGCCGGGCTGATGGCCCGCCCGGCGGACGCTTCGGGGCCCCTGCCCGCGGTGCTGGTCATCCACGAGAACCGCGGCCTCAACCCCTATATCGAGGATGTCGCCCGCCGCCTCGCCAAGGCGGGCTACCTCGCCTTCGCGCCGGACGGCCTCACGCCGCTCGGCGGCTATCCCGGCAATGACGAAGAGGGCCGCGAAATGCAGCAGCAGCTCGACGGGGCCAAGCTGATGGCGGACTTCTTCGCCGCCTTCGAGTTCCTCCGGGATCACGACGCGTCGACCGGCAAGGTGGGTGCCGTCGGCTTCTGCTATGGCGGCGGTGTCTGCAATGCGCTCGCGGTCGCCTATCCCGACCTCGCCGCTTCGGTGCCGTTCTACGGCCGACAGGCGGCGGTCGAGGACGTCCCTGCCATCGAGGCGCCCCTGATGCTGCAGTATGCCGGGCTGGACGAGCGGATCACCGCGGGCTGGGAAGAATATGGTGCCGCGCTCGAGGCGAACGGCAAGGAGTTCTCGGTCCACTTCTATCCGGACGTGAACCACGGCTTCCACAACGACACGACGCCACGCTACGACGACGCAGCCGCTACCCTCGCCTGGGAGCGCACCCTGAACTTCTTCGACACCCACTTGAACTGATCGGCGATGGGGCGGCCGGGGTCAGGCGGCGCCGGCCGCCTCCTCGGCCAGCGCCGCGGCGACGCCCCGCTCGAGCAGGCCGGCGAGGATCGCCGTGACGGCGTCCGTCCAGGCGGGATCGGCGACGAGCTCGGGCGGGAAGACGCCATCGAGCCCGTGCAGGGCCCGGGCGATGCCGGCGGGCGTGCCGCTGCTGGCCACAGCCATGCGGATCTCGTCCGCCCGCGGGTCGCTGAGATCGTAGGCCTCGCCGCCATCGGTCCGGCCCAGGGCGTAGCGCATCCAGACGGCGACGGCGAAGGCGAACGGCCGGAGATCGCCGCCCCGCCTCGCGACCTCCAGGGCAGGTGCCATGACGCGCTGCGGCAGCTTCTCAGTGCCGTCCCTGGCGATCTGCCGGGTCTCGTGGGCGATCGCCGGGTTGGCGAAGCGCCGGCAGAGAGCCGCGGCATAGCCGTCGAGATCGATGCCGGCGAGCGGCGGCAGGGTCCGGGCTGCGGCGGCGAGCTGGCGCCTGACGAGGCGGGCCAGCACCGGGTCGCCCATGACGTCGCGCACGTAGCGGTGGCCGGCGAGAAAGCCGGCATAGGCGAGCATCGAATGCGTGCCATTCAGCATCCGGAGCTTCATCCGCTCATAGGCCGCCACGTCGTCGACGAAGATCGCCCCGCCCGCCTCCCAGGCCGGCCGGCCAGCGGTGAACCTGTCCTCGATGACCCACTGGCTGAAGGGCTCGGTCTCGATGGCGGCGCGGTCCTCGCAGCCCGTTAGCCGGGCAGCATCGGCGAGTGTGGTCGGGGTCGCGGCCGGCGTGATCCGGTCCACCATGGTCGAGGGGAAGGCCGCCCCCGACTTGATCCACCGCGCCAGGGCCGGATCGATCCGCCCGGCGAAATCGAGCACGCCAGCCCGCAGGAGCGTGCCGTTCTCCGGCAGGTTGTCACAGCAGAGCACAGTGAAGGGCTCGAGCCCCTGCTCCCGGCGTTGGCGAAGCGCCTCGACCAGGAGCCCGATGGCCCCCTTCGGCTCGCGTGGCGCGCGCAGGTCGGGGGCGAT
>CAZGUW010000254.1:0-7047 GCA_964528705.1 uncultured Geminicoccaceae bacterium
CTGCACCTCGTGGCGCACGGGATCCCCTTCGAGGTCGTGCCCGGCATCACCGCTGCCTCGGGTGTGCTCGCCGCCGCCGGCATTCCGCTCACCCATCGCGGCATGGCGACCGGGGTGCGGCTGATCACCGGCCACAGCTGCGGATCGGGCGACCCCGACATCGACTGGCGCGCGCTCGCCGATCCGGAGACCACGCTCGTCGTCTACATGGCGCTCGCCAGCCTCGGCCGGTTCCGGGACGGGCTCATCGGCGCCGGCCTCGCCCCCTCGACACCGGCTGTCGCCATTGCTTCGGGGACCCAGCCGGGCGAGCAGGTCTGTCGGGCGACACTGGCCGAGCTGCCGGCGGCGGTCGAGGCGGCCGGGCTTGCGGCGCCGGTGCTGCTGGCGGTCGGCCCGGTGGTGACCCTCGGCGACATCCTCGGCGCCGGGACAGGCCTGCAGGAGGGGGCGGATGCCCGCCGTCAGCTGGGTTGACCGGCTGACGCCCGGTTTCGCCATCGGCGGCCTCGCCATTGCGGGCCTCGCCGGTTCCGTGGCGGCTGCCGAGCCTTCGGCCGAACGGCAGGACGAACTGATCCATCTCCTGCGTCACGACTGCGGCTCCTGCCACGGCCTCACCCTGAAGGGCGGGCTCGGGCCGCCGCTCCTGCCGGAGGCGCTGGATAACGTGCCGGCCGAGAGCCTGGTCGCCATCATCCTCGACGGCGTGCCCGGCCGGCCGATGCCCCCCTGGCGGGGGCTCCTGGTCGAGGACGAGGTGGTCTGGCTGGTCGGCCGCCTGCAGGAAGGGATCGGCGATGCGCGCTGAAGCACGCTTCGCTTCGGCCCTGGCCATTGCCCTCGGCCTCGCCGCCTGCACCACCATCAGCCCGCCCTTGCGCGGCACCGGCGATCTCGGTGTCGTCGTCGAGCGGGCCGAGGGTTCGATCCTGATCGTCGACACGTCCGGGAATGAGGCCATCGGCCGGGTGGCGGGCCTCGGCGATCTGAGCCATGCGTCCGTGGTCTTCTCGCGCGACGGCCGTTACGCCTTCGTCTTCGGCCGCGACGGCGGGCTCAGCAAGGTCGACCTCCTGACCGGCGACATCGCAGGTCGGATCGTCCAGGCCGGCAACAGCATCGGCGGCGCCATCTCGCAGGACGGCCGGATCGTCGCCGTCGCCAATTACGAGCCGGGCGGCGTGCGCTTCTTCAAAAGCGACGACCTCTCGCCCATCGCCGAGGTGCCGTCGACCTACGGGGCCGACGGCGCGCGCTCGAAGGTGGTCGGGATCGAGGACCTGGCCGGCAACCGCTTCGTCTTCGCCCTCTACGACGCCGATGCGATCTGGACGGTCGGGCTCGATGACGGCGCCGCGCCCGAGGTCCGGCGCTTCGACGAAGTCGGCGCCTTGCCTTACGACGCGCTGGTGACACCGGACGGGCGCACCTACGTCGCCGGGCTCTTCGGCGAGGACGGCCTCGTCGCGCTCGACCTCTGGGACGAGGACGCCCGGCCGAGGCGCATCCTCGACGGCTACGGCAAGGGCGAGGAGCCCCTGCCGGTCTACAAGATGCCGCATCTCGAGGGGTGGAGCGTCGCCGGCGACCGGCTCTACCTGCCTGCCATCGGCCGGCATGAGCTCCTGGTCGTCGACCGGGCGACCATGGAGGAGATCGACCGCATCGCGGTCCACAGCCAGCCGGTCTTCGCCATCGCCCGCCCGGACGGCCGGCAGGTCTGGGTCAACTTCGCCCACCCCGACAACGACGTGGTCCAGGTGATCGACGTGCCCTCGGGCGAGATCGTCGAGGAATTGCGCCCCGGCCCCGGCGTGCTGCACATGGAGTTCACGCCGCGCGGCGAGGCGGTCTGGATCTCGGTGCGGGACGCGAACCGCATCGACGTGGTCGACACCAATAGCTTCGAGGTCATCGCGACGCTCGAGGCCGAGGCGCCGAGCGGCATCTTCTTCACCGCCCGCGCCAATCGACTGGGCTACTGATGACGATCGCCGACATTCACGAAGTGCCGCTCGACGCCATCGACCGCCGGCTGATCGAGACCTACCAGCGCGACCTGCCGCTCTGCCCCGAGCCCTATGCGGCCATGGGCGAGGCGCTCGGGGTGAGCGAGGCTGTCGTGCTCGGACGTCTGGCCCGCCTGCAGGAGCGCGGCGTGCTCAGCCGTGTCGGCGCCGTGGTGGCCCCGCACAGCACCGGCTGGAGCACGCTCGCCGCCATGGCCGTGCCGGAGGAGCGCCTCGACGAGGTGGCCGAGCTGGTGAGCGGCCATGCCGAGGTCAACCACAACTACGCCCGCGAGCACCGGCTCAATCTCTGGTTCGTCGTGACCGCGGCGAGCCGGGAGGCGGTCGCCGGGGTGCTCGCCGGCATTGCCGAGCGGAGCGGGATCGAGGTGCTCGACCTGCCCCTCGAGCGCGCTTACGGCATCGATCTGGGGTTCAGGCCGTCATGGAGCTGAGCGCTGCCGATCGTCGCCTGCTCGACGCCCTCGAGGGCGGGCTGCCGCTCGTTTCACACCCATACGCGGCGCTGGGCGAGCGCGCGGGACTCGACGAGGCCGTGGTGATCGAGCGGCTCGCGGCGTTGCAGGCGGCCGGCGTGGTGAAGCGCCTCGGCCTCGTCGTCCGGCATCACGAGATCGGCTACCGGGCCAATGCGATGACCGTCATGGACGTGCCCGACGACGCGGTCGATGCGGTGGGCGAGCGGCTGACCAGGGCGGCCGACGTGACGCTCTGCTATCGCCGGCCGCGCCGCCTGCCGGATTGGCCCTACAACCTCTTCGCCATGGTGCACGGGCGCGAGCGTCGGGCCGTGCTCGCCCGCATCGACCAGCTTCTGGCGGAGCATGGGCTCGCCGACCTGCCGCATGCGGTGCTCTTCAGCACGCGCCGCTTCAAGCAGCGCGGTGCCCGCTACCGGCGCGAGCCGGGGATGGTCGCCTGATGGACGCAACCGACCGTCGTATCGTGGCGGGGCTGCAGGGCGGCTTCCCGCTCTGCCCGCGGCCTTACGAGGCCGCGGCGCGGAAACTCGGGCTCGACGAGGATGAGCTGATCCGCCGCTTGGCACGGCTGGTCGAAGAAGGCGTGCTCAGCCGCTTCGGCCCGCTTTTCAACGTCGAGGCCATGGGCGGCACCTACATCCTCGCGGCCATGGCGGTGCCCGAGGATGCGTTCGAGCGGGTGACGGAGATGGTCAACGCCCATGTCGAGATCGCCCACAACTACGAGCGCGAGCATCACCTCAACATGTGGTTCGTGGTGGCGGCGGAGACGCCGGAGCGGGCGGCGGCCGTGCTCGCCGAGATCGCGGCGGAGACCGGCATCGAGGTCCTGTCGATGCCGAAGCTCGAGGAATACTACGTCGGCCTGAGGCTGCAGCCATGAGGGCGGCGCGCGAGTCGGAAGGCCCCCAGACGCTGGAGCGACGGCTGGTGCAGGCGATCGGCAAGGGCCTGCCGCTCGTCGCCAACCCCTACGCCGAGGTCGCGGCGGCGCTCGACACCGACGAGGCGACGGTCATCGCCACGCTCGACGCGATGCTTGCCCGGGGCGCCATCCGGCGCATCGGCGCCGTGCCGAACCACTACGCGCTCGGCTACCGGGCCAACGGCATGGCGGTCTTCGACGTCGATGACGCGATGGTGGCCGAGCTCGGGCCGGTGATCGGCGCCTTCGACTTCGTCAGCCACTGCTACCGCCGGCCTCGCCATCCGCCGCTCTGGCCCTACAATCTCTTCGCCATGGTCCACGCCAAAACGCGGCCGGCGGTCGAGATGAAGGTCAGGCAGATCAGGAACCGGCTGGGTTCCGCATGTCGCGGCGACACCATCCTCTACAGCCGCCGCATCCTCAAGAAGACCGGGCTTCGGCTCGCCCGGTAGCCGCCTGGCAGAAACGGGAGACGACCATGTTCCGGATCACCCACTTCATGCGCGAGGTCGTCTGGCCCAGCCGCATCGGCCCGGCGCGCACGCCACCCGGACCCGTGGTCATCTGGAACCTGACGCGCCGCTGCAACCTGCGCTGCCGCTTCTGCTACTCTGGCTCGGCCGACGTCGCCTATGCCGGCGAGCTCTCGACCGAGGAGGTCGTGGCGGTCATGCGGGATCTCCGCGCCTTCCGCGTGCCGGCGCTCATCCTCTCCGGGGGCGAGCCGCTGCTGCGCCCCGACATCTTCGAGATTTCGGCGGAGGCCAAGCGTCTCGGCTTCTACGTCGCCCTCTCCACCAACGGTACCCGGATCGACCAGACCAACATCGAGCGGATCGCCGAGCTGGACTACGACTATGTCGGCATCAGCCTCGACGGCACGGAGGCGACCCACGACCACCTGCGCGGCGAGCCGGGCGCCTTCGCCGCCGCGATGCGCGGCGTCGAGCACTGCCAGGCGATCGGCATCAAGGTGGGGCTGCGCTTCACCCTGACCCGCGACAACGCGGCCGAGCTCTCGACCATCCTCGACCTCATCGACCAGCGCGGCATCGACAAGTTCTACCTCTCGCACCTGAACTATGGCGGCCGGGGCTTCAAGGTCAGGGGCGAGGACGCCCACGACGTGATGACCCGAGACGCCCTCGAGCTGATCTTCGAGACCTGCCTTCGGCACATCAACGAGGGCCGCAACACCGAGTTCGTCACCGGCAACAACGACGCCGACGGCGTGTTCCTGCTGCACTGGGTGCGCCGCAATTTCCCCGCCCGGGCCGCCCACATCCAGGCCCTGCTCGAGCGCTGGGGCGGCAATGCGTCGGGCGTGAACGTCGCCAATATCGACAACCGCGGCTTCGTCCACCCGGACACCTACTGGTGGCACCACAAGCTCGGCAATGTCCGGGACCGCCCGTTCAGCGAGATCTGGACCGACACCTCGACCGATCCCGTCTTCGCCGGGCTCAAGGAGCGGCCCCGACCGGTCACCGGACGCTGCGGCGCCTGCCGTCATCTGGCCATCTGCAACGGCAATACGCGGGTGCGGGCGGCCCGCACGACAGGCGATCCCTGGGCCGCCGATCCGGGCTGCTACCTCACCGACACCGAGATCGGGCTCGCGGGCGAGACCGTCGGCGCCGAGGCGGCGCATGCCGCGGAGTAGGGCGGCACTCGCCGCCCTCGTCCTCGGCTGGGCCGGCATGGCTGAGGCGGCACCCGATGCTGCCGCCCTCTATGCGGAGAACTGCGCCACCTGCCACGGCGAGGCGCGGCTCGGCGGCACGGGCCCGGCCCTCCTGCCGGACAACCTCGGCCGGCTGAAGCCCGCGCAGGCGACGGAGGTGATCCGCCATGGCCGGGCGCAGACGCAGATGCCGGCATTCGCGGACATCCTGGACGAGGCCGCGATCGAAGCGCTCGTCGCACTCGTCTACACCCCGCCCGAGAGCGTGCCGGAATGGGGCATGGCGGAGATCCTGGCGTCGCACGAGACGACCGGGGCGGTGCCGGCCGAGGCGCCGGTCTTCGACGCCGATCCGCTCGACCTCTTCGTCGTGGTCGAGACAGGCGACCACCACATCACCATCCTGGACGGCGACCGCTTCGAGCCCTTGCGCCGCCTGCCCACCGCCTTCGCCCTGCATGGCGGCCCCAAGTTCAGCCCCGATGGCCGCTTTGTCTATCTGGCCTCCCGCGACGGCTGGATCGAGAAGGTCGACATGTGGGGGCTGGAGAAGCTCGCGAAGGTCAGGGCCGGAATCAACACGCGCAATCTCGCCCTCTCGCACGACGGCCGCTTCGTCCTCGTCGGCAACTACCTGCCGCAGAGCCTCGCCGTGCTCGACGCGGCAGACCTCCGGCCGCTTGCGGTCATCCCCGTCACCGACATCCGGGGCAATGGCTCCAGGGTGAGCGCGGTCTATGCCGCCCCGCCGCGCCAGAGCTTCATCGTGGCGCTCAAGGACGTGGCCGAGATCTGGGAGATCCCGATCGGCCCCCGGGCCGTCAGGGTCAGCGGCCTCGCCCACAGCAACGAGAGTGGGGCCGAGGAGGTGGTCGACGCGAGCGACCCGTTCCCGGTCCGCCGCATCCTGCTGGACGAGCCGGTCGACGATTTCTTCTTCACCCCCGACTACCGCGTGCTCCTCGGCTCCGCGCGCGCCGGCGAGCAGGTGGTCGCCATCCATCTCGATGTCGGTCGCGAGATCGCCGAGCTGCCGCTGCCGGGCATGCCGCATCTGGGCTCGGCGGCGGCCTTCGAGTGGCAGGGGCGCCCGGTCATGGCGACGCCGCATCTGCGTGACGCCGCACTCAGCGTCATCGACATCGAGCGCTTCGAGGTGGTCGAGGAGATCGAGACGCTCGGGCCCGGATTCTTCCTGCGCGCCCACCCCGCCACCCCCTATGCCTGGGTCGATGTCTTCTTCGGCCCCGATGCCGATGCCGTGCAGGTGCTCGACACCCGCACGCTCGAGCTGGTCAGGACCATCCGCCCGAGCCCGGGCACGACGGCCGGGCATGTCGAGTTCACGAAGGACGGCAGCCACGCTTTGGTCAGCGTCTGGGCCGACGAGGGGGCGCTTGTCGTCTATGATGCGCACAGCCTGGAGGAGGTCAAACGGATCCCGATGCGCCGACCGGTAGGCAAGTACAATGTCCACAATCGCCTCGCCGCTGCCGGCGACTGAGCTGGCCCCCGCGTCGGGCAGGGCACCGGTGCTGCTGCTCTGCGCGCATGGTGCCCGTGGCGTGGCCGGCGCCGCCGCCCGGCATGCGGGCGTGCTGCGGCGGCAGGGCCGCTTCGCCGCGGTCGAGGCCTGCGCGCTCTTCGGTGTCCCGAAGCTGGAGACCGTGCTCGCCCGGACGGCTCCGGGACCGCTCACCGTGCTGCCCTTCATGATGGCCGAAGGCCATACGCTGCAGGTGCTCGAGGAGCGGCTGCGGGCCGCCCGGCCCGACGCCCGGTTGGCGCCGGCCCTCGGCGCCCATGCGGGGCTCGCCGATCTTCTCGTGGCCCGTGCCCTGAAGGGCCTGCGCGCGCACGGCCGCGAGCCGGGCGAGACGGCACTGCTGCTGGTCGGGCACGGCACCACGCGGCATCCGG